>CAMPGL010000021.1 GCA_946885435.1 uncultured Brevundimonas sp. | reverse complement strand
GACTAGCGGGGCTGGATGAGAACGTCGGCGCGAACCGAGTTGGCGAGGTAGCACTCTTCGTGCGCGGCGTGGTGGGACGCTTCGACGGCGGCCGGGTCGGCCTGGCCCTCGAAGGTCACGCGGGGCCTGAGGGTGATCTTCGAGATGAACAGCTTGCCGTTCTCGTTCGGCGTCATCTCGCCTTCGGCCTCGTCGTCATAGGCGGTGACGACCAGGCCGTTTTTTCGCGCGAAGGCCAGAAAGAAGAGCATGTGGCAGGCCGAGACGGCGGCCACGAGGGCCTCTTCCGGATCGACGGCCGACGGGTCCGAGCCGGGCACCGGCGGCGCCGAGGAGCCCGGCACCACCGCCCCACCGTCGAAGCGCCACTCGTGACGGCGCGAATAGCGGCCGGTGCGGTGGTCCTCCGCATCGGCGCTCCAGGCGACATGGGCGGTGTAGGTGTGGGCCATCATCGATCCTCGTCATCCCGGCCGGAGCCGAAGGCGGAGAGCCGGGACCCAAGCTCGGCGTCTCCGCCGCCCTTTAGGCCCCGGATCGTCGCTTCGCGCCGTCCGGGGTGACGGCAAGGGTTAAAGCGACTTCAGGTAGTCGTCGTAGGCCGCCTGATCCATCAGGGCGTCCAGCTGGGACGCGTCCGAGACGCGGATCCTGGCGAACCAGCCGTCGCCCTGCGGGTCGGCGTTGACCGTCTCGGGGGCCGAGGCCAGGGCGTCGTTGCCTTCGATCACCTCGCCGGAGACCGGGGCGTAGACGTCCGAGGCGGCCTTGACGCTCTCGACCACGGCGAAGCTGTCGCCCTGGGTGACGGTCTTGCCGGCTTCGGGGGTCTCGACGAAGACCACGTCGCCCAGCGCGTCGGCGGCGTGCTTGGAGATGCCGACGGTGGCGACGTCGCCGTCGAGGCGAACCCACTCGTGATCCTTGGTGAAGCGCATGGGGTTCCTCTCCCTTTAGCTCGTCATCCTCGGGCTCGACCCGAGGATCAGACCCGCAGCTTGCAGGCCGGTTGAAGTATTGACGCATCCTGCGACGGAGCGTCCGACCCTCGGGTCAGGCCCGAGGGTGACGATGTTGAAAGCCGTCACTTCGGCTTCCTGTAATAGCGCTGCGCCACGAACGGCATGGCCACCACTTCGGCGGCGGCGGGCTTGCCGCGCACGATGACCTTCAGCTCGGTCCCGAGGTCCGAGAAGGCCGGAGGGACGTAGCCCATGGCGATGTTGCGGCCGAGCGTCGGCGACGGGCCGCCCGAGGTGACCTTGCCGATGACGTTTCCGTCGGCGTCGGCGATCTCGGCGCCCTCGCGGGCCGGGGCGCCTTCCTTGACCGACAGGCCGACGCGGACGCGCGACGGGCCGCTGTCGAGTTCGGACAGGATGCGCTCGGCGCCGGCGAAATCGCGGCGCTCCTTGCGGCTCTTGGAGATGGCGAAGGTCAGGGCGCCCTCGACCGGCGAGGTCGTGGCGTCGATGTCGTGGCCGTGCAGCGGCAGCCCGGCCTCGAGCCGCAGGGAGTCACGTGCGCCCAGTCCGATCGGCTTGACCCGGGCGTCTTCCAGGATCGTGTTCCAGATGCGCTCGGCCTGGTCGGCGGGCACGGAGATCTCGTAGCCGTCCTCGCCGGTGTAGCCCGAGCGGGAGACATAGGCGTCGACGCCGAACAGCATGAGCCGCGCGGTGTCCATGAAGCCCATCTCGGCCAGCAGCGGCTCGTGCGCGGCCATGACCTCGGCGGCCTCGGGGCCCTGGATGGCGATCAAGGCCCGATCATCCAGAACCGTCAGCTTGGCGTCACCCTCGAGGTTGGCCTTCAGGAAGGCGAAGTCGGCCTCCTTGTTGCCGGCGTTGACGACGACGAAAAGGCCGTCGTGATCGGGGCGGCCGGCCATCAGGTCGTCCATGATCCCGCCCTCATCGTTGAGCAGCAGAGAGTACTTCTGGCGGCCTTCCTTCAGGATGGCGTAGTCGCCCGGGACGAAGCGTTCGAACTGGGCGACGGCGTCGGCGCCGGTGATCTTGCACTGGCCCATGTGGGAGACGTCGAACAGGCCGGCGTGCTCGCGGGTCCAGCGGTGCTCGGCCAGGACGCCCTCGTACTGGACCGGCATGTCATAGCCGCCGAAGCCGACCATGCGCGCGCCGCGCGCCCGGTGGTTGGCGTTGAGCGGGGTGGTCCTGAGCGTTTCGTCGGCCATTCAGACTCTCGCGGTCGCTTGCGCAGACGGTCACCCGCCGGAAAAGCGCCCCCGCTGTCCTGAAGCCTGAGAGATTCCGGCGGGGGAACCCCCACCTTGCTCCTTCGGCGCGCCAAAGCGGCGACTTTCCAGCGTCCGTCCAAGCCCGCGCGGTTCTTTTGCCTGAGCGTTTCCGGGGCGGTTGCGCCTTCGGCTCCGGCCGCATCCGTCAGGACCGCCGGTCTCTCCCGCGAGAGCGGCTCCAAAGGCCCCGACTCATCGGGCAAGTCAAGCGCGAGGCCTTGTCGCGGCGACGTTTCCGCGCCTAGACAGCCCCACACCGCGAAGTCGCCCAGGAACAAGACCATGACCGCCCAACCCGCCGCCTTCGACGCCTGGTTAAAGGACGCCGCCGCGCCCGCGGATCTGGCCGAGGTTCTGGCGGTGATCGGCCGGACCTGCGCGGAGATCTCCGACGTCGTCGCCGGCGGCGCTCTGACGGGCGTGCTGGGGGCCTCGGGCGCGGTCAACGTCCAGGACGAGGAGCAGAAGAAGCTCGACGTCATCACCAACGACATGCTGACCGAGGCGCTGCTGGCCTGTCCGCGCGTCGCGGGCGTGGCGTCCGAAGAGATGGACACCGTTCAGCCGGCCTCGAACCCGCAGGGTGGTTTCCTGGTGCTGTTCGACCCTCTCGACGGCTCGTCCAACATCGACATCAACGCGCCGGTGGGGACGATCTTCTCGATCCTGAGGTCGCCGAGCGCCGCGCCCTCGGAGGCCGACTTCCTGCAGCCGGGCCGCAACCAGCTGGCTTCTGGCTATGTCCTCTACGGCGCCCAGACGATGCTGGTGCTGACGGTGGGCAAGGGCGTGGTCGGCTTCACCCTGGCGCCGGACGGCCGGTGGCTGCTGACGCACGAGACGGTGACCATCCCGGCGGACTGCAAGGAGTTCGCCATCAACATGTCGAACCGCCGCCACTGGGCCGAGGGCGTCCAGCGCTACATCGACGGCTGCCTCCAGGGCGCCGAGGGTCCGCGCGGGAAGAACTTCAACATGCGCTGGGTCGCGGCGATGGTGGCGGATGTCCACCGCGTGCTGATGCGCGGCGGGGTGTTCCTCTATCCGTGGGACAAGCGCGAGCCGAACAAGCCCGGCAAGCTGCGCCTCATGTACGAGGGCAATCCGATGGCGCTGTTAGTCGAACAGGCCGGCGGCAAGGCCACGACCGACGGCGTCCAGCGCATCCTCGACGTCGAGCCGACGCAGCTGCACCAGCGTATTCCGATCGTGCTCGGTTCGGCGAACGAGGTCGATCAGGTGGCGGCCGCCTGAGGATGGTTACCCTCCACAGCTAAAGGGCCCGTCCACAGGGCCGCGCGTGGCTAATGGGCCTATAAGGACGTTTACGATCGTTCTCGCGGAGCGACGATGTCCCGAAAGCCCTTCGAATCCCCCGCGGGCCTCAGCGCCGGCTCCTTCGCCCGGCTCGAGGTGTGCCTGCTGGCGATGATGCACCGGCTCAGCGACGACCAGGTGCTGGAGCTGGCGGACACCCTGCATTCGGTCATCCGGGCGCGGCGGCGCTATCGCGACGTGGGGCCGCGCTATGCGCCGCAGAAGTGGACGCCGCGCACGCCGGACGGAAAGGTCGTCGACCTGTGGCCGGAGGCGTGAGCTAGCCCGCGTAGGCCTTCACCGCGGCGATGTGCCGGGCCTTCTCGTCCTCGGGCAGGAACGAGCCCTCGAAGCTGTTGATGGCGATCTGCGTCAGTTGCTCCCGCGTCAGCCCGACGGCTTTGGCCAGAGCGACGTAGTTGTCGTTCACATAGCCGCCGAAATAGGCCGGATCGTCCGAGTTGAGGGTCACGTGCAGGCCACGCCTGAGCATCTGCGGGACCGGATGGTCCCTCAGGTTCTTCACCACGCACAGCTTGAGGTTCGACAGCGGGCAGACCGTGAGGGTCATCCGCTCGGTGACCAGGCGCGCGACTAGGGCCTCGTCCTCCATGGAGCGATTGCCGTGGTCCATGCGGTCGATGTCCAGCAGATCCAGCGCCTCGCGCACATATTCGGGCGGGCCCTCCTCGCCGGCGTGGGCGCAGAGCTTCAGGCCCAGTTCGCGGGCGCGGGCGAAGACGCGCTGGAACTTGGACGGCGGGTGTCCGACCTCGGAAGAGTCCAGACCCACGCCGATGAAGTGGTGCAGATAGGGCTCGGCCATGGCCAGGGTGGCGAAGGCCTCTTCCTCCGACAGGTGACGCAGGAAGCAGAGGATCAGGCCGGAGGTGATCCCGAACTCCGCCCGGGCGCGCTCCATCCCCGCGATCAGGCCTTCGACCACCACGCCGAACGGCACGCCGCGGTCGGTGTGGGTCTGGGGATCGAAGAAGATCTCGGCGTGCCGGACGTTGTCGGCGGCGACGCGCTTGAAATAGGCGAAGGCCAGGTCCTCGAAGTCCTGGCGGGTCAGCAGCACGTTCGCCCCGGCGTAGTAGATGTCGAGGAAGTCCTGCAGGTTGGAGAAGTCATAGGCCGCCCGAACCGCCTCGACGCTGTCGAACGGGATGGCCACCCCGTTCCGCTGGGCCAGCTCGAACATCAGCTCGGGCTCAAGTGAGCCTTCGATGTGCAGGTGGAGCTCGGCCTTGGGCAGGCCGGCGATGAAGGCGCTGAGGTCGGTCATCTTGGTCTCCAGGGACGTCCCGACGAGCAGCTACGGGCGCCCTTAGTATATGGCCATACTCTCCTGCGTGACGCCTTGAGCGCGAGACCATTCGTCGTGACGCAGGAGCCGGCAGCGCGACGGGTTGGCCAGTTCGTCGGAAAGGTCCTGGAAGGCTCGGTCAAAAAGGGCGTCCGCCGCCACGCGGTGGACCATGAGGAAGACCCCGTTGGCCATCTGCTCGTTGAGGTTGTTCACCACCGAGGTCTCTATCTGGGGCGCGGTCTGGGCGATCTGCAGCGCTTCCGGCGTCATGAAGTGGACGCTGCCGCCGATACGCTCTGAGTTGCGGTAGCGCGTGTCTTCGGCGTTGCGGGCGCGCGCGAAGAACGGCCAGTCCCTGACGGCCCCCGGCTGGGTGTACGGCGCCAGGGTGACCTCTGCGGTGTCGGCCGTCGTTCGCGTCATCCGAACGGCATGGAGAACCGTCACGTAGCGAAGCGGCGTCCGTGCCCCTGTTTCGAAGTCGGTGATCCCATAGTTCAGCTCCAGGCGCGGGAATTCGACATTGGCCCGCGCGCCCTGGCGCGGCGGGGCCCAGACGGCGTCGCCGTAGATGATCCGGCCGTCCTCCACCTCCACGCGGATGGTGTGCTCGCCGGCGGGTCCGCGCAGGGTCGTCTCACAGACGCGGATTTCCGCCATGGCGGGCGTGGCGGTGAGCGCGGCTGCGGCGGCAGCCAGAATGGCGAGTCTGAACATCGATTTTCCCTCCCGATACCTCAGCTTAGCCAGCGTTCTTGATGGCTGGCAAGCTTGGCTACATCCGGTCGGGCGTGTCGATGCCCAGGAGGTCTAGCGCGGTCTCGAGCTGGCGCAGGGTCGCCTCGGCCAGCGCGAGGCGGGAGGGCCGTGTCGCTTCGTGGCCCGCGGCCAGGACAGGGCAGGCCGCATAGAACTTCGAGAAGCTCTGGGCGAGGCGGTAGGCGTGCTCGGCCACCGCGTTGGGACCACGGCGGTCGTAGGCTTCCTCGATCGCCTGGGCGAAGGCGTCCAACGTCAGAGCCAGGTCGCGCTCGGCGGGCTCGGCGATGACGATCTCGCCGGCGGCCGCGCCCTCGGCCTCGGCCTTGCGCAGCAGGGATTTGATGCGGACGGCCTGATACAGCAGGTACGGCCCGGTCTTGCCCTCGAAGCTGGTGAAGCGGTCCAGGTCGAAGACGTAGCTGGTGCCGCGCCAGTTCGAGAGATCGGCGAACTTCAGCGCGGCGACGGCCACCTTGGCGGCGATGTCCTCGAATTCCGCGGGCGACAGGTCCTCGCCCAGACCCGCCTCATGCAGACGCGCGCGCGCCTTGTCGCGTGTCATCTCGATCAGGTCCGCGAGCTTGAGGACGCCGCCTTCGCGGGTCTTGAAGGGCTTGCCGTCCGGCCCGTTCATCGTGCCGAAGCCGAGGTGCTCCAGCGAGCCCTCGGCGGCGTAGCCCGCCAGATAGGCGGCGCGGAACACCTGTTCGAAGTGATCAGCCTGGCGCTGGTCGACGACGTAGAGACAGAGGTCGAACACCTGTTCGTTCCTGCGATCCAGGATCGTGGCCAGGTCGGTGGTCCCGTACATGGCCGAGCCCTCTGACGAGACGACCAGCAGGGGATCGGGCGAGGGGACTACGACCACCGTGCCGTCGGGCAGCTTCTTCTTCTTGGTCTCGCCTTCACGTGCGACGTGGACGACGCGGGCTCCCTGATCCTCGACCAGCAGCCCCTTGGCCTGGAGGTCCTCGACCATGCCGGGGATCAGCGGATCGGCGTCGCTTTCGCCCTTCCAGAGGTCGAAGGTGACCCCCAGCGCGCCGAAGTCGCGCTGCAGCGCCTGCATCGAGACGTCGTGCATGTGCTTCCACAGGGCGCGATAGCCGGCTCGGCCGCCCTGCAGTTCAGCGGTCGCCTTGCGGGCGCGGTCGCGGAAGGCCGTGTCTTCCTTGGCGCGGGCGGCCGCCGCCGGATAGAGGCGCTCAAGATCCGCCAGGGTCACAGGACTTTCGGCGGGGTAGGGGCCGTCGCCTTCGAAAGCCGCGCCGCGGCCTTCGTCGATCAGGGCGGTGATCAGGAGCCCCATCTGGAAGCCCCAGTCGCCGAAGTGGGCGTCGCCCCAGACGGTGTCGCCGCGGAAGCGGAAGATGCGCTTCAGGCTCTCGCCGATGATCGAGGAGCGCAGATGGCCGACGTGCATCGGCTTGGCCACGTTCGGCCCCGCGTAGTCGACGACCACCCGGCGCGGCTCGGCGACCGGGGCGGCGCCGGCCCGTTCGTCGACCGCGAGTTCGAGGGCGCGTTCGGCCAGGGCCTGATCCGAGACACGGATGTTGATGAAGCCGGGCCCGGCCACCTCGATCGAGGCGATCTCCGGCCGGTCCTCCAGGCGCGCGGCCAGTCTGGCGGCCAGCTCGCGCGGATTGGCGCCGGCCTGCTTGGCGGCGGCGAGGGCGCCGTTGGACTGGAAGTCGGCGAGGTCAGGGCGGTCCGACGGCGTCACGCGCGCCAGGGTCTCGGACAGGCCTTCGGCGGCGAAGGCGGCCGCGACCGCTTCGCCCAGCCGGGTCTTGAGGTCGCTCATTGTCCCGGTTGCGTGCCCGCGTCGATCCGGAAGCGGGCGCCCGCGCGGTTGAACTCGGCCATTTCCGGCGTGACTTCGAAGCCCACCAGAACCTCGAAGCTCGATCCGCTGACCGCGATGTCGGAGCGCGGGATGGTGATGCCCTCCAGGCGCTCGCGCACCATAGTCCGGTCCTCGCCCGGCTCGAAGGAGACCGGGAGGTCGAAATACTGCTTGGCCAGGATGGCGCTGTTCCGCTCGGTCACCGCCACCCAGTAGCGATAGGTGCGGCTGTCACCCTCGGCCTGCGGGCCGCGGCCGAGGTGGAACAGGATCTCCATCTCGATCTCGATCGGGTCCGCCTCGCGGTAGCGGCAGTCCGCCTCGACGCCCTCGATCTCGCCGGTGAAGCCGACGGCCGAAGAGGCCTGCTGACCGCCCTCGAACTCCACATAGCGCGCGGCGTCGTAGAGGATGCGGACGAAGGGGCAGGGCCCGGCGTTAGGCCGTTCACGCAGAGGGGCGGGCGTGAGGTTGAATTCGTCGTCGCGGCGCTCGCGCTCGGCTTGGCGCTGCTCCTGCTCGCGGTCGCGGTCCTGCTGCCGCGTTTGAGCAACCGCGGGAGAGACGGCCGAGGCGGCGACGGCGGCCGCGAACAGACCGATAAGGAAACGACGCATGTAGGCCCCGAGTTCAGGCATGGAGAACCGCCGCCCTCCGGCGACGGGGGACGCTTGCGCCTGATAGCGGCTAAACAGAGGCGCCGCAACGCGAAGCCCCGCTGGCGCGACGTGGCCGTCGGGACTAGATGACAGGCGTGACCTCCGACCTGCAGACCCGCCGCCCGATCCGCGTGCGCCTCGCCACCCCGCGCGGCTTCTGCGCGGGCGTGGACCGCGCCATCCAGATCGTCGAGCGCGCGCTCGAGAAGTACGGCGCGCCCGTCTATGTCCGCCACGAGATCGTCCACAACCGGCACGTGGTCGAGCGGCTGCGGCGACTGGGCGCGGTGTTTGTCGAGGACCTGGATGAGTGTCCGGCCGACCGGCCCGTGGTCTTTTCGGCGCATGGCGTGCCGAAGTCGGTTCCGGCCGAGGCGCGAGATCGCGGCCTGTTCTTCCTGGACGCCACCTGTCCGCTGGTCTCCAAGGTGCACGTGGAGGCCGAGCGCCACTTCGCGGCCGGCCGCGAGATCGTCCTGATCGGACACGCCGGCCACCCGGAGGTGGAAGGCACCATGGGCCAGCTGCCCGACGGCGCGGTCACCCTGATCGAGACGCCGGAAGACGCCGAACGCTTCCAGCCCCGCGATCCGGCCAGCCTGGCCTATGTCACCCAGACCACCCTGTCGCTGGACGACACGGCCGAGATCATCGGCGTGCTCAAGCGGCGTTTCCCCGGCCTGCCGGACCCGCACAAGGAAGACATCTGCTATGCCACGACCAACCGCCAGGAGGCGGTCAAGCGCGTGGCCGCCGACAGCGATCTGGTGCTGGTGATCGGCTCTCCGAATTCGTCGAACTCCGTGCGGCTGGTCGAGGTGGCCCGACGGGCGGGCGCGAAGGCGGCGCGGCTCGTCGATGACGCCGCCGCCGTGGACTGGTCCTGGTTCGAAGGCGTTTCGACTGTCGGCGTCACGGCCGGGGCCTCGGCGCCCGAGCCGCTGATCGAGGCGCTGGTCGCCGCCATCGCGGAACGATTCGACGCCGAGATCACCGAGGACTCCGGCGCGCGCGAGACGGTGACCTTCAAGCTGCCGCGCGTGCTGGCGGAAGCCTGAGCCCTTGTCCCACGTCATCATCCACACCGACGGCGCCTGCCGCGGCAATCCGGGGCCGGGCGGCTGGGGCGCGGTGCTTCAGACCGGCGGCGGCCACGAGAAGGAGCTGTGGGGCGGGGAGCCCGACACCACCAACAACCGCATGGAGCTGATGGCCGCCATCATGGCGCTGGAGGCGCTGAAACGCCCCTGCCGCGTCGATCTCCACACCGACAGCCAGTACGTCATGAAGGGGATCAGCGAGTGGATCCACGGCTGGAAGGCGCGCGGCTGGAAGACGGCCGACAAGAAGCCGGTCAAGAACGACGACCTGTGGAAGCGGCTGGACGCGGCGCGCCAGCGGCACGAGGTCCACTGGCGCTGGGTGAAGGGCCACGCCGGCCATGAGTTGAACGAGCGCGCCGACGCGCTCGCGAACCGCGGCGTGGACGAACTGCTGGCGGCGAGACGCTAGAGCGAGGCTTCGAGCCCGGCCGAGACCAGGCGGTTGCCGGAGTAGCGGGCGAAAGCCTGGCCGAACGTTTCGCCGCAGGCGAACTGCGAGCGCACGTGGACCTGGTTGTCGGCCGACATCACCCCTGTCGAGCGCTGGCGGGTCAGGCGCGTCAGCAGGTTGGCGGCGCGGGTGCGGTCCGCCGTCTCTGCGAACTCCCACGGCAGCGGCGCGTCGCCGACCTCTACGAACTTCGAAATGACGTAGCCCTCGTAAAGGCCGTAGCTGACGCCGCGCGGGTCGCGCAGCACGCATTCGCCGACCGACACGCCCTCTGAGCAGTGCTCGACGACCGTGAAGCCTTCCGGCAGGGCCACGACCTGGGCGCCGAAGGGCAGGGTCCCGAAGTCGTCGAGCCGCACGAGGGCCTCGCAGGTCTGGGCCGAGGCGGCGCCGGCGGTCGCCAACGCGAGGGCCGCGATGGAGGCGGAGATGAGCGTCTTCATGTCCTCACCTTCAGTCTGGGGCCGTCGAAGCCCTCGACGACCACGCTCGATCCGACCGGCGGCGCATCACCGTCGATGTCCGCCGGCCATTCGGAGCCTGACACGAAAACCCGGCCCCGGCCATCCACGAAGGGCTGGACCACCTGGGCGCGCTGGCCCAGCAGCCGGTTCGCCCGATCGTTGATGTCGGGCTCGGCCGGGTTCACCCGCCGGATCAGCTTGCGGGAGCCGATGCTGGTGACCAGCGTCAGCACCGCGAACAGCGCCAGTTCGACGGGCAGGCCGAGATCCGGCGCGATCAGGGCGATCAGGGCCACGGCCGCCGCCGAGACCGCCGGCCACAGCAGCCACTCGGTGCCCATGGCGGCTTCCGCCGCCAGGATCAAAGCGCCGAGCGCCAGCCAGATCCAGAAGGGCTGGGACTCGTAGAGGGCGACCATCGCGTCCATCGAGCTCTACTCCGTGCGGGGAACGGCGCCGCCGCGGCGCGGCGCGGGCGGGGCCGGGGGAGTGCGCGCAGCCGCGGCCGTATCCCGGCGCGTGTCGGTGCGCGTCTGCTGCTGTTCCTTCGCCAGACCGACCAGTTCGCCCAGACCGGCGATGGTGCCGACCAAGCCGCCCATTTCGGCGGGTACGATGACCGTCTTCTGCTGCGGGCTGCGGGCCAGCTCGGCGAAGGCCTCCACGTAGCGCTGGGCCACGAAGTAGTTGATGGCGTTGACGTCGCCCCGCGCGATGGCCTCGGACACCATGGCGGTCGCCTTGGCCTCGGCTTCCGCCTCGCGCTCGCGGGCCTCGGCGTCGCGGAAGGCGGCTTCCTTGCGGCCCTCGGCCTCGAGAATGGCGGCCTGCTTGGCGCCTTCGGCGCGGGCGATGGCGGCCTGCTTCTCACCGTCGGCCTCTGTGATGACGGCGCGGCGTTCCCGCTCCGCCTTCATCTGGCGGGCCATGGCGTTGGTGATGTCCGCCGGCGGCGTGAGATCCTTTATCTCGATGCGGTTGGCCTTCACGCCCCACGGCTCGGTGGCCGAGTCGATGACGGTCAGCAGCCGCGAGTTGATGGCGTCGCGCTGGCTCAGCACCTCGTCCAGCTCCATCGAGCCCACGACGGTCCTGAGGTTGGTCATGCAGAGCTGGGCGATGGCGTAGGACAGGTTGTCGACGCGATAGGCGGCGCGGGCGGCGTCCATCACCTGGATGAAGACGATGCCGTCGACCTTCACCATGGCGTTGTCCTTGGTGATGACCTCCTGGGTCGGGACGTCGAGCACCTGCTCCATCATGTTCATGCGCCGGCCGATGCCCTCGACGAAGGGCGTCAGCAGGTGGATGCCCGGCGACAGGGTGCGGGTGTATTTGCCGAAGCGTTCGACGGTGAATTCACGGCCCTGCGGGACGATCTTGATCGTCGAGAAGACGACCACGAGCGCCAGAACGAACAGAGCGACTGCAACCCAGAACATGGAACCTCCCTTGTTGCGGTCACGCTACCGCACGGTCCGGGTCTTCGCCACAGAATCCGGATAAGCGGGCAGCCGATAACGACGCGAGGCGCGATGAAGCAGATCCGGCGATTTCTGCCCCTGGCCGTGATCCTCGTCGCGGTCACGGTCTTCTTCGCGATGGGGTGGAACCGCTACCTGTCGTTCGAGTCGATCCAGGAGCACGGGGAGGGTCTGAAGGCCTTCGTCGAGGACAACTGGCTGCTGGCCCTGCTTCTGCTGATGCTCACCTTCGCGGTGCTGACGGCCAGCGTGACGCCGGGGGTCTTCTTCCTGACGGTCCTGGCCGGCTACCTTTTCGGGACATGGGTCGGCGGCGTGGCCACGTCCTTTGCGGCCACCGTGGGGGCGCTGGCCATCTACGGCGTCGGGCGCACGGCTGCGCGCGACTGGCTGAGACGCAAGATCGACGGACGGGGCGGGCTGATGGCCCGCATCTGCGATCGCATCGACAAGGACACCTTCGTCTACGTGCTTGGCGCGCGCCTGGTGGTCAGCGTGCCCTTCCACCTGATCAACGTCGCGGCGGGCGTCATGGGCGCGCCCCTGAAACCCTATCTACTGGCGACCTTCATCGGGGTGTTGCCGGCGCACCTGCTGTACTGCTGGATCGGCTCGAACCTCGGCGAACTCAGCGGCGAGACGGACATCCGCAGCCTGTTCGCGCGTTTCGCCCTGCCTCTTACCGGGGTTGGAATCCTGTCGATCGGCCTGCCGCTGGCGCTCCGGGCGTGGCGAAATCGCAAGGCCGGCGCCGCCGAATCCTGACGGTTGGGGGTCGCCATCGCGCGCCGCTGCCGCTAATCCCAACCCTTGCTTTAAAGGGAGAGACGCCGTGACGCGCCGCGCGACACTCGAATTCCTGCGCACCGAAGCCGCCTCGGGCGTGGTGCTTGGACTGGCCGCCGTCGCCGCGCTTGTCGTCGCCAACTCGCCGCTGGCGCCGGACTACTTCGGCTGGCTGAAGAGCGAGCATGTGCTCCAGATCGGGCCGCTGCGCCTTGAGGAGTCGATCTCCGACTGGATCAAGGAAGGCCTGATGGCGATCTTCTTCCTCGTCGTGGGGTTGGAGATCAAATACGAGATCCTTCGCGGCGAGTTGAGCGATCCGAAGAAGCTGGCGACTCCCGTCCTGGCCGCCGTCGGCGGGATGGTCGCCCCGGCTCTCGTTTATCTGGCGGTGGCCGGCCCGATGGGCGGGCCTCAGCAGGGGTGGCCCATTCCGCTGGCCACCGACATCGCCTTCGCCCTGGCGATCTTCGCCCTGGTGGCCAGGAAGCTGCCGCCCTCGCTGCGGGTCTTCCTGCTGACCCTGGCGATCGTGGACGACCTGGGCGCCATCGTGCTGATCGCGGCCCTGTTCAGCGAGGGGATGTCCTGGCAGCCGGCGGTCGCGGCGGTCGGACTGCTGGCGCTGGGCGGTCTGCTGGCCCGCTGGCAGAGGGTGCCCGCGCCCTTCTGGGTGCTGGGCTTCGCCCTGGTCTGGTATCTGACCGTCCTGTCCAGCCTGTCCACATCGCTGGCGGCCGTGGCCTTCGCCGCCATCGTGCCCATCACCCCGCGCCGCGAGGACAGCCAGAGCCCCCTCAAGGAGGCCATGCACGACCTCCACCCCTACGTGGCCTATCTCGTCCTGCCGCTGTTCGCCTTCGCCAAGTCCGGCGTGTCGTTCGCCGGGCTCTCTATCGAGGCGGCGCTTACGCCGCTCATGCTCGGCATCGCCGCGGGCCTGTTTGTCGGCAAGCAGCTCGGCGTCTTCGGGTTCGCCTGGCTGGCCTCGGCGCTGAAGATCGGCAAGCGCCCGACCGACGCGACCTGGGCCCAGCTCTACGGCGTCTCGATGCTCTGCGGGATCGGTTTCACCATGAGCCTCTTCATCGGCGTGCTAGCCTTCCCCGGAGCGGTCGACTCTCCCGAGCAGGTTCAGATCAAGCTGGGCGTTCTGCTTGGATCGTTCCTGTCAGCAGTGGTCGGCGTTCTGCTGCTGTCCGTGGCGGGACGCACTCAGCCCGCGGCGAACGCTCAGGGCGCGCCCGAACAGGACCCGCGAAATCTCGACGAATATTGACCTAGGGTCACCCATTTCTGTCGTTTTTGCGTCACAGCTTGGCGGCGCGACTCACGCCAAGCCCTTGCGCGGCTTGTGATTGGCGAAAACTCGGACTACCCAATTCCGGTCAGAATCCGCGACTCGCAACGCGGATCGGTCAGGTTGGAAACGCAAGTGCGGTCTGGAGAACAGCCGCCACACTCGGGGTAGGACATGCGCTTCACTCAAATTCTTCGTCTGACGGCCTCCGCCGCGGTGCTGTCCGGCCTGGCCGCCGGCGCCGCGCAGGCGCAGGACGAGCCCACTCGCGTCGACGAGATCATCGTCACGGCCCAGAAGCGCGAGCAGAGCCTGCAGGACGTGCCGATCGTGGTCACGACCCTGTCGGAAGAACTGCTCGAGGACGCGGGCGTCCGGGACATCAAGGACCTCCAGATCCTGACCCCCGGCCTGACGGTCACCTCGACCACGTCCGAGACCATCACCACCGCCCGTATCCGCGGCGTCGGCACCGTGGGTGACAACCCCGGCCTGGAAAGCTCGGTCGGCGTGGTCATCGACGGCATCTACCGTCCCCGCAACGGCGTCGGCTTCGGCGACCTGGGCGAGCTGCAGCGCATCGAAGTGCTGAAGGGCCCGCAAGGCACCCTGTTCGGCCGTAACACCTCGGCCGGCGTCATCAACATCATCACCGAGGCCCCGTCCTTCAATCCGGGCATGGAAGCCGAGCTGACCTACGGCGACTACGGCGCCTGGGGCGCTGCCGGTTCGGTCACGGGCGGCATCACCGACAACCTGGCGGGCCGTCTCTATGTCGCCGCCCGCCAACGGGACGGCTTCTACGACGTCCTGACCGGCGACGGCCCGCGGACCAACACCGAGGACCAGACGCAGGACTTCTGGACCATCCGGGGCCAGCTGCTGTTCCTGCCGAGCGACACCGTCTCGATCCGCGCCATCGCTGACTACTCGACCCGCGAGGAGTTCTGCTGCGTCGCCACCCAGATCCGCTCGGGCCCGACCGCCGGCCTGGTCAACCTGCTGGCCACCGGCGGCCAGGGCGTCCGCCCGGCCGTGACCGGCGGGACCTTCGGCCCGGCCCCGGGCTATCAGTTCCTGCCCTATTCGCGCACGGCCTATTCGAACCGTGACACCGGCCAGGACATCGAGGACATGGGTCTGTCGGTCCAGGCCGACATCGACCTCGAAGCCTTCGGCGGCTCGACCCTGACGTCGATCACCGGCGTCCGGTCGTGGGAGTCGGTCAACGGCATGGATGTCGACTTCTCCGGCGCGGACCTACTGTACCGCGACCAGAACGGCGACTTCGGTTTCAGCCTCGACACCCTGAGCCAGGAACTGCGTCTGGCCGGCGGCAATGACCGGCTCGACTGGCTGGTGGGCGCCTACTACTCGTCCGAAGATCTGGCCCGTCAGGACAGCTATTCGTTCGGGTCCGACTACGCCAACTACGTCTCGCTGCTGCTGACCACGACCGCTCCGGGCGGCCCCTACACGGGTCGCGTGGGCTGCGTGACCGCCGGCGCTCCGTTCAACACCCCGGCCGCCATCGGCGGCTGCGTCGTCGGCCTGGTGCCGGCCACGGGCCCGACCTTCATCCCGGGCCAGGGCGTGCGGGACCGCTACTCGCAGGACACCGAGACCTTCGCCCTGTTCACGCACAACACCTTCGCGCTGACGGACCGCCTGGACTTCACCTTCGGCCTGCGCTGGACGCACGAGGAGAAGACCCTCGACGCCCTGCAGGACAACATCAACGGCAACGGCGCGGTCTGCGGCGCGGCGGCGGGCAACGCCGCGGCGATCGCCGGCGCCTTCGGTCCGGCGGCGGCCCAGCAGGCCATCGGCCTGCTCTGCCTGCCCTGGTCGAACTTCGCCTTCGACAACCGCGCGACGCACCAGGAGAACGAAGAAGACGCCATCAGCGGCACGATCAACCTGTCGTACGACGTCACCGACGACCTGATGATCTACGGCTCGTACGCCCGCGGCTATAAGGGCGCCGGCTACAACCTCGATCGCGTTCAGACCGGCGTGACGCCCGACGCCTCGACCTTCTTCCCCGCCGAGACCGTCGACAGCTACGAGCTGGGCCTGAAGTCGACGCTGCTGGACGGCTCCATGCTGTTCAACGTGACGGCCTTCCATCAGACCTTCTCGGACTTCCAGCTGAACACCTTCCTCGGCACCGCCTTCGTGGTGGAGTCGATCCCGGAAGTGACCTCGGTCGGCGTCGACATGGACGCCATCTGGTTCACCCCGGTGGAAGGCCTGTCGTTCCAGGGCGGTGTGACCTACACCAACACCGAGTACTCAAACTTCACGGCCGCCGATCTGTCGAACCCGGCGCGCTTCGGTCCGCTGTCGCTGCTCCCGGGCAACCGCATGTCCTTCGCCCCCGAATGGTCGGCGACGGGCGCGGTGACCTTCGAACGGGCGATCGGTTCGGGCCTGATGGCCGGCTTCAACCTCGCGGCCAAGTACACCAGCGAGTACAACACCAAGTCCGACCTGCTGCCCGCCGGCATCCAGGACGCGATGACCCTGTTCAACGGCCGCATCACCCTCGGCGCCGAGGATGAGCGTTGGGCCGTCGAACTGTGGGGTCAGAACCTCACGGACGAGGAGTACTACCAGGTCGTGTTCAACGCCCCGCTGCAAGGGACCGCCTTCGCCAGCATCCCCTACAACCCGGCGACGGACACCCAGACCTACAACGCCTTCCTGGGCGCGCCGCGCACCTGGGGCGTCACCCTGCGCCTGCGCTACTAAGGCGTTCGACATCAAGCGGGCGCGCCGGGGCTGGCGCGTTCGCGAGGGGCGGGAAACCGGCCGGGAGCAATCCCGGCCGGTTTTCTTTTCAGGACCGCACGTCGGCGGCCGAGCTGGCCACAACCTTCGAGCAGCGGTTGTCGCGGTCCTCCTCGGACCGCATCACGGCGAGTTCGTTGTCGGGTGGAGACCGAGGACGCGGCGGGTCACGCGGGTCGGCGCCGTCAGAGCTTGGCGCGGCCCTCGATGATGTCGGCGTGGCGCTCGGGCTTGAGCCGGACATAGGCGCCCTTGGCGTCACGAACGTAGAGGGCGTCGGTGACCAGTTCCGGATCGAAGCCTTCCTTCACCAGATCGACCTTGCGGTACTTGAAGGTGCCGGTGGTCTGCAGGCCTTTCTTCAGGCGCAGGAACACCGGACGGGAGAAGGGCGCCAGTTCGGCGTCGACATAGGCCGCGAAGTCCTTGGCGTTGAATCGCCCTTCGATGACGAGGCAGGCCATGCCCGCCTTGCCGTCCGAGCCGGGCACCGGGACGCCGTAGACGATGGCCTCGGCCACGCCCGGCGCCTCCGACAGCCGCTCGGCGACCTCGGTTGTCGAGACGTTCTCGCCCTTCCAGCGATAGGTGTCGCCGATGCGGTCGACGAAATAGAAATAGCCCTCGCGGTCCTGGCGCATGAGGTCGCCGGTGCGGAACCAGGCGTCCCCCTTGGCGAAGACGTCGCGCAGGATCTTCTTCTCGGAGGCCGCCTTGTCGGCGTAGCCGGCGAACTCGTGCCGGGCGTCATTGCCGATCAGGCCGACGGCCTCGCCGATCTCGCCCGGCCGGCATTCCTGGCACAGGCCGTTGGAGCCGCGGATCGGCTCCTCGGCGTCCATGTCGAAGCGGACCAGCCGCAGGTTCAGACGCTTCTTCACATAGCCGGGGATGCGGCCGATGGCGCCGGGCTTGCCGTCGAAGTTGAAGATCGAGGCGTTGCCTTCGGTGGAGCCATAGAACTCAAGAATCTCGGGAATGGCGAAGCGCTTCTGGAAGTCAGTCCAGACCTCCGGGCGCAGGCCGTTGCCGAACGCCAGCTGGAGCTTGTGATCCCGCTCCATCGGATGCTCGGGCTGGTTCACGAGATAGCGGCACAGCTCGCCGATGTAGACGAAGCGGGTGGCGCCCATGGCCACGACGTCCGGCCAGAACTGCGTCGCCGAGAACTTCTTGCGCACGATCAGGGCCGCGCCGTTCAGCAGGGCCGACCCGACCCCGCACAGGCCGCCGGTCGAGTGGTACAGCGGCAGGACGCAATAGAGCCGGTCCTCGGGCGTCGTCTTGGTCACGGCGGCGAAGGCGCGCATGTAGAGGCGCGCCCGGCTGTGGCTGATCCGCGCGGCCTTGGGCAGTCCGGTGGTGCCCGAGGTGTAGATGTAGAGTGCGATGTCCTTGTTGGTCAGGCCGGCGCGGACCGAGCGGTCCGGCCGCACGCCGCTGGCGCTCTTGACCGCCGTGTCGAGGTTGCGGCGCGCGCTAGCCTCCTGGCTGTCGGGAAGTCCGAGCACCCAGACCATCACCGACTTGTCGAGGGTGGCGGCGGCGGTCTCGACCTGCTGCCAGGTCTCCAGGTCGGCGATGACGTGGTGGGCCCTGGAGATCGCCAGGCTGTGGGTGAGGCCGGCGCCGGTCAGATGGCTGTTCACCAGGGCGGCGGCCACGCCGACCTTGGTGAAGCCGATCCAGGCGGCCAGGTATTCGATCCGGTTCGGCAGAACGATGGCGACTGTGTCGCCGCGGCGCAGGTTCCGCCCCTTGGCCCAGTGGCCGAAGCGGTTCGCCAGCATGTCCAGCTCGCGGTAGGTGACCTGGCGTTCTTCGTCGATGACGGCCACGCGGTCGGGCCATTGATCGACGGCGGCTTCGAAGTCGTCGCAGGCGAGGTCAGGGCTGTCGAGCGTGATCGGCTTGATGCGCTGGCTGAGGCGCCGAAGGCCCTGCAGATAGCGAATGTCGCGCTTGATTCGCGCAATCAGCCTCATGGCGCCGTCCTGATATCCCCTACCGTCGTTGATGGCGAAGCGGGGCGGGCGGGTCAACCGCCTGCGGCGCCGCAGGACCACGTCAGGAACCGTCAGCGGCGCCGACTTTTGACGCAGGTCAAGGTGGGCGCACTCCAGTGGGGCTCTCTAGGGGGCAGGCCGCGCCCAGGTAGCGTTAGCGGCGAAGTTGGGGGGCCTGCTGCGTCAGGCTCAGTCAGGACAGCCCGCCGAGCGGCGGGCGCAAAGGATGGAACTCATGAAAGCTGTCGTCACCACCCTGGCCGCCGTCGCGGCCCTCGCCGTCACCGCCGGCGCCGCCTCGGCCCAGAACTGGCAGATCGCGCCGAACTACGGCTCAGTCTCGCTGCGCGCCGGTTTCACGCCGGATCCGTACAACATCAACCTGACCGCCGGCGGCAACATCGACGTGTCCTACTCGGTCAGCAGCGACTGCCGGGGCTACGTCACCAACGCCCCGGACGTGGAACTCTACTACTCGGCCGGCTCGCTGCCGCTGATCATCTCGACCAACTCGAGCTCGGACACGACCCTGGTGGTCAATGGCCCGGACGGCAGCTGGTACTGCGACGATGACGGCGGGGAGGGGCTGAACGCCAGCCTCCGCTGGAACCGGCCGATGTCCGGCGCCTACCACATCTGGGTGGGCACCTACGGCTCCAACCCGGCGGCCGCGACCCTGTCGATCTCGGAGCTCTACTCCTACTGATCGGCCGCGCCGCGACAGCCGAGAACGCCCCGGGTACTGCCCGGGGCGTTTTTCGTTGGCCGGATTCGGCCATGAAATGACCCCTGATAGGACCGGAACCCGCCCCCGAGCGTCGCCGTTGGCTATGTCAACCGATCAACAGAGGAGGCGTCGTGTGACGATCCCCGCCCCGACTTCGAACTGGAACGACCGCCCGCTGAAGGGCCGAGACTTCGGAACCGCCCGCCCCGCCGAGCCGGCGAGCTTCGAACCCGCCGCTGAGCCGGTCGTCGAAACCGGAGCGTCGCCTGTCGCCGCCCGCGATGAGGACCTGTTCGCCCGTCGCGAAGAGATGCTGCGACGGCACGAGGCTCCGTCCGCCCCGGCCGGAGACATCTTCGAGACGCCGCTCACCAGCAAGTCGGACCTGGACACCAACCGCCGCGACGCCCTTCTGGATGCGCCGCTGACGTCTAAGCTGGACGGGTCGGCCCGCAGCGACATGTTCGACGCCCCCCTGACCACAAAGGCGGACCTCGACGGCTCTGCCTTGTCGGACGACCGTCCGCTGACCCGGCGTGAGCCGCGGGTTGAGCGCTCGGCCGCGCCCCTGACGACGGCAGCCTATGCCGCCCCCTCCGACGTCATGACGCCCCGCTACGAGGAGCGAGCGGACGAGGCCCACACGCCCGCCTACGGTCAGGCGCGGCCGAAGTCCCGCTCGCGCATGTTGCTCATGGCGGCCCCCGTGGGCCTGGCCGCGGTGGCGGCCGTGGGCTTCATCGCTCTGAATTCCGGCGGGGAGGCGACCGCGCCGACCCCGACCACGCCGGCCGCGGAGCCGCTGGCCGCTGCGCCGGTCGCAGCGGAGCCCGCCCTGACGGGTATGGGCGTCAGCGACCTCGGCGCCTCGGCCCCCGCGGTTGAGACCGCCGCCGCCACGCCGCCGGCTCCGCGCGTCCAGGCGCGCGGAGCCGGCGG
>CAMPGL010000020.1 GCA_946885435.1 uncultured Brevundimonas sp. | reverse complement strand
CCGCGCGCCCTCGGCGGTCCGATAGGCCTCGAACTCGGAGGCCTGGTCCTGCGGCGCCTTATGCTCGCCCACGCCCACTTCACTCCGGGCGGAGACACCGCCCATGCCTTCCTCGGAAGGCTCCCCGAACGGGTCGACGGGATAGGTCATGAGAGCCTGAAAATCAAGGTTTCATCAGGGACTCCGGCGGGGTGCGACGACATGTGCCGCCCCGGGACGCCTCAGAGCGCGAGGTTCAATTTCCGCGCCAGGGCGTCGACCTGATCGCGCACCGAGCCCGAGGAACTCGTCAGGATCGGAGCGAACAGCCGGCGGGCCTGCGCCAGGTCCAGCGACAGGATCATCCGCTTGACCGGACCGACGCCGGACGGCGGCGCCGAAAGTCTCTGGAATCCAAGGGCGATTAGCGCGAAGGCCTCCAGAGGCCGGCCCGCCATCTCGCCGCATACCGACACCGGCGTGCCCGACTCGGCGCACGCCTTCTGGATCGCGGCCAGGGCGTTGAGCACCGGCGGCGACAGCGGATCATAGCGGTCCGCCACCGTCGGATTGGTCCGGTCGGCGGCGAACATGTACTGCATCAGGTCATTGGTCCCGACCGAGACGAAGTCGGTCTGGGGCAGCAGGGCGTCCAGGTGCCAGAGCAGGGCCGGGGCCTCGATCATGGCGCCCACGCGCAGCAGGGCAGGCAGCGCCCGTCCCCGGCGACGCGCCCACTGGCACTCGGCCTCGACCAGGGCGCGCGCGCGGCGGTACTCGTCGACGCTGGCGATCAGCGGGAACATCACCCGGAGCTCTCGCCCGCCCGCCGCCCGCAGCAGGGCGCGCAGTTGCAGCCTCAGCAGCGCCGGACGGTCCAGGCCCAGGCGAATGGCGCGGCGGCCGAGCGCCGGATTGTCCTCCCGGCCGGCGTCCAGATAGGGCAGCACCTTGTCGGCGCCGACGTCCAGGGTCCGGAAGGTCACGGGCCGCGCGCCGGCCATGTCGAGCACATGGCGATACAGCGCCGTCTGGGCGTCGAGCCCCGGCAGGGTGTCCTGCACCATGAACTGGAATTCGGTGCGAAACAGGCCGACGCCCTCGGCGCCGACATCTTCCATCGCCTCGAGGTCGGTGCTCAGGCCGGCGTTGATCTGCAGGGACAGCCGGACGCCGTCCAGGGTGACCGCAGGCTCGTCGCGGATCTGCGCCAGCAGGGCGCGGCGCTCCTCGCGCATCGCCGCCCGCGCCTCGAAGGCCTCGAGCACGTCGGGGCGCGGCCGCAGATGGGTCTCGCCGGACTCGCCGTCGACGATGACGACGTCGCCCTCGGAGACCCGGTCGCGCACGCCCGCCAGACGGCCGACGCAGGGGATGTCGAGCGCGCGGGCCACCAGCACGGCGTGACTGGCGGGCGAGCCCTCTTCCAGCAGCAGGCCGCGGATGCGCCCGCGCGGATACTCCAGCAGGTCCGCCGGCCCCAGGTTCCGCGCCACCAGGATGGCGTTCTCGGGCAGCATCCGCTCGCCGGGCTGTTCGCCGGCCAGGATGCGCAGCAGCCGGTTGGCGAGATCCTCCAGGTCGTGAAGTCGTTCCTTGAGGTAGGGGTCACGCGCCGCCGCGAAGCGGGCGCGGTGCTGGGTCCGGGCGCGGTCCACGGCCGCCTCCGCCGACAGGCCGCCGCGTACGGCCTCCTCGAGCGAGCGCACCCAGCCCGGGCTGTCGGCCAGCATGCGATAGCTTTCCAGCACCTCGTTCGACGGGCCCGCGAGGTGGCCGCCGGCCATCATGCCGTCGATCTGCTCCCTCAGCTGGACCAGCCCGTCGCGCAGTCGGGCCTCTTCGGAGGGGGTGTCGTCCGACATCAGGCGGCCCGAGGCGACCGGCGGCTCGTGAAGGACGACCTGGCCGACCGCCAGGCCGTCGGCGAAGCGCTGGCCCTTCAGCCGCTCAGGCCGATGCGGCGCGACCTCGACGTCCTTGAACTCCTCGACCGTCAGCTCGGTCCCGGCGACCAGCTCGACCAGCACCATGGCGATGGTCTGGAGATCCTCGATCTCGTCCTCGGCGTAGGTCCGGGCCGTGCGGTTCTGGACGACCAGCACCCCGATCGTCCGGCCGCCCCGCAGCAGCGGCACACCCAGGAAGGCGTGGTACGGATCCTCGCCCGTCTCCGGGCGATAGGAGAAGCTGGGGTGGGTCGGGGCGTCGGCCAGCGCGACGGGCTCGGCTCGACGGACCACCTCGCCGACAAGGCCCTCGCCCTGGGCCAGGCGGGTGCGGTGCACCGCCTCGGGGTTCAGGCCCTGGGTGGCGAACAGCTCCATCTCGCCGGAGGCGCGGCGCAGATACAGCGAGCACACCTCCGCCACCATCAGCCGCGCGATGGAGCGCACCACCTCGTCCAGCCGCCCCTGGGCCGGGGCGTCCGAGGCCATGACCTCGCGGATCTGCCGAAGCAGGCTCCTGGGTCCGGACGCGGTCAGTCCCGAAACGGGCATGGGCGGACAGGCTCGATAGAGGGGTCTCCGACTTGGGTCCTAGAGGCTTTCTCGTCCCTAGGGAATCGCCTCAGGCGCGGTTGAGGCCGAAGGCGGCGTGCAGAGCCCGCACGGCGTCCTCGCCGCGGGCGGCGTCCACCAGCACGCTGATCTTGATCTCCGAGGTCGAGATGGCCTGCAGTGGTATGTCCGCCCCGGCCAGCGCCCGGAACATGGTCTCGGCCACCCCCGCGTGGCTGCGCATGCCCACGCCCACCACCGACACCTTGGCCACGCCGTCGTCGGACGAGATGTCGGAGAACCCGATTTCGGCCTGACCCTGACGCATTAGATCGACGGCCCGGGCGGCGTCCCGCTTGCCGAGCGTGAAGGTCAGGTTCGACCGGTCCTCGCTGCGCGCCCGCGACTGGACGATCATGTCGACGTTGAT
The DNA here is from genome assembly GCA_946885435.1 of uncultured Brevundimonas sp. The sequence goes on along the minus strand of CAMPGL010000020.1, from coordinate 17,823 downwards.
GCGGGCCGAGGCCAGCCGGGCGAAGACCCGGGCCTGGGCGTCGGTCCGGTCGGGCATGCCGAACAGGGTGACCCGCGCCTCGTCGCCGCTCAGGGCCACGCCGCTGACGATGCGCTTTTCCATGGTCGCGTCCTCTTCGCAGATCAGGGTGCCGGCGCCGTCCTGGCTGCCGGGCTTCAGCGCGCTCGACAGCACGCGCAGGGGCACCTTGTAGGCCATCGCCAGCTCGACCGACCTTGTCTGGAGCACCTTGGCGCCCATGGAGGCCAGCTCCAGCATCTCCTCATAGGTGATGCGGTCGAGCATCCGGGCGCCGGGGTCGATCCGGGGGTCGGTCGTATAGACGCCCGGCACGTCGGTGTAGATGTCGCAGGGACAGCCGAGCGCGGCGGCCACCGCGACCGCCGAGGTGTCCGAGCCGCCCCGCCCCAGCGCCGTCAGCCGGTTGACGTCGGTCACGCCCTGGAAGCCCGGGATGACCGCCACCACGCCCTCGTCCATCGAACGGCCCAGGGCGTCGGCGTTGATGTCCTGGATGCGCGCGCGGCCATGCGCGTCGTCGGTGCGGATCGGCAGCTGCCAGGCCAGCCAGGAACGCGCGTTCACCCCCAGGCTGCGCAGCATCATGGCCATCAGGCCGGTGGTGATCTGCTCGCCCGAGGTGACGACCACGTCGTATTCGTCGTCGCTGGAGGGCAACCCCTGGGCCGCAGGGCCGATCTGGTCGGCCCAGGCGACCATCTGGTTGGTGATGCCGGCCATGGCCGAGACGACCACCGCCACCTGCTTGCCGGCGCACACCTCGGAGGCGACCAGCTCGGCCGCCGGGCGAATGCGCTCGAGGTACGTCATCGACGTCCCGCCGAACTTCATCACCAGTCGCGACATGCCGTCCGTCAGCCCCAAACCGCTTGCCTGCGGGCGATAGGCCGTCCATCACGCGGGCGCAATGGTCGCCGCCCCGCAAACGCCCGCTTCCAGCATCGACCCGGACGAAGTCGCCCGCTTCTCGGCCCTGGCCGAGCGCTGGTGGGACGCCACCGGGCCGTTCGCGCCGCTGCACCGCTTCAATCCCGTCCGGCTCGGCTTCATCCGTGACCGCGCCGCCGACCGTTTCGGCCGCGATCCGAAGGCGCCGCGTCCGTTCGAGGGCCTGACCCTGCTCGACATCGGCTGCGGCGGCGGCCTGCTGTCCGAGCCCATGACGCGGCTGGGCTTCAAGGTCACCGGCGTCGATGCGGCCGAGCGCAACATCGGCGCGGCGCGGGCGCATGCCGAGGCGCAGGGACTGGAGATCGACTATCGCGCCTCCACAGCGGAGGCCCTCAAGGCCCAGGGCGCCGGCCCCTTCGACGTGGTCCTGAACATGGAGGTGATCGAGCACGTCGCCGACCCGGCCGCCTTCCTGATCGACACGGCGTCTCTGGTCGCGCCGGGCGGGATGATGGTCGTGGCTACGCTCAACCGGACCCTGAAGTCCCTGGCCCTGGCCAAGATCGGCGCCGAATACGTGCTGCGCTGGATCCCGGCCGGCACGCACGATTGGAACAAATTCCTCAAGCCCGAGGAGCTGCGCGGCTTCATGTCGGGCCAGCCCTACGAGATCGCCGGCCCCTTCGGGGTGGAGTACCGGCCGCTCGAGGGCCGCTGGACCGAGACCTCTGACGCCTCGGTCAACTACATGATGGTCGTCACCCCGCGCTGAGGCGCGCTTTCGAACCCCGTTCGGCTAGGGCATAATCCTCTTTGGGAACAGGGAGGGACGCCCATGGCGATCCGTGCGCGCGGCTATCTGGCCAAGGTGCTCGCCGACGACGAACAGGTGCTGGTCATCGGGCGGCCGCACTGGCTGGTGCTGCTCGGCAAGACGCTGCTGTGGATCGTGCTGACCGCCGCGGCCGTGATCGCCGCCATCTTCTACGGCCCCGGTTCGCCCTACTGGTGGGTGTTCCTGGCCGGGGCGCTGATCCCGCTGTCCTTCTGGATCTGGGAACATCTGGTCTGGTCGAACCGGATGAACGTGCTCACCAGCCGCCGCATCCTTCAGATGGAGGGCGTGCTGAACAAGCAGGTGGCCGACTCCCTGCTGGAAAAGCTGAACGACGTGAAGACCGAGCAGAGCTTCCTCGGCCGCATCTTCGGCTACGGTGATATCGAGATCCTGACCGCCAGCGAGCAGGGCGCCAACGCGCTGCACATGATCGCCGACCCCCTCGGCTTCAAACGCGCCATGCTGAACGCCAAGGAGCGCATGGAGGACGAGCACCCGGGGGCGGGCTAGGCCTTCTGCGGCGTCCGGCTGCGCAGCGCCCGGGGCGGGCGAGTCCTGCCTTCGGGCGACGCCTCCTGGAAGGCCCGGCGGAACTCGTCGCGCTTCTCGTGGATCGAGGCCAGCACCAGCCCCATTGGCACGCCGAGGTCGACCAGGGTGTTCTCGGCCAGCTGCAGGCTGGCTTCGGTCGTCTCGGGCACCGCGTCGGTGACCCCGAGTTTGTAGAGGCGGGCCGCATGCCGCTCGTCGCGGGCGCGCGCGATGAGGACCATGTCCTCGCGAAGGGCCCGGGCGGCCGCCACGACTTCGTCGACCTTGCCCGGCGCGTCCATGGTGACGATCAGCGCCTCGGCCTGGTCCACCCCCAGGTGGCGGAGCATGTCCGGCTTGGCCGCATCCCCGTACCAGATGGCCTCCCCGTCGCGGCGCGCCTGGGCCACCAGCATCGGATCGGAGTCCACCGCGGTGAAGGCGACGCCGTGCTCCCTGAGCAGCGATCCGACCAGCCGCCCGACCCGGCCGTAGCCGACGATGACCGCGCGTGCGAACGGCTCGTCGTCCGAAAGGTCGGGTGCGGCCTGCATCACCGTTTCGGGGCGCATTCGCCGGTTCAGCCGGGGCGCCAGCGCGGCCAGGAGCGGAATGAGGAAGATGCTCACCGTCGCGGCCAGCAGGACACCCTGGGAGAAGGCCGCGGGCACCAGGCCCGAGCCCATCGCCTCGTTGATGATGATGAAGGCGAACTCACCGCCCGGGCCGAGGACGAGGGCGGTCTCCACGGCCGCCGATGTCTGCAGTCGAAAGGCCTTGGCGATGGCGAAGATGGCCGCGGCCTTGAGCGCGATCAGGCCGAGCGCCAGGCCCGCCACCGTCAGGGAGTGTTCGGCCACGGTCTGGAGGTCCAGCCCCACGCCGACCGAGATGAAGAAGAAGCCGAGCAACAGGCCCTTGAAAGGCTCGATGACCACCTCGACCTCGCGCCGGAATTCGGTCTCGGCCAGCAGCAGGCCCGCAACGAGCGCGCCGAGCGCCATGGACAGGCCCGTGACCTGGGCGGTCACCCCGGCCCCGAGGACCACGAACAGACAGGCGGCCAGGAACATCTCGGTGTTGCGCGTCTTGGCCACCGACCGGAACATCGGTCGCAGCGCCAGCCGTCCGAGCAGGAGGATCAGGCCCAGGCCGATAACGGCGGGCACGAGGCTGAGCAGACCGATGCGGATCGTCTCGGGACTGAGGCCTTCCTCGCCCGAAGCCGCGCCGGCCGCGAGGACCGAGACCATGACCAGGATCGGCGCGACCGCCAGGTCCTGGGCGAGCAGGATCGAGAAGGTGGCCCGCCCCGACGGCGTCCTGAGGCGCCCGCGTTCGGCCATCACCGGCATCACCACCGCCGTCGAGGACAGGGCCAGGGCCAGGCCCAGAACGGCCGCGGCGGCCAGGTCCTGCCCCATGATCGAAAAGACGGCCATGAGCACGAGGCCGCAGCCGAGAATCTGCGCGACGCCCAGTCCGAACACGAGCCGCCGCATGGACCGCAGCCGCTCCCACGACAGCTCCAGCCCGATCATGAACATCAGGAAGACCACCCCCCATTCCGCCAGCACGCTGATCTGCTCGCGGTCGGTGATGGTGACGTAGGAGATCCACTCGGCCTGTTCGGCGAACCGGCCCAGGCCGCTGGGGCCGAGCAGGACGCCGGCGGCCAGGAAGGCGAGGACCGGGCTGATCTTCAGGCGGCTGAAGATCGGCACCAGCACGCCCGCCGCGGCCAGGAAGACGATCAGGTCCTTGTATTCGGTCGGCGCCGGTCCGTGCGTCATGGGCCTAGTTAAGCACGACCGTGGGGTCGCGTGGCGCGCCCCTGAACCCCGCATGAAATTTTTTTAAGGTCGGAGTCCGGGTAGCGCCCCCTATGGTGCCGGAGACGCCGGAGGAGCGCCGCGCAAGAGGTCGCGCGAAACCTACGAGGACATCCCATGAAGAAATCCATCCTGCTGGCCGCCAGCGCCCTGACGCTCGCTTGGGCCGGCGCCGCATCGGCCCAACACAACGACCACGTCTGCCTGGACGAGACCTGCGACATGGTCTCCCTGTTCGGGCTTGAAGCCGCGGCCCAAGGGCCGTCCGTCGGCCGCATCGAAGGCGTCGAGGCGCCGAGCTTCGGGACCTGGGGCTTCGACCTGGCGGGCCGCGACGCCTCGGTGCATCCGGGCGACGACTTCTTCCGCTTCGCCAACGGCGCCTTCATGGACGCCCTTGAGATCCCCGCCGACCGCACCCGCTACGGCGCCTTCGACATGCTGCGCGAACTGTCGGACAACCGCATGCGCGCCCTGGTCGAGGAGTTCGCCGCGGCTGAAGGGCTCGACCCCGCCTCGGACGAAGCCAAGGTGGCGGCCCTGTATCGCAGCTTCATGGACCAGGCCCGTGTCGACCAGCTCGACGCCCAGCCGATCCAGCCTCTGTTCGAACAGCTTCGCGCCGCCGACGATCGCGCCGACATCGCCGCCTTCATGGGCCGCGCCACGGGCGGTTTCGGACGCACCCTGTTCGGCACCTTCGTCAATGACGACGCGCGCAATCCGGAGGTCTACGAGGCCTATCTCAGCCAGTCCGGCCTGGGCCTGCCCAACCGCGACTACTATCTGGAAGAGCGGTTCGCACCGAAGCTTGCGGCCTATCGCGCCTATGTCGAGCAGATGCTGACCATGGCGCGCTGGGACGATCCCGCCGCCTCGGCCGACGCCATCGTCGCCTTCGAGACCCGGCTTGCCCAGGCGCACTGGACCCAGACCGAGAGCCGCAACCGCGACCGCACCTACAATCCGATGAGCGTGGCCGAGCTGGAGGCCGCGGCCCCCGGGTTCGAATGGCGCGCCTTCCTTGGCGCGGCCGGCTACGGCGACCACGATCGGTTCATCGTGTCGCAGAACACGGCTTTCGGGCCGATGGCTGCAGCCTTCGCAGAGACGCCCATCGAGACCCTGCGCGCCTGGCAGGCCTTCCACGTCACGGATCAGGCCGCCCCGTACCTGTCGCAGCGCTTCTCGGACGCGAACTACGCCTTCCGTCTGCGCGAGCTCGGCGGCCAGCCGGAACAGCGCACCCGCGAACGCCGCGGCGTCTCCTTCGCCGAGGGCGTGATGGGCGAGCCGCTCGGCCGCGCCTATGTCGCCCGCTGGTTCCCGCCGGAGAGCCGCGCCCAGATGGAGGAGCTGGTCGAGAACCTGCGCCGCGCCATGGCCGCTCGCATCCAGACCCTGGAGTGGATGAGCCCGGCTACCCGCCAGGAGGCGCTCGAAAAGCTTGAGCTGTTCAACGTCAAGATCGGCTATCCCGACGAGTGGCGCGACTATTCGGGGCTGGAGGTCCGCGCCGACGACCTGTTCGGCAACGTCGCCCGCTCGCGCGCCTTCGAATGGGCCTACCGGCTGAACCGTCTCGGCGGGCCGGTCGACGAGGACGAGTGGGGCATGACCCCCCAGACGGTGAACGCCTACTACTCCTCGACCAAGAACGAGATCGTCTTCCCGGCCGCCATCCTGCAGCCGCCCTTCTTCGATCCGGACGCTGACCCGGCCGTGAACTACGGAGGTATCGGCGGCGTGATCGGCCACGAGATCGGCCACGGCTTCGACGACCAGGGCCGCAAGTCCGACGGCACCGGCATGCTGCGCGAGTGGTGGACGACCGAGGACGAGGCCGCCTTTGAGGCCCAGACCGCGATCCTGGGCGCCCAGTACGACCAGTATGAGCCGCTGCCGGGCTTCAACGTGCAAGGCGGCCTGACCATGGGCGAGAACATCGGCGACCTCGCCGGCGTGACGCTCGCGCTCGAGGCCTACCGCCTGTCGCTCGACGGCGCGGAGGCCCCGGTGCTCGACGGCACGACCGGCGACCAGCGGGTGTTCTACGGCTGGGCCCAGGTGTGGCGCGGCAAGTATCGGGAAGCCGCCATGCAGCAGATGGTGGCCACGGACCCCCACAGCCCGCCGCAGTTCCGCGTCATCGGCCCGGTGCGCAACATCGACGCCTGGTACGAGGCGTTCGGCGTGACGCCGGAGCACCGCTACTACCTGGCGCCGGAGGATCGCGTCCGCCTCTGGTAGGCGGCAGGTCTCTACAATGCGAAAGGCCGGAGCCCAGGCTCCGGCCTTTTTCGTTTGTCGTCGGAGAAAAAAGAGAAGCCCGCCGCGGGGGATAAATCGCGACGGGCTCTGCTCTTCATCAGGAGCGGGCGTTTCCTCCCCGAAACGCCGGAAACAGGCGGTTAAGCCCGTCTCGCTGACCCAAGGAAAACTCCGCTTCCCTCGCCCTGTCAACGGGGCATGCGGCCCGAAAGGCCGAGAACTCAACGTGATCGGCGTTCAGGTACGCGGGACGCGAGACCTCAGCTCTTGCCGTCCACGATCCGGCGCACCGCCTCGACCATCTCGACCCGAGGCACGGTGAATTGGCCGGGCCGTTCGCTCCGCCAGGTCTCCACGTCGGCCCCGGCGGCCAGCATGCGGCCGAGGTCCAGGTCCTTGATCGTCACCGTCCCGGCGGCCAGCTCGTCGCCGCCGATAAGGATGGCGGCCGGGCTCATGCGGCGGTCGGCGTACTTCATCTGGGCCTTCAGGCCCGAGCGTCCGAGATAGACCTCGGCGGCGATCCCGGCCCGGCGCAGCTCCGAGGCGACGGCGAAATAGTCGGCCATGGCGGCGTCGTCGAAGGCGACGATGACCACCGGCCCGCGCGGGCCGGCCTCTGCCTCGCGCATCGACTGCAGCGCATAGGCCAGCCGGCTGACCCCGAAGGAGAAGCCCGTCGCTGGCGCCCGCTCACCGGTGAACCGCGCCACCAGGTCGTCATAGCGGCCGCCGCCGCCCACCGAGCCCAGCTTCAGCGATTGGACCGGGCCCTTGAGCACCAGTTCGGCCTCGAAGACGGCGCCGGTGTAGTACTCCAGTCCGCGCACGACCGAGGGATCGAAGGTCGCCCGGTCCTCGCCGACGCTGAGGCCCTTCAGCGCCGCATCGATGCGCGACAGCTCCTCCAGGCCCGCGTCGCCCTCCACCGAGCCGCCGACGACGTCGGACAGGGCGTTCAGCGTGGCCGACCGACCCTGGGCGCCCGCGGTCAGGAAGGCCATGACCGGGCCGATCTGCTCGCCGGTCAGTTCGGCGCCCTTGGTGAAGGCGCCCGACTCGTCCAGCCGGCCCTTGCCGAGCAGGTCGCGCACGCCCGCATCGCCCAGCCGGTCCAGCTTGTCGATGGCGCGCAGCACCGCCAGGGTCTGGCCGCCCGCCGCCACGCCCAGCCGGTCGAGCAGGCCGTTCAGCAGCTTGCGGGTGTTGATCTTCAACACCGCGCCGCCCTCGGGCACGCCCGCCGCCGCCAGGCCCTCGACGGCCATGGCCACGATCTCGGCGTCGGCCTCGGGCCGGTCCGAGCCGACGGTGTCGGCGTCGCACTGGATGAACTCGCGGAAGCGGCCGGGCCCCGGCTTCTCGTTGCGCCAGACCGGGCCGAAGGCGTAGCGGCGATAGGGCTTGGCCAAGGTCTGCCAGTGCTCGGCCGCGAACCGGGCCAGCGGCGCCGTCAGGTCATAGCGCAGCGCCAGCCACTGCTCGTCGTCGTCCTGGAAGGCGAAGACGCCCTCGTTCGGCCGGTCTGCGTCGGGCAGGAACTTGCCGAGCGCGTCGGCGTGCTCGATGGCCGGGGTGTCGAGCGGCTCGAAGCCCCAGCGCTCGTAGATCTCGGACACGGCCGAGACGATGCGGCGCTCGGCGATGAGGTCGCGCCCGCGGCGGTCGGTCAGGCCCCGGGCCTTGCGGGCCTCGGGGCGGAAGCTGTCATTGTCGGCCATGACGGGGCGCTTACCGCGCCCCCAAGGTCCGTGCAATCAGGGCCCGTGCAATCAGGCGGCCTTCGAGATCGGCACCCAGCGGCGGTAGGTCAGGCACCGCCACAGCCATTCCAGCGGTCCCATCGAGAACTTCGAGAGCCAGAGCGGCGACCAGATCAGCTGCACCAGCCAGACCGCGCCGATGATGGTCCACATCTCGGGCCAGCCGTATTCGCCGTACCAGCCCAGACCCCGCCCGCCGTAGAACAGGGTCGTCATGATCAGCGTCTGGGACAGGTAGTTGGTGAAGGCCATCTGCCCGGCCGCCGCCAGCGGGCGCAGGATCAGCTGGGCACCGAAGCGCGCCAGCAGGATCAAGACAGCGGCGTAGCCCAGCGAGACCAGAGGGGCCAGGAAGCTGTTGGCCGGCTTGGTCATCATGTCGATGAAGCTGAAGTCGCCGGCGATGATCGCCTGGCTCTCCTGCCAGATCAGATACAGCGCGCCGGCGCCGAGGGCGGCGAAGAGCAGATAGATCCAGGTCGCCGACCGGCCCGCGAAATAGCCAGCCTTGAACAGGCCCATGCCGATCAGCATCAGGGCGGCGGTGGCCGGCATGAAGAAGATCAGCATCATCGGGCCGATGCCGAGCCAGGTCTGCATGATGCTGAGGGTGGTCTGCAGGGCGTCGCCCTGCATGCGGGCGTAGAGCGCCTGGATCGCGGCCGGGTCGGACAGCCAGCCTGAACTCGCTTGCGCGCCCTCCAGCGCCTCCGGCGGGGCGAACTGCAGGGACATCATCATCCCGACGTAGATCGCCGAGAACAGCACATTGAGCAGCACGCCCACGATCAGCAGGCGGCGCGCGCTCCACGAGCGGACCAGCATCACGAACAGGCCCGTCCAGGCGTAGAGAAGCAGGATGTCGCCGAACCAGAAGGCGAGGCCGTGCAGCAGACCGAAAATCGCCAGCCAGAACAGCCGGCTGCGGAGCAAGCGACCCCGCGCATTGTCCGACCGCTCGCCGCCGATGAGGAAGATCGAGGCCCCGAACAGCATCGAGAACAATGTGCGCATCTTGTCCTGGAAGAAGACGTGCATGACCTGCCAGCCGAGGACGGCGTCACCTTCCAGGCCCCCGGGCTGCATCACCGGGTTCGAGACCACCTGATAGGGGTGGGCGAAGGTCATGGCGTTGACCGCCAGGATGCCCAGCACCGCGAAGCCTCGCACCAGATCCAGGCTGAACATCCGGTCGGCGGCCTTGACCGGCGCGAGCGGCGTCGCCGGGCCCGCGGCCGGGTCTTCGGGTGTCGTGCTGGTCATGATCGCCTCCCCCTGACGGAACCGTGGTCGCACAGTCGAGCCGAAGGCCGCGCCGCGCAACCCCCTTCGTGGCCTAGGGCGCCGGCTCGTCCTCGGTGAGGCCCAGGATGTGGCTCGGCGCTCTCAGCGGCGGAGGCGCCGGGGCGAAGGCGATGACGGCCACCATCAGCCCGGCCCAGGCCGCGTAGGCGGCGCCGACCGCCGCGGTCAGGGGCAACAGGCCCACGCCGTAGATCAGGAAGGTCGTCTCGGCCACACCGAGGCCCTGGGCGACACCCGACGCTCGTGTCCAGCCGTAGATCAGGAGGATCAGGGTGGCGATCAGCTGCAGCGCCACCGCCAGCACGGCGCCGTAGAGGGTGAAGCGCCAGATGATCCCGAGCCGCGACGAAGGCCTGCCCGTGGCCGCGCGCTCGCGCCGGATCAGCTCGATCGCCGCCGGGGTGGCCGCCGCGGCGACAATGAGGCTGAGCAGCCGCCAGTCCATGTCGAGCCCGACCCACAGGCCCTGCGTCGGGAAGAGAAACAGGGTCAGGATCAGCGGCGGCCAGGCCAGGGCCGCCAGCCAGGATACCGGCGCCCAGAGCAGCGGGGATTCCCGCCACAGGACCGGCGCCGAGCCCGGGATGGCGTTCATCGGGTGGGCTCGGGCGTCGGGCCCGAATAGTCGTAGAAGCCCCGGCCGGTCTTGCGGCCCAGCCAGCCGGCCTCGACGTATTTCACGAGCAGCGGACAGGGCCGGTACTTGGTGTCGGCCAGGCCGTCGTGAAGCACGTTCATGATGGCCAGAACCGTATCCAGCCCCATGAAGTCGCCGAGCTCCAGCGGGCCCATCGGATGGTTGGCGCCGAGCCTCAGCGAGGTGTCGATCGAGCGCACCGAGCCCACGCCTTCGTACAGGGCGTAGATGGCCTCGTTGATCATCGGCACCAGGATGCGGTTCACGATGAAGGCCGGATAGTCCTCGGCGTCGGTGGTGGTCTTGCCCAGCGATTCCGCGAAGGCCTTGACCGTCTCGTAGGTGGCTGGGGCCGTGGCGATGCCGCGGATGATCTCCACCAGCTTCATGACCGGCGCGGGGTTCATGAAGTGCAGCCCGATGAACCGGTCGGGCCGGTCCGTCGCGGCCGCCAGACGGGTGATCGAGATCGAGGAGGTGTTGGTCGCAAGCACGGTCGTGGGCGACAGGTGAGGCGTCAGCGCCTGGAAGATCGCCTTCTTGGTCTCCTCGTGTTCGGTGGCCGCCTCGATGACCAGGTCGGCCGACGCGGCCTCGGCGATCTGGGCCGTGAGGGTGATCCGGCCGAGCGCGGCCTTGGCCTCGGCCTCGGTGATCGCGCCCTTGGCGACCTGCCGCTCCAGATTCTTTCCGATCTCGGACCGCGCGGCCTCCAGCCGGTCGGCGGCCAGGTCATGCAGCCGCACCTCGCGGCCGCCGAGCGCGCAGACGTGCGCGATGCCCGATCCCATCTGGCCGGCGCCGATGACGCCCACGGTGTTGATATCGCCCATACTCTCTCGCTTGCGGGGTCGGGAATGCCTGGGAGCCGCCCCATGACTGAGGCGCGGCAATCTGGCGAAGGCGTAGGCCGCTGGCAAGCCACGCGGCTGCGGACTAGGCTCGCGCCGGGATCGTGGAGGGGCTGCGCCGATGTGGGTGCTTCTGGGGGTGCTGGTTCTGGTGGTCGGCTTCGTCGTCCGCCTGAACCCGCTGATCGTGATCGTGCTGGCGGCGCTGGTCACCGGGGCGGCGGCGGCCGTGGCGCCCGGGGTGGGGGTCGGCGAACTGGCCCAGGCGGCGATCGACACCCTGGCCGCCTTCGGCAAGGCCTTCAACGACTACCGCTACATCAGCGTGATCTGGATCGTGCTGCCGCTGATCGGCCTGCTGGAGCGGCACGGCCTGCAGGAGCGGGCCAAGATCCTGGTGTCCAAGGTGCGCGGGGCCACCACGGGCCGCATCCTGCTCGCCTATTTCATGCTGCGTCAGATCTCGGCGGCGCTGGGCCAGACCAAGCTGGGCGGCCACCCCCAGATGGTCCGGCCCCTGATCGCGCCCATGGCCGAGGCGGCGGCGGAGACCCGCGATCCCGACCTCTCCAACGAGACGCGCTACCGCGTTCGCAGCCACGCCGCGGCGGCGGACAACATCGCCCTGTTCTTCGGCGAGGACATCTTCATCGCCATCTCCTCGATCCTGCTGATCAAGGGCTTCCTCGAGGCCAACGGCATCTACCTGGAGCCTCTGCAGCTGGCCGTCTGGGCCATTCCCACGGCTATCGTGGCCCTGCTGATCCACGGGACCCGCCTTCTGCTGCTGGACCGGGCCCTGAGCGGCGAGGCGGCGCAGCACGCCGCGGAGCGCCACGACCGGGAGATGGCCGCCGAGGAGGCCGGCCGATGATCACCCTGACCCACGTCTATGTGCTGGCCGGGCTGATGTTCGCGGCCTTCGCCGTGCTGACCGTGCTGGACCGGGCCCATCCCCGACGGTTGGGCACGGCCGCCTTCTGGGCCCTGCTCGCCGTCAGCTTCCTGTTCGGGTCATGGCTGTCGGACCTGATGAACGGGGTCCTGGTGCTGCTCCTGGCGCTGCTCGCCGGCTTCCGCCTGCTCGGCCAGTCGAGCCCGCCGACCACCTCGCCCCAGGAACGGCTGGAGAGCGCCGAGCGGCGCGGCGACGCCCTGTTCCTGCCCGCCCTTATCATCCCGGCGGTGGCTCTGATCGGCGTGCTGGTGCTCGAGAAGACCCCCCTGTTCGGCGAGGAGCAGCCCACGATCATCGCGCTGGCGCTCGGTGTGGTGATCGCGCTCGTGGCCGCCATGGCCTGGCTGAGGCCCCGACCGATGACCCCGCTGCAGGAGGGCCGGCGGCTGATGGACGCCGTCGGCTGGGCCGGCATCCTGCCGCAGACCCTGGCGGCGCTGGGCGCGGTCTTCGCCCTGGCTGGGCTTGGTGATCAGGTCGGCGCCCTTCTCACCACCTACCTGCCGCTCGACCTCCGGCTGGTGGCGGTCATCGCCTACTGCGTCGGCATGGCCGCCTTCACCTTCGTCATGGGCAACGCCTTTGCGGCCTTCCCGGTGATGACGGCGGCGGTGGGCCTGCCCATCGTCATCCTGCAGTTCGGAGGCAATCCGGCGGTGGTCTGCGCCATCGGCATGCTGGCCGGCTTCTGCGGGACCCTGACCACCCCCATGGCGGCCAACTTCAACGTGGTGCCGGCCGCGCTTCTCGACCTGCCGGACCGCGACAAGCCGTTCAACGGCGTGATCCGGGCTCAGCTGCCGACCGCGGGCATGATCCTCCTGGCCAACATCGGCCTGATGTATGTCCTGGCCTTCTGATGCGGACTGATCTCGACCTCTCCCTCGCCTCCCGCTTCGCCTCGACGGCGCTGGGCCACGTCGGCCGCGAGTATCCGCACAAGCTGGATCACGTCCTGGCCGGGCCCCAGGACGCGCTGGGGCCTCGGGCCCTGCACCCGATCTTCCACGGCAGCTTCGACTGGCATTCGTGCGTGCACGGCTGGTGGACCCTGGCCACCCTGCTGCGGCTGTTCCCGGAGATGCCAGAGGCGGAACGAATCGAAACCGCCGCCGAGGTGGTGTTCACCCCCGCCAACGTCGAGATCGAGCGCGCCTACCTCGACCGGCCCGAGAGCCGCGGCTTCGAGCGCCCCTACGGCTGGGCCTGGCTGCTCATGCTGCAGGCCGAGCTGAGCCGGCACGAGACCCACGCTGGGCGGCGCTGGTCGCGCGCACTGGAGCCCCTGTCCGAAGCCTTCGCCGATCGCTTCCTGGCCTACCTGCCCCTGGCCGCCTATCCGGTCCGGACCGGGACCCACTTCAATTCCGCCTTCGCGCTCCGCTTGGCGCTGGAGTACGCCGAGGCCCTGGAGGACCGGCGCCTGGCCGATCTGTGCCGCCAGAAAGCGCTCGCCTGGCACGCGGACGACCGGGACTGCCAGGCCTGGGAGCCGGACCAGGACGCGTTCCTGTCGCCGGCCCTGATGGAGGCCGAGCTGATGCGGCGGGTGCTGGCGCCCGACGACTTCCGAGACTGGTTCGAACACTTCCTGCCTCGCCTGAAGCGGGGCGAGCCGGCCGTGCTGTTCCAGCCGGTGACGCCGAGCGACCGCACCGACGGCAAGATCGCTCACCTCGACGGGCTGAACCTGTCGCGGGCCTGGTGCTGGCGCGGGATCGCCTCAGCCCTGCCTGAGCGCCACAAAGGCCGCGCGCTCGCGCTAGACGCGGCCGACCGCCACTTGGCGGCCAGCCTCCCGCACGTCACCGGCGACTATATGGGCGAGCACTGGCTGGCCAGCTTCGCCCTGCTGGCGTTGCTGGCCTAGGCGAGCGCCTTCAGGCGATCCACCAGGTCCGTCTTCTCCCAAGAGAAGCCGCCGTCGGCGTCCGGCGCTTGGCCGAAGTGGCCGTAGGCGGTGGTCCGCCCATAGATCGGCTTGTTCAGGCCGAGGTGCTCGCGGATGGCGCGCGGCGTGGCGCCGCCGATCATCGCTGGCAGTTCGCGCTCGAGGATTTCCGGATCGATCCGGCCCGTGCCGTGCAGGTCGACGTGGACCGACTGCGGCTCCGCGACCCCGATCGCGTAGCTCAGCTGGATGGTGCAGCGGTCCGCCAGGCCGGCGGCCACGACGTTCTTGGCCAGGTAGCGCGCCGCGTAGGCCGCCGAACGGTCGACCTTGGTCGGGTCCTTGCCCGAGAAGGCGCCGCCACCGTGCGGAGCCGCGCCGCCATAGGTGTCGACGATGATCTTGCGGCCGGTCACGCCGGTGTCGCCGTCCGGTCCGCCGATCTCGAAGATGCCGGTCGGATTGATGTGCCAGACCGTCTCGCCGGTGATGAAGCTGGTCGGCAGGACCTCGCGCACCACCGGCTCCACGACCTCGCGGACGTCCGCCTGGCTCATGCCCTTGGCGTGCTGGGTGGAGACGACGATCGAGGTGGCGCGGACGGGCTTGCCGTCCTCGTAGAAGAGGCTGACCTGGCTCTTGGCGTCGGGCTCCAGGCGCTTCTCACCGCCGTGGCGGAGCGCCGCGAGCTTGCGCAGGATGTTCTGGCTGTACTGGAGCGTGGCGGGCATCAGCTCCTCGGTCTCATTCGAGGCGTAGCCGAACATGATGCCCTGGTCGCCGGCGCCCTCGTCCTTGTTGCCGGCGGAGTCGACGCCGACGGCGATGTCGGCCGACTGCGGGTGCAGGTGGTTCTGGAACTCGAAGGTCTTCCAGTGGAAGCCGTCCTGCTCGTAGCCGATGTCGCGCACGGCGGCGCGGACAGCGGCCTCGATCTCGTCCCTGACCCCCGGGGCCCACTCGCCCTTGGTGTCCATGATCCCCTGGCCGCGGATCTCGCCGGCGATGACCACCAGATTGGTCGTGGTCAGGGTTTCGCACGCGACACGCGCCTCCGGGTCCTTGGACAGGAACAGGTCCACGATCGTGTCGGAGATGCGGTCCGCGACCTTGTCCGGATGGCCTTCCGAGACGCTCTCGGACGTGAAGATAAAGGACTTGCGGCTCACGCGGGCGGTCTCCTGCTTCAAGGGCGGGCAACCATATAAAGATATGTTTATATCCGCAAGTCAGTGTCCGGGAGACGGACACTCCTCGACGAAGGTGCGGGCGAGCTCCAGCATCTGGCGGCGCTGCCGCGCGCTCAGCCGCGGGAAGAGGCTGGCCATCTCCACCCCCTCGTGGGTCATGAAGAAGGTCTGGGCGTAGGCTTCACCAGGGGGAACGGCGTAGCCATCGCTTGACACGCGGCTCAGGCCTTCGAAGAAGTAGCCGATCTCCACCTCGAGGAACTTGGCCGCCTCGAACAGCTTCGAGGCCGAGATCCGGTTGGTGCCCTTCTCGTACTTCTGGACCTGCTGGAAGGTCAGATCGAGAGCTTCGGCCAGGCGTTCCTGGCTGACCCCCATGAGCTTGCGTCGCATGCGGACCCGCATGCCGACGTGCGCATCCGTCGGATGCGGCTTGCGGCGATCTTCGGCGCGTTCAGACAAGCGGGCCCTCCTCCCGTGACGTCCAGGATCCGAACCTTGGCCGGACCGAACTTAGGTGTCACGAGAAAATATTGTTCTAAAACTGATAGATGAACCGAACAACAGTACAATCATACATAGTAATGTCGGCAATCCATCACCATAGAGGGAATAGGGCGGGCGGGAAATGGCCTCGGGCAGCCTCACGTCCAGCACGCCGCTTTCGCCCGGATTGAGTCGATCGCGCACCCGGCCCCAGGGATCGATCAGGGCCGAGACGCCCGTCGGCGTGGCGCGCACCATCGGCAGGCCCGTCTCGATAGCCCGATAGGCGGCGAGGTTGAGATGCTGGAGAGGGCCCGAGGTGCGGCCGAACCAGGCGTCGTTCGAGACATTCACGATCCAGCCCGGACGCCCGCCCCGGGTCGAGGTGAAGCCCGGGTACAGGCTCTCGTAGCAGATCAGGGGCTGGGCGCGCGGGGCGCCCGGGACGTCGATGGGCGCGGGCCGCGGCCCCGCGCTGAAGTCCGACGGCACATGCACCAGGGACCGCAGGCCCGTCGCGCTCATCAGGTCGCCGGCCGGCAGGAACTCCCCGAACGGAACCAGCCTGTACTTGTCGTAGATCGCGGTCACCGTCAGGCCGCCGCCGTCGTCGTGCATCACGAACAGGCTGTTGTGATAGCGGGGCTCGCCCTGGTCCGCCTCGGCGCGGCTGAAGCCGGCCAGCAGCGTCTGGCCCGGCTCGATGGCCCGGTCGATGGCCTCGCCGACCCAGGAGCCGAAGGCGTCATTGGCCGTGATCGGCAGGGCCCCTTCCGGCCAGACCACCACGTCCGGCCGGGCGCCCGACAGGCTCGAGGTCAGGTTCACGTAGCGGCTGACCACGTTCTCGAACATGGCCGCGTCCCACTTGGCTTCCTGGCCGACATCCGGCTGGACGATGCGCACCACCGTATCCGTCAGCCGGACCTGCGCGCTCGACAGCCGCAGGGCGCCGCCGACGAACAGGGCCCCGATCAGGACTCCGCCCAGGGCCAGGACGCCGAACTTCGCCTTCAGCCGCCCCGCGACCAGGAACACGGCTGGCGTCGAGACCGCCAGGACGGTGATGAGGCTCAGCCCATAGACCCCCACCCAGGCCGCCCACTGCGACGGGGCCGAACCCGCCTCCCAGCTGGCGCCCGCCGGATTCCACGGAAATCCCGTCAGGATATGCCCGCGCAGCCATTCGAAGACGCTGAACAGGCCGGCGAAGAGCAGGACCCGCAGCACCCCCCCGTGCACGAACCGGCGATAGAGCGCCGTCGCCCCCGCCCAGAACAGGGCCAGGCCGGCCGGCAGCAGCGAGGCGGCGAACGGCGCCATCCAGGCATGCGCCTCGGCGTTGACCAGAAAGGCCTCGGCCACCCACCAGCAGCTGATGAAGAAGTAGGCGAAGCCCGCCAGCCAGCCGAGGCCGAAGGCGCCCTTCCAGCCCCGCGCCCGCTCCGACAGAACCATCAAGAGCGGATAGCCGAGCAGACCGAGCCAGATGGACCACGGCGGATGCGCCACGGCGGCGGCGGCGCCCGCGCCAAGCGCCAGCAGACCGGCGCCGACCTTCCAGGCCCAGCTCGGCACGCGGCGGGCCTCGGTCGGCGCGGCGGTCTCGTCCTGGTTCATCTCGGCTCGTTGTAGGGGTCGGGAACGCCCAGGCCTGCAAGAAGCGTGCGCTCGAGCGCCTCCATGGCCTCCGCTTCGCCCTCATCCTCGTGGTCGTGACCACGCAGGTGCAGCACCCCGTGCACGACCAGATGGGTCACATGGTCGGCTAGAGGCTTGTCCTGCTCCAGGGCCTCGCGCACGCAGACGCCCTTGGCCAGGATCACGTCGCCCAGGAAGGGTCGCGCGAACTCCGGCGAGGGGAAGGACAGGACGTTGGTCGGGCCGGCCTTGTTGCGGAACTGCTGGTTCAGCTCGGCCACGGTCTCGTCGTCGCTGAGCGCGATGGCCACTTCGCCGGCTCCTTGCAGCGCGGCCTCCGCGGCGCGGCGGACGAGGGCCCCGGCGTCCGGCAGGGCCGACAGCCAGGCGTCGTCCTCGATCTCGACCTCGATCACGACTCTTCCAGGTCCGGCTTGGGCCGGCGCGCGGCGGTGTCGGCGTCGTAGGCGCGCACGATCCGCTCCACCAGCTTGTGGCGCACCACGTCCGAGGCGTCGAAGGTGGCGATCCCGACGCCCTCGACCCCGTCCAGCAGCCGCACGGCGTGCGACAGGCCGCTGTCGCGTGGATTGAGCAGATCGACCTGGGTCGGGTCGCCGGTCACCACCATGCGGGCGCCCTCGCCCAGCCGGGTCAGGACCATCTTCATCTGCAGGCGCGAGGTGTTCTGGGCCT
>CAMPGL010000019.1 GCA_946885435.1 uncultured Brevundimonas sp. | reverse complement strand
GCGCCGGTTCGTCCATCAGCCGCCGCGACAGATAGGTGTACTCCAGCGCGATCCGCCGCGCCGTGTGCAGCAGGTTGGCGCCGGCCGCATGGCCGCCGTCGGTGTTCTCGAAATAGAGCACCGGATAGCCCAGCTCCTCCAGTCGCGCCGCAGCCTTGCGGGCGTGGCCCGGGTGAACGCGGTCGTCGGCCGTCGAGGTATGGATGAACACCTCCGGATAGGGCTGACCGGCGCGCAGGTTCTGGTAGGGCGAATAGGCCTCGATCCAGGCGCGCTGCTCGGGGATGTCCGGGTTGCCGTATTCCGCGATCCAGCTGGCGCCGGCCAGCAGCCGGTGGAAGCGCAGCATGTCGAACAGCGGCACCTGGATGACCGCCGCGTTGATCAGGTCCGGCCGCTGGGTCAGCATCGCGCCCATGAACAGGCCGCCTTGCGACCCGCCCATGATCCCGAGATGGGGCTGGGAGGTGATCCCGCGGTCGATCAGGTCGAGCGCCACAGCCTGGAAATCCTCGTGGGCGCGCTGGCGGTTTTCCTGCAGGGCCGCCTGGTGCCAGCGCGGGCCGAACTCGCCGCCCCCGCGCGTATTGGCCACGACATAGACGCCGCCGCGCTCGAGCCAGAGCCGGCCGACCGTCGCCGAATAGCCGGGCAGCAGCGACGACTGGAAGCCGCCGTAGCCGTAGAGCAGCGTCGGATTCGAGCCGTCCATCGGCATGTCTTCGCGGTGGACCACGAAATAGGGGATCATCGTCCCGTCGGCCGAGCGGGCCTCGAACTGCGAGACGGTCAGGCCCTCGGCGTTGAACCGCGCGGGCATGCTCTTGACCTGCTCGGCCGTGCCGGCGGCCGCGTCGGCCAGCCACAGGCTATTCGGGTTCAGATAGCCAGAGACCGAGGCGAACAGTTGATCGTCTTCCTCGGAGGCCGAGACCACGCCGACGGTGACGTTCTCCGGCAGCGGCAGTCGACGCCGGCTCCAGCCCTCGCCGTCACCCTCCGGACGCAGCACGATGACCGAGCCCCGCACGTTTTCGTACAGGGCCACGACCAGCTCGTTGCGGGTATTGGTAACGCCTTCGATCGCATCGCGCTCGCCGGGCCGCAGCACCAGTTCGGGCCGGGCGCCGGTCGGGTTCGACATCAGCGCGTCGAGATCGTAGGCGATCAGGTCGCCCGAGGTGAAGGCCTCGCCCGTCGGGGCGGTCCAGTCCTGGTTGGTCGTGAAGACCAGCCGGCCGCCGACATAGGCGTTGATGTCCGACCGCGCCGGCAGCGGCAGCTGGGTGACGCTCAGGTCGTCGTTCACCAGCCAGGTCTCGGACTCATAGAAGGTGATCGAGCGGTTGATCAGGGTGGCGGCGATCTCGCCGTCCGGCTCGCGCAGGGTGTAGCCGGCCACGGCCACGTCGGTCTGCTGGCCCCGGAAAATCTCCGGCGCCTGGTCCAGCGGCTGGCCGCGCGTCCAGTGCCGCACGGTCATGGCGTAGCCCGAATCCGTCATCGAGCCCGGCCCGAAGTCGGTGCCGATCAGCAGATGATCGCGGTCAATCCAGCTGACCGAGGTCTTGGCCTCGGGGATGACGATGCCACCTTCGACGAAGCGGCGCTCGACCGTGTCGTATTCGCGGATGGTCACCGCGTCGCGGCCGCCGTCCGACAGGCTGACCAGACAGTAGCGCTCATCGGGGCTCAGGCACTGGGAGCCCTTGTAGACCCAGTTCTCCCCCTCGGCCTCGGCCAGGGCGTCGAAGTCAAGGATGGTGGTCCACTCCGGCGTGGCGGTCCGGTAGCTGTCCAGCGACGTGCGCCGCCAGATGCCGCGCACATGGGTGGCGTCCTGCCAGAAGTTGTCGACATAGCCGCCGCGCGTGAAACCCGGCATGGGAATGCGGTCGGTCGCCTGCAGGATGTCCAGCGCCTGCTGGTGCAGGGTGTCGTAGAGCGGATCGGACTGCAGCCGGCCCAGGCTCGCCGCATTGTGCTCTTCGACCCACGCCATGGCGCGTTCGCCGTGGATCTCTTCCAGCCACAGGTAGGGGTCTTCGCTCTCCGCGGACGCGGCGGGCGTTTCCTGGGCGAGGGTCGGCGCAGGCAGGGTCATGGCGATGCAAGCAAGAACAGCGGCGGAAGCGCCGAGGCGAAGAAACATGGGGCGAGCCCTCCCGAGGGACAATGCGCCGGCACCATAGAGGGGGCGGCCCGAGCGGCAAGATTACAATCCCGTCATCCCGGACGAAGGCGCGCCGCCCACACCGTTCGTCATCCTCGGGCTTGACCCGAGGATCAGAGGCTCCGCCGCTGAGCCCTGTCCGGCTGCGTCTCGTCGCGCCCACGTCCGATCCTCGGGTCAAGCCCGAGGATGACGACGGGAGGAGCGCAGTCTATTCATCACCCGATGAAGGAGGCTCGCCCATGACCGATTTCGCCGACCGCTGGTGGCGCTCCGAGGACGGCCTGAGGCTCTACGCCCGCGACTACGCCGGCGCGGCGGGTGAAGCGAAGCTGCCGGTCATCGCTATTCACGGACTGACGCGGAACTCGGCCGACTTCGCCGCCGTGGCTCCCATCATCGCCGCGACCGGCCGCCGCGTGCTGGCGGTCGACGTCCGGGGCCGCGCCCGGTCGGACCGCGCCGCCGACCCGATGACTTACCAGCCGGTCCAGTACGCGCGGGACATGCTGGCCCTGATGGACCAGGCCGGAATCGCGCGGGCCGCCTTCCTGGGCACCTCCATGGGCGGTCTGATCACCATGGCGCTGACGGCCATCGCGCCCGACCGGATCGCCGCCGCCATTCTGAACGATGTCGGCCCCGAGGTCTCGCTGGTCGGCCTGACCCGCATCGCCGCCTACGCGGGCCAGCCCGTCGACACCCCGACCTGGGACGACGCCGTCGCCTACGTCCGCAAGCACAACGCCATCGCCCTGCCGCACTACACCGACGCCGACTGGGACGCCTTCGCGCGTCGCGTCTTCCGCGAGGGGCCGGACGGCCCGGTGCTGGACTACGACCCGGACATCGCCGTGCCGATCCGCGCCGCCGGCCAGGCCGCGCTCGTGCCCGACCTGTGGGGCGACTTCGAGCGCCTCGCCACAGGCCGCCCGACCCTGCTCATCCGCGGCGCGACTTCCGACCTTCTGGACGCCGAGATCGCCGGTCGCATGCGCGCCCGCGCGCCCGAGATGGGCTACGTCGAAGTCCCGGACGTCGGCCACGCCCCGATGCTCGACGAGCCGACGGCGGAGGCGGCGATTCTGGCGTTCCTCGGGGCGGTTCCCTAGGCCTTCTTGACGAACTCGGTGCGCAGCACGAGGCCGCGGACCTTCTCGACATTGGCCTCGATCTCGTCGGGATCGCCGGTCAGCCGGATGTTCTTGACCAGCGTGCCGCGCTTCAGGGTCACGCCGCCCGAGCCCTTGACCTTGAGGTCCTTGATCAGGGTCACGCTGTCGCCGTCAGACAGGACATTGCCGTTGGCGTCACGGGTTTGATCGTCGCTCACAGGGCCTCCTCGTCCGGAACGTTCGCGTCCAGCTCGTCCAGCCACACCCGCGCGGTGCTGTCCGAGGGCGCCCGCCAGTCGCCGCGCGGGCTCAAGGAGCCGCCTGTCACCACCTTCGGCCCGTTCGGCAGGGCCGAGCGCTTGAACTGGCTGGTCTGGAAGAAGCGCACCAGGAACTTCCTCAGCCAGGCCCTGATCGTCGCCAGGTCGTAGGAGCCCTTCTCGTCGTCCGGCGTGCCGGCCGGCCAGGCGCCGCGCGCCGGATCGCTCCAGGCCTCGTGCGCCAGATAGGCCACCTTCGAAGGCTTCAGGCCGAAGCGGGTCACATAGAACAGGAAGAAGTCGTTCAACGCATAGGGCCCGACAGTGCCTTCGGTCGACTGCAGCTCGCCGTCCTTGGGCGGCACCAGCTCGGGCGAGATCTCCGTGCCCAGGATGGAGCGCAGGATCGGGACGGCCTCCGCGCCCACCACCTCGCGGTCCGCCACCCAGCGGATCAGGTGTCGCATCAGCGTCTTCGCCACCCCGCCGTTGACGTTGTAGTGGCTCATGTGGTCGCCGACGCCATAGGTCGCCCAGCCCAGCGCCAGCTCCGACAGGTCGCCGGTGCCGAGCACGAAGGCGTGATGATGGTTGGCCAGCCGGAACAGGTAGTCGGTCCTCAGGCCCGCCTGGACGTTCTCGAAGGTGATGTCGTGGACCGGCTCGCCGCGCGAGAACGGATGGTCGATCTCCTTCAGCATCGTCTCGGCCGTCGGCCGAATGTCGATCTCGTGGCCGGTGACGCCGAGCGCCTTCATCAGGGCCCAGGCGTTCGACTTCGTCCCCTCAGAGGTCGCGAACCCCGGCATGGTGAAGCCCAGGATGTTGGACCTCGGCAGATCGAGCCGGTCGAAGGCCCGGCACGCGACCAGGAGCGCATGGGTCGAGTCCAGCCCGCCCGAGACCCCGATGACGATGCGCTCGCCGTTTGTCGCCTGCATCCGGCGCATCAGGCCCTGCACCTGGATGTTGAAGGCCTCGTAGCAGTCCTGGTCGAGGCGCTCCGCGTTGTCCGGCACAAAGGGGAACCGGTCCAGTGGCCGGCGCAACGGGCCTGCCGCCCGCCCCTCGCCGGCCTCGAAGGTCAGGGTCACGAAGCCCGCCTCGTCCAGCTCGCGCCGCGCGCAGTCGGCGAAGGTGCCGGTCCGCATCCGTTCCGCGCCGATCCGCTCGACGTCGATGTCGGCGATGGTCAGGTGGCTCTCCATCGAGAACCGCTCGCCCGACGCCAGGCAGGCGCCCAGCTCGTGGATCGTCGCCTGGCCGTCCCAGGCCAGGTCGGTGGTGCTCTCGCCCCAGCCCGAGGCGGTGAAGACATAGGCCGCCTGCGCCCGCGCCGACTGGCTCGAGCACAGCATTGAGCGATCCTGCGCCTTGCCGATCAGGACGTTCGACGCCGACAGGTTCAGCAGGATGCGCGCGCCCGCCAGGGCCTGGCGCGTCGAGGGCGGCAGCGGCGCCCAGTAGTCCTCGCAGATCTCCACCCCGAAGGCGAAGCCCGGCCGGTCGTCCGCCTCGAACAGAAGCCGGGTCCCGAACGGCGCCCAGCTGTCGCCGACGCGGATCAGGTCCCCGTCCGCCGGCCCCGCCGGCGAGAACCAGCGCTTCTCGTAGTACTCCCGGTAGTTCGGCAGATAGGTCTTGGGGATCACCCCCAGCACGGTCCCGCCCGCCAGGACGACGCCGCAGTTGTAGAGCCGGTCAGATCGCCGCAGCGGGGCTCCAACCACCGCGACCACGCCGGCCTCCTCGGTCAGCCGGGCCAGCTCCGCCACCTGCCGCTCAACCTCGTCCAGCAGCGCGTCCTGCAAGAGCAGGTCGTCGATCGCATAGGCCGACAGGCTGAGCTCGGGAAAGACGATGAGGTCGCAGTCCTCTTCCGCCGCCTGCCGGATCAGCCGCGCGTGCTCCTCCGCATTGGCCGCCGGATCGGCCGTGTGGACCACCGGCGTTGCGGCCGCCACGCGGACGAAGCCGTGGGTGGTGGGGGAGAAGAAGGGGTGTCGATCCGCCAAAATCGCGTCCTCTGGGTCAGCTGCAATCTAGGCCGTAACGCATGGGCCCGCCACTTGGCCTATTCGGCGTTGGGGATGCAGATCTGTTCGCCGCAGGCCTTGCAGTGGACCGCGTCCGGGTCATGACGCTGCAATCCACAGGTCGGACAGGGGAAGGTCACCTTGTGCGGCCGGAAGATCGCCTGACCCAGTCGGACGAACAGGGTCACCCCCGTCAGCATGATCACGATCGAGACGATCCGGCCCCACGCGCCCGGCAGCAGGATGTCGCCGTAGCCCGTCGTGGTCAGGCTGGTGACTGTGAAATAGAGCGCGTCGATGTATCCCGTGATGCCCTCGGTAACGCCCACGAAGCTGGCGTAGACGAAGCCTGTGGCCACGAAGATGAAGGTCACCAGCGACGCCAGGGCCTTGATGATGTCCTCGGTCCAGGTGTCGTCGTAGCGGCGCCCGATGGTGCGCCAGAAGAAGTCGCTGTGGATCAGGGTCCACAGGCGCAGCACCCGCAGGAAGCCGAAATTGTCCAGCCAGGCGGGGAACAGCAGGGTCGCCAGGACGGCGAGATCCACCCAGACGATGGGCTTCTTAAGCCAGTCGAGCAGCTCCCCATGGGCGTAGGCCCGCGCGGCGATGTCGATGAAAAGGGCGGCCGCGATCAGGTAGTCGATCGCATAGAAGATCGTCCGATAGCCCTGCAGGATCGGGCTGGCGATGAAGAAGGCGATGATCACCAGGTCGATGATCAGCACCGTCAGCCGGAAGCGGACGGCGGTGCGCGACGAGCCGTGATAAAGCGCCCGCAGCCGGGCCTTCAGGCGCAGGCCTTCGCGCGGGCCGGGCTGGACCGTCGACTGGGTCATCCGTCCCCGCTTAGGCTGCTCCCTGCCTTTCGCCAAGCTTTGCGCCTATATGGGCGGGAGATGAGCCGCCCCTTCGTCAAGATGAACGGCCTGGGCAACGACTTCGTCGTGGTCGAGGCGCGCAGCGAGCCGTTCCGGCCAAGCCCCGAGCAGGTGCGTGCGATCTGCGACCGGAACACCGGCGAGGGCTGTGACCAGCTGATCGCCATCGAGCGGTCCGATCACGGCGCCTTCATGCGCGTCTGGAACGCGGACGGCGGCCAGGTCGAGACCTGCGGCAACGCCCTGCGCTGCGTCGGCTGGCTCCTGATGCAGGCATCAGGGCTGGACGAAGCCGAGATCGACACCGCTGGCGGCCTGACGCGCGCGTTCTCAGCCGGAGAGCGGCGCGTCAGCGTCGACATGGGCCCGCCCCGTCTGGACTGGACCGACATCCCCCTGGCCGAGGAGATGGACACGCGCGGCATCGAGCTGCAGATCGGCCCGGTCGACGACCCCGTGCTGCACACGCCGGGCGCCGTCTCGATGGGCAATCCGCACGTGGTCTTCTTCGCGGACCGCGAGTTCGACGACGGCTTCGTGCGGGGCTCGGGCTCGCTGCTGGAGCACCATCCGCTGTTTCCGGAAGGGGTGAACGTGGGCTTCGCCCGGGTTCTGTCGCCGGACCGCATCCGGCTGCGCGTCTGGGAACGGGGCGCGGGCCTGACGCGGGCCTGCGGCACCGGCGCCTGTGCAGCTCTGGTCGCGGCGTCGCGCAAGGGCCTGACCGGGCGGCGGGCCGTGCTGGAACTCGACGGCGGAGAGCTCGAGGTCGACTGGCGCGACGACGGCCGCGTCTGGATGACCGGTCCGGTCGAGGTCGAACGGACCGGGACGCTGAACCTCTAGAGGGCCTCGCCCCTCAGCAGCCGCGGCAGGTCGCCGACCGCGCCGCCGGCCTCCTGCATGAAGAAGCGCCGGGCGGGCTCGATGCGGTTCACCGCCGCCATGCCGGTGTCGCGGACCAGCCGGACCAGCGGATTGTCGGTGGCGAACAGGCGGTCGAAGCCGTCGGTCATGGCGCTCATCGCCAGATTGTCGAACCGCCGCCAGCGGTCATAGCGTTCAAGCACCGGGGCGGAGCCGATGTCTTCGCCGAGCCGGCGGGCCTCGACCAGAGTCTCGGCCAGCGCCGCTGCGTCCTTGAGCCCCAGGTTCAGGCCCTGCCCCGCCAGCGGGTGGATGGCGTGGCCGGCGTCGCCGACCAAGGCCGCGCGGCCGCCGACAAGGCTCTCGGCCAGCTGCAGGCCCAGCGGGTAGACGAAGCGCGGCTCCAGCGCCTCCACCTCGCCCAGGAACTCGCCGAAGCGGCGCTTCAGATGGGCGTTGAAGGCGGGCAGGCCCGCCGTCTTGAGCGCCTTGGCCCGATCATGCGGCTCGGTCCAGACGAGGCTGGCGCGCTGCTCGGTGAGCGGCAGAATCGCCAGCGCTCCGTCCGGCAGGAAGACCTCGTGGGCCACGCCGCCGTGGTCCTGTTCGAGGCGAACCGTGGCGACCACGCCCGAGCGCGGATAGGGCCAGCCCACGACCCCGATCCCGGCCCAGTCGCGGACCACCGAGGCCCGGCCCTCGGCGCCGACAATCAGCGGCGCGCTGACCGACGTGCCGTCCGACAGCTCCGCCGTCACGCCAAAGGCGTCGCCCGACAGGGTCTTCAACCCCACCGGCGTCCGCAGTTCGACGGACGAAGCCCCCAGCGCGCGCGACAGGGCCACGCGCGCCTGGCGGTTCTCGACCATCCAGCCCAGCGGCTCGCCGTCGGAGCGGTCGGCGATCTCCTCGGCGTCGAAGCGCAGGTAAGACCCCAGGCCCTTGGCCGAGGCCGCGCCCGGGCGCTTGCCGTCGGTGACCAGGATGCGGC
Source organism: uncultured Brevundimonas sp. (assembly GCA_946885435.1). The sequence continues at coordinate 12,418 of CAMPGL010000019.1, read as the reverse complement.
GGATAGGTTGGGCGAGCTCGGTCAAGTGCTCGCCAACGCCCAGCACGCGCCACTGGCGGAAGCTGGAATAGGCGATGGCCGAGGCTCGCCCGTCGAAGGTCGGCTCCAGCTGGGCGCTGAAAGGCAGCGGATCGACCAGAACGACCCTGAGCCCGCCGTGGGCGGCCGCGAGCGCGAAGGTGGCCCCGGCCAGGCCGGCCCCCGCGACGATGACGTCGGCGTCGAAGGACTTCATGCGCGTCCTATGCGACGACGCGGAGGTGCGGTCCAGCCTGAGCGTCTTCAGGTCTTGGGGCGGATCTCGTGGTTAAGTTCGTCGCGGCGCTCTTCGTAGGTGTCGGGGTGGTCGTAGAGCTCTCGCGTGGCCTCTTCGGTCACGGGATCGTTGCGCTTGTTGCGGGTGTGGTAACGCCACAGGCCCCAGGCGAGCACCGCGCCCAGGACGACCCAACCGAGGTGCCAGAGGCTTTCCCAAGCCATGATCAGTCTCCCTTGCTGTGCAGGGAGAACGGCCGAGCCGGGGGCGAAGGTTCCGCGCCGGCCTAGAAGAACAGCGGCTCGCGCTCCTCGCGCTGCGGCTCTGGGCGCGGCTGTTGCGGGCTGGGCGCGGGCTGGACCGGCTGCGGGTTCTGCGGCTGAGGCTGGGGCTGCTGCGGCTGGGGCTCGACCGGCTGGGCGTCGGGCGAAGGCTCGGTCCCGGGCTGGACCTCGCCGCCGCCGCCGAACAGGCCTTCCAGGCCGTCGATGATATCGCCGAGCGGGTCCTCGCCGCCCTGCAGGCCTTCCTGCCAGCCCTCGGGCATGGCGGGGCCGTCGGGAATGCGCTGGACGTTCAGACGCGGCAGGGCGTCGGCCATGAAGCGGCGCCAGATGGCCGCCGGGGCGCCGCCGCCGGTCACCCGGCGCATCGGCGTGTTGTCGTCGCGCCCGACCCACACGGCGGTGACGAAGCCGCCCGTATAACCGACGAACCAGGCGTCCTTGTAGTCGGAGGTCGTGCCGGTCTTGCCCGCCAGGTCATAGCCCTCGATGGCCGCCGCCGTGGCCGTGCCGCCGGTGATCACCGACCGCAGCATCTGGTTCATGTAGTAGAGCGGCGGATTGTTGATGACCTGCTGGGCCCCGCCCTCGGTGCGCTGATAGAGCACCCGCCCGTCCCGCGTGCGGATGCGGGTGATGCCGTGGGCCCGGGCGCGGCGGCCGCCGTTCGAGAAGGCGGCGTAGGCCTGGGCCATTTCCAGCGGGCTGACCTCCACCGCGCCGAGCGCCATGGCGGGCTGCAGGTTCACCGGCGAGGTGATCCCGAGTCGCCGGGCGGCGGACGCCACGCGATCGCGGCCGACGCGGTCGGCGACATAGGCGGCGACGGTGTTGATGGAACTGGCCACCGCCTGCTGCATGGTCATGCGGCCGCGGAAGGTCCCGTCGTAGTTGCGCGGCGACCAGTTGCCGATGGTCAGGGGCTGGTCCTCGACGGGCGTGTCGGGCGTATAGCCGGCCTCCATGGCCGCCAGATAGACGAAAGGCTTGAACGACGAGCCGGCCTGGCGGCGCGCGTCGACGGCGCGATTGAACTGGCTGTCAGTATAGGAGCCGCCGCCAATCATGGCCCGGATGCGGCCCTCACCGTCCATGGCCACCAGCGCGGCCTGTTCGACACCGCGCTCTCCGTCGCGCTCCAGGATCGCCTGGACGGCCCGCTCGGCCTGGGCCTGGAGGGTGAGGTCCAGGGTGGTCTCGACGATCAGGTCCTCGGAGTTCTCGCCGATCAGGCCGCGGACCTCGCGGTCGAGCCAGTCGGCGAAATACTGGGCGTGCTGGGTGGCCAGGGTGCGCGAGACGCGCACCGGCTCGAGCACCGCGGCCTCGCGCTGCTCGGCGGTGATGACGCCCGCCTCCTCCATCTCGTTGAGCACCACGTCGGCGCGGCCGGCGGCCCGCTCCGTTTCGCTCAGCGGGCTGTAGCGCGAGGGCGCCTTGAGCAGGCCGGCCAGGAGCGCCGCCTCGCCGATGGTCAGCTCGCGCGCGCTCTTGTCGAAATAGCGCTGGGCCGCCGCCTCGATGCCGTAGGCCCCGGCGCCGAAATAGACCCGGTTCAGATACAGGGTGAGGATCTCTTCCTTGGTGAAGCGCAGCTCCATCCAGACCGCGAGCATGATCTCCTGGATCTTGCGCTTCATCGTCTGGTCGGGCGTCAGGAAGAGGTTCTTGGCCAGCTGCTGGGTCAGGGTCGAGCCGCCCTGCACCACGCGTCCGGCGCGCATGTTGGCGACGATGGCGCGCACCATGCCGATCGGGTCAAACCCGGGGTGGTGGTAGAAGCGGCGGTCCTCGACCGCGATGAAGGCGGCGGGCACGTAGTCCGGCAGGCTGTCGAGATCGACCGACTGGGTCTGTTCGGAGCCGCGTGCGGCGATCAGCACCCCGTTGCGGTCCAGATAGGTCACCGACGGCACGCGCTGGATCGCGTCCAGGCTGGAGGTGTCCGGCAGGCCGCGGGCGAAGACCGCGAAGAAGACGACCGAGAAGATCAGACCCCAGACGCCGAGCACGGCCGTCCAGTAGAACAGCCGGCCCATCGGCGAGCGCCTGCCCGACCGTTCGCCGCCTCCGTGGCCGTGGCTCATCTCGGTTCCCGTTTCAACACCCGCCGCGAAGGCGCCCTGTCCGACTTGCCAGAGCCTTCGGTCAGGTCAAGGCCGGTCGCGCCCAAGCCGGGATTTGTCGGGCCTCAATCCGCCGAAAGAAAGGCGTCCACTTCCGCGAAGAAGCGGTCCGGATTGTCGTACATGATGAAGTGGGCCGCGTCCGGGACCCGCACCAGCCGGACCCCGGGAATATTGGCGTAGGAGAGCTGGTAGAAGCCGTCCATCTGGGCGTCGGTCAGGGGCGCGCCGGTCGGGGTGACGTAGAGGACCGTCACCGGAGCGGTGATGTTGGCCAGCTCGGGCCTGAGGTCGGTCACGATCAGTTCGTGGAAGGCTCGGCCGGACACGTCGGAATCGCTGGCCAGGGAGGCCTCGACCTCGGCGGCGCGCAGGCTTTCGGTGCGGATCATGCCGGCCAGCGTCTGTTCGGCCATGGCTCGGCGGGCGTCCGGCGCGGCCGTGCGGATGCCTGCGAGGATCTGGTCGGCGACGGGACGCACCTGCTCGGGGGTCGTGCCCGGCGGGCCGAACATCGCGCCCATGAACGGCATCATGTCCACGACCATCAGCCGGCCGACGCTTTCGGGGTGGCGCGCCGCCAGCACCATGCCGATCCAGCCGCCCATCGAGTGGCCGATGACCGCGGGGCGCTCGAGGTTCTGCTCGCGGATGTAGCGGGCGATCTCCTCGGCGACCGGCTGGCTCACGCTGTCGCCCGTGGCGTTCGCCCCCGCCGGGCGCCCGGCGAAGCCCGAGACCCAGACCCGGTGCACCCGATACCGGCCGGCCAGGTGCGCCGCCGTCGTGTCCCAGATGGCCGGACGCGAGCTGAGGCCCGGGATGAGGATCACGTCGGGACCCGACCCCTCCACACTCACGCCGATGCGGTCCGAGGCGAAGCCCGGCTGGGCCGGCGCCGACATCGTGGCGCAGGCTGACACGCCGCCCGCGGCCGCGGTCACAGCGATGGAGGACAGGATGAAGGCGCGGCGATGCATGGACGGCTCCAGTGTGGGACGAGGCAGGACAATACGAAAAGTACTTTGCGTTGTGAAGTGGATTTGCGCCTCAGGCATGAAAAAGGGCGGCTGGATCGCGCCAGCCGCCCTTCTCCATGAGCCGGAAGCCCTTAGTGGACGCCCGCCATCCCCTTCTTCAGGAGCGGCGAGATGAGCAGCAGGAAGACCCCGACGCCAACGCCGACCCAGCCGATGGTCCCGAAGATCGAGCCATAGGTGTTGAGCGCCAGCTGCGGGTCGGTGACCACCCCCGCCACGGTGTTGGTGGCCGTGGCCTGGGCGATGATGCCGGCCACGATGTGCGCCACCGAGCTGGACAGGAACCACACGCCCATCATCAGTCCGACCACGCGCGCCACCGACAGCTTGGTGATCATCGACAGGCCGACCGGCGACAGGCAGAGCTCGCCCACCGTGTGGAAGAAGTAGGTCAGGAACAGGAACAGCAGCGGCACGCGGAAGTCCGCATTGGCCATGTTCCCGGCGGCCCACATGAGCACCAGGAAGCCGAACCCGACGAACATCAGGCCGAAGGAGAACTTCACCGGGGTGGAGGGCTCCATGTTCCGCTTGGCCAGCCAGACCCACAGGGCGGCCATGATCGGACCGCCGATGATGATGATGCCCGGGTTGAACATCTGGGTCATGGCGGCATTGAACCAGGACGGCATCTCGGTCGACTGGTCGGCGAACAGGGTGAGCGAGGAGCCCGCCTGCTCGAACAAGGCCCAGAACAGGACCGAGAAGAAGATCAGCACCTCGGCGACCAGCATGCGGCTGCGTTCGGCGCCCTTCAGACGGAACAGGGTGTAACCGACCACCGCCGCGAAGATCAGGCCGGCGGCCCAGGGCAGGACCGACTCGATCAGCTCATGGCGCTGGATCAGCAGCCAGGTCGGGATGACGGCGACCAGGCCGGCGATCCAGAAGAACGGGACCAGCGGCACGCCAAGGATGCGGCGGCCCTGGATCGGCTCGGGCGGACCGCCGCGGCCTTCAAGCCAGGACTGGCCGAGCAGGAAGGTCGCCAGGCCGAACAGCATGCCGATGCCCGCCAGGCCGAAGCCGTAGGCCCAGCCGTAGGCGATGCCCAGCCAGGCGCAGAGCCAGGTGGCCAGGAAGGCGCCGAGGTTGATGCCCACGTAGAAGATGGTGAAGCCGCCGTCCCGACGGGGATCGTTCTCGTCGTAGAGGGCGCCCACGACGGTCGAGATGTTCGCCTTCAGGAAGCCGACGCCGACGATGATCAGCGACAGGGCGAGGAACAGAACTGGTTCGGTCGACAGGTCGCGCTCGGTGCGCAGCTCGTAGCCGTCCGGCGCGATCTGGGCCGGGAAGCCTTCGGGCGCGGCGGCCTCGGCGAGCGGAGCGCCGGACTCGTCCGGGATCTCCTGTTGGGCCGCGTTGACGGCGGGATCGGCGGCGCCGATGGGCGTCTCGCCGGTGACGGCTTCCGCCGTGGCGGGCGCGGCCGCGTCGGCGGCGTTGGCCGCGGACGGCTCGGCGCCGACGGTCGAGGTCTCGCCGCCCACCACGGAGATGCCTTCGGGCGAGATGCTGATCGGCACCCGCTCATCGCCATTCACCGCGAAGATCTGGCGGTCGGTGTCACGGCCCTCGACTTCGAGCCGGTATTCAACGCCGTTGACGGTGAGGAATTCGCGCGCGCCCTGCCCCTCGAAGGCCATGGTGAAGTGGCCCGCCACCAGCAGGACCGCGCCGATGATCACGGCCAGGCGAGAGCCCAGGTATTTGTCGGCGATCATGCCGCCGATGACCGGCATGAGGTAAACGAGAGCGGCGTAGGCGGCGTAGATGCCCTGGGCCTCCGCCGGACCGAACAGGAAGTGCTGGGTCAGATACAGGACCAGCAGGGCCCGCATGCCGTAGTAGGAGAAGCGCTCCCACATCTCGGTCAGGAACAGGATCACCAGCCCCCGCGGGTGCCCCAGAAACGTCTTGCGGGGCGTGACTGCCCCCCCCGTATCGGTCGTGCTCAACGGCCGTACTCCTCGCTATCGCGCACCAACACCTATGCGCCCAAGGGGACATATGCAGCACGGCGGCCTTAACCCTACAAGGGCCAAGGCCGCCCGGGCCGCGGATTGGCGAGGCGGGGAGGCCCTTATTTGATCCCGGCCATCATCTTCTTGAGCACCGGCGTGCCGATCAGAAGGAGGACTCCGACACCCACCGCGACCCAGCCGAAGAGGTTGTAGACCTCGCCGTAGGTGCGCAGGGCCGCGGCCGGATCGGTCACCACGCCGCCGATGGTCTCGGTAGCCGTCATCTTGGCGACGATGCCGCCCAGGGCGTGCGCCAGTGAGGACGACAGGAACCAGACGCCCATCATCAGGCCGATGACCCGCGGCGCCGAGAGTTTGGTGATCATGGACAGGCCGATCGGCGAGATCATCAGCTCGGCGATGGTGTGCAGCACATAGGTCAGGCCGAGCCACAGGAAGGCGATCTTGAACAGGTCGTTGGCCTGCGTCGCGGTCGCCCAGGCCAGCATCACGAAGCTGCCGCCCATGATCATCAGGGCCAGGGCGAACTTGAACGGCGTCGAGGGCTCGGCGCGGCGCGCGGCCAACACCTGCCACAGGATGGCGAACAGCGGCCCCAGGATGACGATCATCAGCGGGTTCACCAGGTTCGACTGGGCCGCGTTGATGAAGTCCGGCATCACCACCGAGTTCTGCGCCATCAGGGTCAGGGACGACCCGGCCTGTTCGAACAGCATCCAGAACAGGACCGAGAAGATGCACAGCACCAGCGCCGCCAGCATGCGCGAACGGACCTCGCCGCGCAGGGCCACGACCGACCAGATCAGCATGCCCACGAAGATCGTCGGGCCCAGGATGGTCAGGCTGGTCTCGACCAGGGCGTGGCGCTGGAGCAGCAGCCAGGTCGGGATGACGGCCACGATCCCGGCGATCGAGAACAGGGCGCCGTAGGGAATGCCCAGCAGGCCCTTCTTGCCCTCCATCTCGGGCGGCGGGCCGGCCTTGCCCTCCAGCCAGGGCTGGCCGAGCTGGAAGACGACGAGGCCGAGCAGCATGCCTATGCCCGCCAGGCCGAAGCCATAGGCCCAGCCGTAGGTCAGGCCGATCCAGCCGCAGAGGATCTTGGCCAGCAGGGACCCCAGATTGATGCCGACGTAGAACCAGGTGAAGCCGGCGTCGCGGCGCGGGTCGTCCTTCTCGTAGAGGGCGCCCACGACGTTGGAGATGTTGGCCTTCAGAAAGCCGACACCCACCACGATCAGGGCCATGGCCAGCAGAACCGTGCCCTCGCCGGTGATGTCACGGACGATCCGGGTCTCGTACTGATCCGGGGCGGTGACCGCCGGCAGGGAGCTGTCCAGCGCGGGATCGCGCGTCAGGCCGTCCGTGCCGAAGGAGATCGGGGTGCGTTCGTCGCCGAGCACGGCGAAGACCTGGCGGTTCTCGTCACGGCCGACGGTCTCGACCGCGTACTCCTGTCCGCCGACTGTGATGTACTGCTGCCCGCCCGAGCCCTCGAATGCCATGGCGAAGTGGCCCGCCACGAGGAACAGGGCGCCGATGGTGACGGCCTTTCGCGCTCCCAGCCACCGGTCGGCGATGGCTCCGCCGACGATCGGCAGCAGGTACACGAGCGCGGCGTATGCGGCGTAGGTGCCGGCCGCCTCGCCCTGACTCATCAAAAAGTGCTGGACCAGGAACAGGACCAGCAGCGCGCGCATGCCGTAGTAGGAGAACCGCTCCCACATTTCGGCGAAGAACAGCACGACCAGGCCGCGCGGGTGCCCGAGGAAAGTCTTCCGGCCCGCGGCCGCTGCGGTGTCGCTCACGCTGGTCCTCCCAGATCAACAGGGCGCGCAATCGAGCCGAAAGTCGGCCGCTAGGCAAGGCCCGCGCATCCGCCGGAGCCATGCGCCCGTACCTCTCCCGGACAGGCAAGGTAACGCAGTCACCTTCGCCGTGCAGCGCCTCTTATGGTTCCGGCCGGGGCCCAGCTCCCCTCCGCGATACCCGGCCGAAGGGCCCCGGCGACCCCTCCTCGCCGGGGCCCACTCCGTTTCGGCCCCGCTTGTGCGCCGACCTGGGAAGCCTCACCTGCGAGGCATGCCGCTTTCCCCCGCTTACCGCCCTGACGCCCGTTTCGCCGCGCTCGGCGACGAGTTCTCCGACGCCGTCGATGCGGCGAGGTTTCCGCAGACGATCCTGCGCTGGCGGGACCAGCGGGCTGCGGAAACCGTCGGGCTGGCGGAGCTGACCGAGGCGGAGTGGCTGGCCCATTTCGCGCGAATCGAGCCCCTCCCGGGTCAGCCGGAGCCGCGGGCGATGCGGTACCACGGGCATCAGTTCCGCTCCTACAATCCCGACATCGGCGACGGCCGGGGCTTCCTGGCGGCGCAGCTGAGGGACGATCGCGACCGGCTGCTCGACCTTGGGACCAAGGGATCGGGCCGCACGCCCTGGTCGCGCGACGGCGACGGCCGCTTGACGCTGAAGGGCGGTGTGCGCGAGGTGCTGGCGTCCGAGATGCTCCAGGCGCTGGGCGTGCCGACCTGCCGGATCCTCAGTCTGGTCGAGACCGGCGAAGAGCTGGAACGCCACGACGAACCTTCCCCCACGCGCGGCTCGGTGATGGTCCGGCTGCAGCACAGCCATGTGCGCATCGGGACCTTCCAGCGGCTGGCCTTCTTCGAGCGTACGGACCTTCTGGGCCAGCTGATCGAGCACTTGCGCGCCACCTATCACCCGAACGCCGGCGGACCTGCAGAGCTGCTGCGCGCGATCGTCGAGGCCAGCGCCCGGCTGGTCGCCCGCTGGACGGCGGCCGGGTTCGTGCACGGGGTGCTCAACACCGACAACCTGAACGTGACCGGCGAGAGTTTCGACTACGGGCCTTGGCGCTTCCTGCCGGAGCTCGATCCGAACTTCACCGCCGCCTATTTCGACCGGACCGGCCTCTACAGCTTCGGCCGCCAGGCGGAAGCCGTGTTCTGGAACCTGCAGCAGCTGGCTGGAACGCTGAGACCGCTCAGCGAGGACGCGCCCCTGATCGAGGCGCTGAACGCGTTCGGGCCCGCCTACGTCCGCGAGAGCCATGCCGCCTTCCGCGCCCGCTTCGGGCTTCAGGACGCCGGCGAGGCGGCGGCCCAACGCCTGATCGAGACCACCTTCGACCTGATGGCCGAGGGCGGCGAGACGCTGGGCTTCGAGCCTCTGGTCTTCGACTGGTTCTGCGGGTCCGCGTCCCGCGATCGTGCGCTGTCGGGACCGCACTCGGACATCTATCGCGGGCCGGCGTTCGTGGCGTTCGAAGAGGCCCTCTCGGCGCATGAGCCGGACCGCCCGGAGCGGCTGGCGCATCCCGTTTTTGCGTGGCCGGGCCCCGAGACCATGCTCATCGACGAGGTCGAGGCCGTCTGGGCCCCCATCGCCGAGGCCGACGACTGGTCCGCCTTCGAGGCCAAGGTCGCGCGCGTCCGGCTGCAGGGCGAGGCCTACGACCTGCCCCAATAGAAAACGGCCGGCCTCCGCGAGGAGACCGGCCGCCAGACCTTTGACCGGGGAGCCAGGCTCCCCGGAAGGACTTACTCCGCGGCGGTCAGCTGACCGGCGGATTCCTTGCCGCTGCGCGGGTCGCGCTCGACTTCGTAGTTGAGAACCTGACCCTCGTGGATCTGGCCCAGTTCCGAACGTTCAACGGCCGAGATGTGAACGAACACGTCCTTACCGCCGTTCGACGGCTCGATGAAGCCGTAGCCCTTGGTGGCGTTGAACCATTTGACGGTGCCTTTAGCCATTTTCAGTCTCCTATGGCGTGGCTCAGGGAAAGAACCCCTGCAGTCCCGTCGAGTCTGAGAGTATGGCTTAGACCTCTGTGCGCGATGCAGAGCGGACGAGCGTTACGCGACAGAGATCGACAAGCCCCTACATGGGCCATTTCCCGCCCAATAGCTAGGGCGCCGTGTATTTCGTCGCAGACGGCCCTGCCGAAGGCGGCGGATCACGGCAGGGCTTCCCTTTACGTTCACGTCAAGTTATGACGGCGAGCCATGTCCGCCGACGATCATCGCACCTATTCGATCCGCCAGCTGTGCCGCGAGTTCGGGGCGACGGCGCGGGCGTTGCGCTTCTACGAGGACAAGGGTCTGCTGACCCCTGCCCGCAAAGGCCAGACGCGGGTCTATGACGCGCGGGATCGCGCGCGGCTCAAGCTGATCCTGAGGGGCCGCCGGATCGGCTTCACCCTCCAGGAGATCCAGGACATGCTGGATCTCTACGACCGCAAGGATCACAACGCCCATCAGATGGCGGTGGCGCTCCGCCGCCATCGGGCCCAGATCGAGGCGCTCAAGCAGCAGCGCGAGGACATCGAGGGCGCCATCCAGACGGCCGAGGAGGCCTGTCAGTGGATGGAGGAAAAGCTCGCCGAGCACCGCCCCGACCTGCTCCCCGGCGCCGACGAATACGCCAGCCTGCTGAAGGCCCGGCTCAACCCCGACCATCCCCAGCCCTTCAAAGCGAGAGCCTGATCCATGGCCTACAAGGCGCCCGTCCGCGACCTGACCTTCGTGCTGAACGAGGTGCTGGAGATCGACCGCTACTCCAACCAGCCCGGGTTCGCAGACGTCTCGTCCGACCTGGTCGGTCAGATCCTGGAGGAAGGCGCCAAGTTCGCCGAAGAAGTCATCGCGCCGCTGAACCGCGTCGGCGACCAGGAAGGCTGCAAGTGGGACGACGGCAAGGTCACCGGTCCGACCGGCTGGAAGGAGGCCTATCAGCAGATGGTCGCCGCCGGCTGGCCCAGCCTGACCTGTGACCCGGAATACGGCGGCCAGGGCATGCCGGCCATCGTCGGCATGGCCTTCGGCCAGTTCACCGCCGCGGCCTCGCCGGCCTTCTCCATGTACCCGGGCCTGACCCACGGCTGCTACGAAGGTCTGCACGCCAACGGCTCGGAGGAGCAGAAGGCCAAGTACCTGCCCAAGCTCGCCTCGGGCGAGTGGGGCGGCACCATGAACCTGACCGAGCCCCAGTGCGGCACGGACCTGGGCCTGATCCGCACCAAGGCGGTGCCCAACGGCGACGGCAGCTATTCCATCACCGGCCAGAAGATCTGGATCTCGTCGGGCGAGCACGACTTCACCGACAACATCATCCACCTGGTGCTGGCCCGCATCGAGGGCGCCCCGGCCGGCATCAAGGGCATCAGCCTGTTCGTCGTGCCCAAGGTCCTGGTGAACGATGACGGCTCGCTGGGTGAGCGCAACGGCGTCCACTGCGCCGGGCTCGAGCACAAGATGGGCATCCACGGCAACGCCACCTGCGTCATGTCCTACGAGAACGCCAAGGGCTGGCTCGTCGGGACCGAGAACAAGGGCATGGCGGCCATGTTCGTCATGATGAACGAGGCGCGCCTCGGCACCGGCCTTCAGGGCCACGCCATCGGCACGGCCGCCTATCAGGCCGCCGTCGAGTTCGCCAAGGAGCGGCTGCAGGGTCGCTCGCTGACGGGCCCGAAGAACCCGGACGGCCCGGCGGACCCGATCATCGTCCACCCGGACGTGCGCCGCATGCTGATGGAGGCCAAGGCCTTCGTGGAGGGTGGCCAGGCCTTCATCCTGTGGACCGCGCTCCAGGCCGATCTTCAGCGCTCGGACGACGAGGCCACCGCCACCAAGGCGCGCGACTACATGGGCCTGATCACGCCGGTGGTGAAAGCCTATCTGACCGACAAGGGCTTCCACGTCGCCTCGCTCGCCATGCAGGTGCACGGCGGCTCGGGCTACACCGAGCACTTCCCGGCCAGCCAGTATCTGCGCGATGCGCGCATCACCATGATCTACGAGGGGACCAACGGCGTTCAGGCCCTGGACCTCGTGGGCCGCAAGCTTCCGGCCAACGGCGGCCGGGCCATCATGACCTGGTTCGCTGACATCGACGCCTTCGCCGGCGAGCAGGCCGGCAACGAAGCCATCAAGCCTTTCGTCGAAGGCCTGACCCAGGCCAAGGGCACGCTGCAGGAGGCCACCATGTGGCTGATGCAGAATGGCATGCAGAACCCGGACAACGCCGGCGCCGCCTCGACCGACTACCTGCACATCTTCGGCCTGACGGCCATGGCCTACATGTGGGCCCAGATGGCGGTCGCGGCCCAGAAGCAGATCGACGCCGGCTCGACCGATCCGTTCTACGCCAACAAGCTGGCTACGGGCCGCTACTTCGTCGAGCGCATCCTGCCGGACGCCCGCGCTCACCTGAAGAAGCTGAAAACCGGCGCCGAGGTGCTCATGGCGCTGCCGGCGGAGGCGTTCTGATCAAGTGTCTCCCTCCCCTTCATGGGGAGGGAAGCTCGACGCGCGCGTCGAGCCGGGTGGGGCCGCCTGCCGCACCCAAGTTCCCCACCCGGTCGCTGCGCGACCACCCTCCCCATGAAGGGGAGGGAGACCGGTAGATGCGATGAACGTCCTCAACGTCCCCGAACCCGACTTCATGGCCGAGGAGGAGATCACCCTCTTCTCCGACAGCGTGAGCCGCTGGATCGACGAGCATGCGCCGCCCGAGAAGGTGCAGCAGTGGATCGCCGACAGCTCCGTCCCGCGCGAACTGTGGACCCAGGCCGGCGAGGCGGGCCTGCTCGGCCTTTCGATGCCCGAGGCGGACGGCGGCATGGGCGGCGACTACCGCCACGAGGTCGTGCTGATGCGCCAGCTGGGCTGGAAGGGCGCGGACCACTTCGGCATCTCGCTGC
>CAMPGL010000018.1 GCA_946885435.1 uncultured Brevundimonas sp. | reverse complement strand
TCATCTGGACGACCACGCCCTGGACCATCCCGGCCAACCGGGCGATCTCCTACGGCCCCGACATCGCCTATGGCCTCTACGAGGTCACGGCCATGGAGGAGGGGCTGGAGTTCGAGCCCTGGGCCAAGCCGGGCGACCGGCTGATCCTCGCGGACAAGCTGGCCGAAGACGTCTTCAAGGCGGCCAAGATCGCCCACGCCGTGCGCGTCTATGACATCGACCCGGCGGGGCTGGAGTGCGCCCACCCGCTGGCCGAGCTGGACGCCGGCTACCGCTTCAACGTGCCGCTGCTGGACGGCGAGCACGTCACCGACGACGCGGGCACCGGCTTCGTCCACACCGCGCCGGGCCACGGCGCCGACGACTTCGAGGTGTGGAAGGCCCACGGTCATCACGAAGTGCCGGACACGGTCGATCCGGACGGCGCCTACTATGAGCATGTGCCCCTGTTCGCCGGCCTCAAGGTGCTGGAGACCGAGGGCAAGAAGACCGGCAGGTTCGGCCCGGCCAATCCGGCCGTGATCGAAAAGCTGATCGAGGCCGGGACGCTCTTGGCGCGCGGGCGGCTGGAGCACTCCTATCCGCACTCCTGGCGGTCCAAGGCGCCGGTGATCTTCCGCAACACGCCGCAGTGGTTCATCCGCATGGACCGGCCGCTGGCCGACGACGGGACGCTGCGCGAGAAGGCGCTGTCGGCCATCGACGCCACGACCTTCCACCCGGCGGGAGGCAAGAACCGCATCCGCTCTATGGTCGAGACCCGCCCCGACTGGCTGGTCAGCCGCCAACGCGCCTGGGGCACGCCGCTGGCCATGTACGTGGACAAGCAGACCGGCCAGCCGCTGCATGATGACGCGGTGGACGCCCGCATCCTGGAGGCCATCGAGAAGGGCGGCGCCGACGCCTGGTTCGACACGCCCGACAGCGAATTCCTCGGCGTCCACGACCCGGCCAAGTACGAGAAGGTCGAGGACATCCTCGACGTCTGGTTCGACTCCGGCTGCACCCACGCCTTCACCCTGGAGGGCCGCGAGAACACGCGCTGGCCCGCCGACCTCTATCTGGAGGGCTCGGACCAGCACCGCGGCTGGTTCCAGTCGAACCTGCTGGAAGGCTGCGGCACGCGCGGCCGGGCGCCCTACGACGCAGTCCTGACCCACGGCTTCACGCTCGACGAGAACGGCGAGAAGATGTCGAAGTCCAAGGGCAACACCACCGACCCGGCGACGGTGATCAAGGAGTCGGGCGCCGACATCCTGCGCCTGTGGGTCGCCTTGGTGGACTACGCCGAGGACCAGCGGATCGGGAAACAGATCCTCCAGACCACGGTCGACGCCTATCGCAAGCTGAGGAACACGGTGCGCTACCTGCTCGGCGCCCTGGCCGGCTTCGAGGAGGCCGAGCGGCTCGAATACGGCCAGATGCCGCCGCTCGAGAAGTTCATCCTGCACCGGCTGTGGGAGCTCGACCGCGACGTGCGCGCGGCCTACCGCGACTACCGCTTCCAGGACGTAGTGCGGCCGGTGCTGGAGTTCTGCTCCGGTGACCTGTCGGCGCTCTATTTCGACATCCGCAAGGACAGCCTCTACTGCGACCGGCCCGACAGCATCCGCCGCCGCGCCTGCCGCACGGTGATGGACGCGGTGTTCGAACGGCTGACGGCCTGGCTTAGCCCCCTGGTCCCCTTCACCATGGAGGAGGCCTGGACGACCCGCTCCCCGGACGCCGGCACCAACTGCGCGCGGGTCATCCCCGACACGCCGGCGGAGTGGCGGAACCCCGACGAGGCCGCGCGCTGGGCCGAGGTCCAGTCCGTGCTTGAGGTCGTCAACGAAGCCCTGGAAGCCGCCCGCCGCGACAAGCTCATCGGCGGGGCGCTCGACGCCTGGCCGACGGTCACCGGTCCTGCCGAGGCCTTCGCCTGCTTCGAGGGTCTGGACGCCGCCGAGGTTTTCCGCACCTCCGGCGCCGAGCGGAAGCCCGGCGGCGACGCGATCGCCGTCGAGGTGAAGACCGCCGTCCATCGCAAGTGCGCCCGCTCCTGGCGGCGCGTGCCGGACGTGGGCTCCGACCCGGACTATCCCGACCTGTCGGCCCGCGACGCGGACGCGGTCAGGCAGCTAGACGCCCGGGTGGCCTGAGCCCTACTCCGGGGCGTGGCAGACGGCTTCGAGGTTGAAGCCGTTCAGGTCGCGGACGAAGGCGCCGTAATAGTTCGGGTGGTAGATGGCCCGGATGCCCGGGGCGCCATTGTCGGCCGCCCCGGCCTTCAGCGCGGCTTCGTAGAAGGCGTCGACCTCGGCGCGCGTCCGCGCCTGGAAGGCGAGGTGAAACCCCGCGTCCACCGTCTGGCCCTCGCCGATCCAGAAATACGGCTTGTGGTCCGAGCCGAAGCCGCAGGCCCAGCCCGACGGGTTCTGTTCGGGCGTCACCTCCATGATCTGGACGATGCCCAGGGGCTTCAACGCCGCAGCGTAGAAGGCCTTGGAGGCGGTGTAGTCCCTCACGCTCACGCCCATATGATCGATCATGGCTGGCCTTCCTCAGCGGTTGAAACGCGGCGTCCGTTTTTCCAGCGCCGCGGAGACGCCTTCGTGATGGTCGTCGGTCTGATGCGCCAGCGCCTGGATGGCCGCGGACATCTCCAGCAGCTGGTCGAAGCCGGCCTCGCGACCCTGGCGGAGCAGCGCCTTGGCCATGCGCAGGGTGTGGCCCGGCTGGGCGGCGATCCGGTCGGCCAGGGCGAGGGCCTCGGGCATCAGCGACTCGTGCGAGACGACGTGATTGACCAGTCCCCACGCGTGCGCGGTCGCGGCGTCGATGGTCTCTCCGGTGAACAGCATCTCCGCGGCGCGCGCATAGCCGACGTTACGGGGCAACAGCCATGCGCCGCCGTCGCCGGGGATCAGGCCCAGCTTGACGAAGGGGACGCCGAATCTGGCGTCGCTGGACGCCAGGCGGATATCGGCCAGTCCGGCGATGTCGCAGCCCAGGCCCATGGCCGGGCCGTTCACCGCGGCGATCAGCGGAATCTCCAGGCCGTAGAGCGACCGCACGATGCGATGGACCACGCGACGGTAGCGCTCGCGGATCTCGGCGCCCGAGCCCGCGAACAGGCCGGTCCGGTCCCGCATGGCCTTCAGGTCGCCGCCGGCGGAAAAGGCGCGGCCCGCGCCCGTCATGACCGCGCAGCGGATGGAACTGTCGGCGTTCAGGGTCTCGCAGGCGACGGCGAAGGCCTCGCCGTCCTCGGGGTCCGGCAGGGCGTTCAGCCGCTCCGGCCGGTTCAGCGTCAGGAGCGCGATCGCGCCCCGGCGTTCGATCTCGATCAGGCTCATCGCGGCGCCTCCCGGCCGATGGTTAGGCCCGCGGGGGCCTCCAGACAAGCGAAGGCCCCGGCGGGGGAACACCGGGGCCTTCTGGGGAGGTGATGAAGAGCAGGGGGGGGGCTGGGATCAGGCCGTGCAGGCGGCCCGTTCGGCGGCCAGCCGCTCCGCGTCCGCACCGCTGCGGGCTTCGGAGGCGGCTTCGGAGCGCGCATTGGTCGCGCGTTCACGGATGTGGTCGGCGCGGCCGCGGCGTTCGGCGCGAAGCTGGTTGTTGAGGGTCTCGGCGTCGAGGCCGGCGCCTTCGTAAAGGCCGGCGCAACGGGCCAGGGCGACGAACTCGCTGTCGGAGAGGCGGTCGGCCTGGGCGTTGGCGGCGCCGGCGAGGGCGGCCGAGGCGAGGGCGAGGGAGGCGATGAAGAGGCGCATGTGAAGTCTCCGTCTGATTTCCTGAGCGCCGGGGGAAGCGCGATCAAGAAATGCGGCAGAGGCCCACCATACTCAAGTTAAATGGAGGAAAAGTATTGGCTGTATTCTAGCCGTATACATTGCAGCCCTGTAACGGGAACTGCGATAACATAAACATCGTGTAATGCGGGTGTGGCTTCAAGCGGCCATCACGCCCTGGTCCATTTCCGCGTGGGTCAGGTTGGCGCGCTCGAACTTCGCGCCGTCGGTTTCCGCTTCGATAAGGCGCGCGCGGGTCAGGTCAGCACCGGACAGATCCGCGCGCTTGAGGCAGGCCCGCGTCAGGTCGGCGCGGACGACGCGGCCGGCGCCGACCTCGAGCGGGCCGAGTTTCGCGCCGGTGAGGTCGGCGCGGGTCAGCATCGCCTCACGCAGCTTGGCGCCGCGCAGGTCCGCGCCTGTCAGCCGCACATTTCTGAGGTCAGCCCCGGTGAGATCGGCGCCCTGCAGCTGCGCGCCGGTCAGATCCATGCCGAAGAAGATGGCGCGCGGCGCGTTCAGCGCCGTCAGCTGGGCGCCGGTCAGCCGGCCGGCGGCGCGGAAATCCACGCCCTCGCCGCGGAAGAAGGCGCCCTTCAGCCCGCCGCTGTCGCACCAGTCCAGGTGGTCCTTGATCAGCTCGTCCAGCGGCCGCTCATCGACGAAGACGACTTCGGGCGGCGCCTTGAGCGCGCCTTCCATGTCGGTGTTGCTGAGCGAGGCGGAAGCCATGTCGGCCCCGTCGAGCATGGCGCTGCGCAGCGAGGCGCCCGTCAGGTCGGCGCGGGACAGGTTGGCGCCGGACAGGTCGGCCCGGTCCATGCGCGCGTTCTTCAGCTTGGCGCCGCTCAGGACCGCGCCGGTCAGCTTGGCGTCACGGAAATCGGCCGCGATGGCGGCCAGTTCGCCCATCTGGGCGCCTTCGAGGTTGGCGCCGGCCAGGATGGCGTAGCTGAGTTCGCCCGCCTTCTTCTCGTGAGTCAGGATCTGGAACCCGTCCTTGCGGTTCTGCACCGCGGCGCGGCCCTCGCGGAAGTCGCAGCCCATCAGGTCGGCGTTGGTCAGGTTGGCGCCGCGCAGGCATACGCCGCGCAGGTCCGCCCGGGTGAGGCTCGCGTCGCGCAGGTCGGCGTCGCGCAGGTCGGCGCCGAACAGGATGGCGCCGTCCAGCTGGGCGGCGCGCAGCAGGGCCCCGCTCAGGCGCGCGCCCGTGAGGTCGGCCTCCCGCAGTTCGACGCCCTCAAGCGCCAGGTTCGTCAGGTCGTGGTAGGCGAGGCTGGCCCTGCGGCCGTTGGGCTCGCGGCGGACGAACTTGCCGTGGGCCTCCAGAACCGCCTGGAGGGCCGAACGGTCGATGGTCTTGATCAGCTTTGCGTGCACGTCGGGGCTCCCGCAGGGGAGAATGCACGGCGGCGCTTAAGCAACCGTTCCTAGGCTGTCCGCGCGCAGGCCGCGCATCTGCCGTGCGCCTCGATGGTGACGCGTTCCAGCTCATAGCCCGATCCGGCGGCCGTCTCCCGGAGGCCGACGCCGCCCGGCGGCTCGATCTCGCGGGTGTCACCGCAGCAGTCGCAGATGAGGAAGGCGGCGGTATGGGCGCCTTCGTCCCGGGCGCAGGCGACATAGGCCGAGATGGAGGCGATCCGGTGCGCCATGCCCGCTCGCTCAAGAAAGTCGAGCGCCCGATAGACGGTCGGCGGTTTGGCGGCCTCGCCGTCGGTCCCATAGGCGGCGATCAGGTCGTAGGCCTTGGTCGGCTGGCCGGCTTCGAGCAGCAGTTCCAGCACCCGGCGGCGGGGGCCGGTGAGGCGTTCGCCCTGCTGGGCGCACCGGACCTCCGCCCGGTCCAGCGCCGTGGCGAGGGCCGCCCCGGTCAGGCCGTGGGCGCCGGCTTCCGCGTGGGCGCAGGCTTCGCTCATGCGCATCAGCTAATGGCGCCCGCGGCGCCGGGCAAGGGCTTGACCGACGGTGATGTTATTTCATAACACTCCCGCCGCTGGAGTTCGCCCCATGCCCCACCTGCGTTCCATCCTCCTGACCACCAGCTTCCTGGCGCTGGCCGGCGCCGCCCAGGCCCAGACCGGTCCCGACGCGGGCCAGGATGAGCCGACCCAGGTCGAAGAGATCGTCATCACCGGCGTGCCCTACGGGGTGACCCGCCGGGCCACCACGCTGGCGCTCGAGGTGCTCGACGAAGAGGCCCTGGCGACCGCGCCGCCAGCCACGCTGGGGGATGTCGTCAACGGCCTGCCTGGCGTGCGGTCGACGAGCTTCGCCGCCGGCGCCAGCCGGCCGGTGATCCGGGGTCTGGCCGGTCCGCGCGTGCTGGTCCTGACCAACGGCGTCGGCCTGATCGACGCCAGCAGTCTGTCTCCCGACCATCAGGTGGCCGCCGATCCGGGCGACGCGACCCGCATCGAGATCCTGCGTGGTCCCTCGACCCTGGCCTATGGCGGCACCGCGATCGGCGGGGTGGTGAACGTCATCGACAACCGTATCCCGGACGAGGTGCCCGAGGGCGGGCTGGAAGGCCGCGTGTCGGCGCAGGGGACGAGCGTGGACGACGGCTGGGCCGTCGGCGCGAGCCTCGCCGCCGGGGCAGGGCCCTTTATCTTCACGCTGGAAGGCCAGCGCCGCGAGGCGGACGACTACGACATTCCCGTCCCGGCCGAGTCGCGCCGCCAGCTCGAGGCGGAAGGCGAGGAGGTCGAGAGCCTATCCGGGACGACCCTGGAGAACAGCTTCTCGAACCTGTCGACCTATGGCGCGGGCGTGAGCTGGATTGGCGGGAACGGCTTCCTGGGCGTGGCGGTCCGCCGGACGGAATCCGACTATGGGGTGCCGGGTCACGCCCATCATCACCATGAGGAAGACGAGGACCACGACGACGCGCCCCTGTTCGCGGCCCATGCCGCGGAGGAGGAGGAAGAGGTCGTCACCATCGATCTGGTCCAGACCCGATACGATCTGCGCGGCGGCTGGGACCTGGACTGGGGCCCGTTCGAGCGGCTGAGGGTCACCGGCGGCTACGCCGATTATGAACACACCGAGTTCGAGGGCGACGAGGTCGGCACCCGCTTCCTGTCGGACGGCTGGGAAGGCCGGGCCGAACTCATCCAGGCGCCGGTCGACGGCTGGCGTGGTGCGATCGGGGTTCAGGCCCTCAGGCGAAACCTCGACGCCATCGGCGACGAAGCCTATGTGCCGGCCAGCGAGGTCACGGAACTCGGCGCCTTCGCCCTGCAACGCCTGGATCGTGGCCGGTTCGGCCTGGAAGGCGGTCTTCGCATCGACACCCGCGAAGTCGACAGCGCGGCCGGCCAGCGCGACTTCACCAACGTCTCCGGTTCGATCGGCCTGTTCTACCGCCCGTCGACCGACTGGTTCGTGGGGGTGAGCGTGGCGCGCAACGGCCGGGCGCCGACCGAGGCGGAGCTGTTCGCCGACGGGCCGCACGTCGCCACCCGGGCCTATGAGCTGGGCGACGCGAACCTGGAGTCCGAGACGGTCACCTCCCTGGAGGGCACCCTGCATTTCGACCGGGGCCCCTTCAGCATGGACCTGCACCTGTTCCACGCCCGGTACGACGGCTTCATCGACCTGCGCCCGACGGGCGTCGAGGAGGACGAGCTGCCGGTCTTCGAATATGTGCAGACCGACGCCGAGTTCTCGGGCTTCGAGGCGGAGGCCGCCTACCGTCTTTGGGATGAGGGCGAGCGCCGGACCTTCGACCTGGAGCTCGCGGCCGACTTCGTGCGGGGCTCGACCGACCTCGGGCCGCCGGCGCGGATTCCGCCCTGGTCGGTGACGGCGCGGGCCGAGATGGCGCTCGACGCCTGGACCGGCCGGCTGGAGCTGCGGGAAGTGGGCGACCAGGATCGGGTGACCGACTTCGAGCTGCCGACCGACGGCTACCGGACCCTGAACGCCTTCCTGTCCTGGGCGCCGGATCCAGAGGAGGGCCTGCTGCTCTACGTCGAGGCGCGCAACCTCAACGACGCCGAGATCCGTGAGCACACGTCGTTCCTGAAGGACCTGGCGCCCTCGCCCGGGAGAAACGTGCGGCTCGGCATGGCCTGGCGATTCTAGGTCTGAGGGAACCCGGTTTGCTCCCTCAGGCGCGCTGGGCTAGAAGCGCGCCTTCCCTTGTTTCCGTCTCGTCAGGACTCCATGACCGACTCGCCGCTGGCCGCTTCCATCTCCGGCAACGTGCTGTTCTACAAGCAGCCTGAGCCGCTCACGCCCGAACATCACACCGGCCTCGGCGTGAAGCGCGTGGACCACCCGTTCGCCTTCGTCCAGGGCTCGCACATCGTGCCGCTGACGGTGGGTGAGTTCGCTCCGGCGGCCCTGTCCTATCCGATCGTCTTCGTCGGCGAACCCAAGACGCCGCTGGCGGTCATGGGCCTGCGCCAGGGCGAGAACCTGTACATGACCGACCAGGGCGACTTCCGCGCGGACGTGTACATCCCGGGCTACGTCCGCCGCTATCCGTTCATCTACGCCAACGAGCAGGGCTCGGACCGGATGATCCTGTGCGTCGACCGCCAGGCGGATTTCGTCACCGACAAGTTCGACGTCGCCTTCTTCGAGGACGGCAAGCCGACCGAGTACACCCAGAACTGCGTCAAGTTCTGCAACGACTTCGAGACCGAGCGTCAGCGCACGACCTCCTTCATCAAGCTGCTCGAGGACAACGACCTGTTCGATCAGCGCACGGCCAACTTCACGCCGCGCAATCCGGATGGTTCGGCCGGCCAGCCGCAGAAGATCGCCGACTACTTCGCCGTCTCGGAAGAGAAGCTGGCCAAGCTGTCGAGCGAGAAGCTGACCGAGCTGCGCGACAACGGCGCGCTGGGCCAGATCTACGCCCACATCAACTCGCTGCTCGGCTGGGACCGCCTGATCGCGGTCGCCATGGACCGCGCCGCCCGCCAGCCGGTCGCCGCGAACGCCTAAGGTCAGGGATCAGGACTAGGGATCAGGGACGAGGGCGCAGGCTCTCGTCCCTTTTCTTTTGCGCGTCACCGCCTGAGGAAGACCGCCCGGGTCAGGCAGGAGAAGACCAGCCGGCCGGCTTCGTCGAGCAGGTCCTGCTGGGCGATGATGACGCCGCGCTCGTCGCCGACCGGATCCTTGCCCATGACCGTCAGCCGGCCGCGCAGGAGTTCGCCGGCAGGCGGGGTGCGCGCGAAGCGCAGGGCGTCGATGGCCAGGGACTTGGTCCGGGCCCAGGACTTGGCGCACTCCGTCTCCAGCCTGCACCACAGGGCGTAGACCATCGGATCCGGCGCCCCATGCGCCGCATCCCAGGTCGGCGCGAAGCGGCGCGAGAACTCGGCGATGGCCTCCGCGTCGACCGCACAGGCGCCCAGCGACACGACCTGGCCGACCTCGAGGTCGTCGAAATGGGTGAGGAATTCGTCGCTCACGGCTCCTCCGACACGCGGACGAGCAGCTTGCCGTCGTGGGCGCCGGTGAACAGCCGGTTCAGCGAGCCGACCGCGCCCTCCAGCCCGTCGTCGACGTGGACCTTCCACTTGATCCGGCCGTCGGCGACCCACGGGCCCATCTCGGCCCACATCTCCTTGGCCCGCGGCGCATAGTCGAGCACCAGGAAGCCCTGGATGCGCAGGCGGTGGGTGATGATCCGCGCCAGGTTCGGCGCGCGCGGGGCCGAGGTGGCGTTATAGGCCGCGATCCTGCCGCAGACGGCCATGCGGCCAGGCACCTTCCGCCGGGTCCCGCCGGCGTTCAGGCTGTCGCCGCCGACGTTCTCGAAGTTCATCTCCACGCCGTCGGGCGCGAGGCGGTCGAGCGCGGCGCCCACGTCCTCGCCCTTGTAGTCGATGGCGGCGTCGAACCCGAGCTCGTCCGTCAGCCAGGCGCATTTCTGCGGACCGCCGGCGATGCCGATGACGCGCGCGCCGCGCTGCTTGGCGACCTGGCCGGCGATGGAGCCGACGGCGCCCGCGGCCGCCGAGATCACCAGGGTTTCGCCGGGGATGGGCTTCAGCACGTCGGTCACGCCGAAGTAGGCGGTCATTCCGGTCATGCCCATGACGCTGAGGTTCGCCGTCAGCGGCAGGCCGGGAATGCGCGGCGAGGGCCTGACGCCGCTCTCGTGGGCGACGGTGTAGAGCGACCATCCGCCCTGCAGCGGGGTGACGACGTCGCCGTCCTTGTAGCGCTCGGACTTCGAGGCCTCGACGACGCCCAGCGTCAGGCCGCGCATGACTTCGCCCAGACCCACGGGCGGAAGATAGCCCTCGGAGTCGTTCATCCAGGTCCGGTTGGTCGGGTCCAGCGAGAGATAGACGGTGCGGATCAGGACCTCGCCGTCCTTCAGCTCAGGAACCGGCGCCTCCACCAGTTCGAGGTCCCCGTCCTTGACCTCGCCGCGCGGTCTCTGGCGCAGCACCCACTGGCGGTTCATCGGCATCTTCGGCCCTCCGTCCTCAATCCAGACCTTATTGCGCGCCAAAACGCCCCCTTGTCGAGCCGGGCCGGATGGGGGAACGGAACAGCCATGCTTCGTCGCTTCCTGGCGCTCCTGTCCCTGGCCGTCGCCGTCCTGGCCTCACCCGTCGCCGCGCAGGGCGTGGACACCGGCCATCTGCAGGCCCAGCTGGTGCGCCAGACCCAGTGGGCCGCGCCAGGCGGGACCGTCCATATCGCGCTGGTCCAGGACATCGACGAGGGCTGGCACACCTACTGGACCAATCCGGGCGACACCGGCCAGGCGACCGCTCTGGACTGGACGCCCGCGCCGGGCGTGCGGATCGGCGAGCCCGTCTGGCCGACGCCGGAGCGCGTCCTGACCGAGGCGGGCGAGGACCGGTTCATGTCCTACGCCTATCAGGGCAGGGTGGTGACGCCGGTCCCGGTCGAGGTTCCGGCCTGGGCCCGGCCGGGGGACAGCCTGAGCATCCAGGTGGCGGCCACCTTCTACGTGTGCAGTGACACCCTGTGCATTCCGGAGGACGCCCGGCTCTCGCTGGAGCTGCCGGTGCGCGAGGGCCGTCCGCCGCTCGACGGGCGCTGGGGCGCGACCATCAGCCAGACCCTGGCCAGTGCGCCCCAGCACGGCGCCGTCGAGGCCCGAGCCATGCTGACCGGCGGGGTCCTGACCCTGTCCTTCGCGGGCGATGAACTGGCCGGGATCGACGCCGACGGCGCCTATTTCCTGCCGGCGGAGGCGGGGGACATCCACCAGGCGGCGGTCCAGCGGGTCGAGCGCGGTGCGCGCGGCCTGACCCTGTCCGTGCCCGTCAACGAGCGGCTGCTGGTTCTCGCCCGTCCGATCGAGGGCGTTCTGGCCACCCGGGCGGGAAGCTGGCGGGTCTCCGCCGAACCGGGGCGGCCCCTGCCGGGCTCGACTGGCCGCGGCTCGGCTGAGCCCGCCCCGCTGCAAGGCGCGCTCGGCCAGCCGTCCGCCAGCCTCGGCGCCCTGCAGGCGATCGGCTTCGCCTTCCTGGGCGGGCTGATCCTGAACATCATGCCGTGCGTCTTTCCGATCCTGTCGATGAAGGCGGCCAGCCTCGCCAAGGCGGCGGCGCGCCCGGCCTCGGCGAGGCTGGAAGGGCTGGCCTTCCTCGCGGGCGTGCTGGCGACCTTCCTCGTCCTGGCCGGCGCGCTCCTGGTGCTGCGCGCGGGGGGAGAAGCCGTTGGCTGGGGGTTCCAGCTGCAGAGTCCGGCCGTCGTCGCCGTGCTGGCGCTGGTCATGCTGGCGGCGGGGCTGAACCTGTCGGGGCTCTATCACGTCGGCGCCTCGGCCCAGCGCCTTGGCCAGGACGCCGCCGCCAGCCTCGAAGGTCCGCTCGCGCGGTTGCGTCCCTGGGCGGGCTCGGCGCTGACCGGCGTGCTCGCCGTGGTGGTCGCGGCGCCTTGCACGGCGCCCTTCATGGCCGCGGCCATCGGCTACGCCGTGACCCAGCCGGCCTGGCTGGCGCTCGCGGTCTTCGCGGGGCTCGGCCTCGGCTTCGCGGCGCCCTTCGTGCTCATCAGCTTCACCCCGCGCCTGCTGCGCGCCCTGCCGCGCCCGGGGCCCTGGCTGGGTCGCGCCAAGGCCGTGCTCGCCCTGCCCATGTATGGCGCGGCGATCTGGCTGGCCTGGGTGTTTCTGCGGCAGGCGGGGTCGGGGCCGACGGCCTGGCTGGTGGTCGCCGGCCTCGGCGCGGCGCTCGCCCTGTGGCTCTACGGTCGCCGCCAGACGGCCGAGATCGAGGGGTGGCGAAGGCCTCCTTCGGCGGCTGTCATCGCCGGGCTCGCCGTCCTGGCGCTAGCCACCGCGGCCTGGGCCACCGTCGCCCCGCGCGTGGCCGGATCGGAGAGCGCCTCGGCCCTCCCGTCCCGGCCCTGGTCTCCGTCAGCCGTGGCCGAGGCGCGCACGCGCGGGCCGGTGCTGGTCAACTTCACCGCCGACTGGTGCCTGTCGTGCAAGGTCAACGAGGCCCAGGCCCTGTCGTCCGCCCGCGTCGCAGCGACGCTGGAGGAGGCGGGCGCGACCTATCTGGTCGCCGACTGGACCCTGCGTGATGCTGAAATCGCGCGCGAACTGGCGCGACATGGCCGTTCGGGCGTGCCGCTCTATCTGGTCTATCCGCGCCAGGGCGAGCCCGAGGTCCTGCCTCAGCTGCTCAGCGAAGGCGCGGTCATCGCCGCGCTGGGGCGGGCTTCGGAGGCTACTGCGCCGTCTCAGGCTGCGGCGGGGTCGTGACCACCTCGACGTTATCGCGCAGCAGGTAGGACAGTTCGGCCAGAGCGTCGGCCCGGGCGTTGCTCGTCTCTGCCGTGGCCAGGGCGTCGACCCGCTGGGGCAGATCCTCCGACAGGCCGCGCAGGATGCAACGCAGGTCGCCGTCGGTGTTGCGCTCGCGCAGGTCGACGTGCCCGGCCATGTCGCGCTCGGCCAGCAGGGCGGCCTCGCTACGGAAGGCGGCGAAGTCCTCACGGCCGGCGAAGTCGGCGTCCTCGGCCGCGCCCGAGGCGATCCAGGCGTCCACGACCGCCTTAAGGGCCTGCGACCGCGAGACGATGTCCGCGTACAGCGGCTCCTCGGCCAGGGTGTGCGGCGGCGGGGCGGGGGGCTGCACGACCACGCTCGGGTCGGAGACGAGCAGGGCGGCGGCGAGGGCGAGTCCGCAGGACATGGGCGGCTCCTTGGGCTAATCCGGGCGTCCAGCGGTACGCCGCTTTGGTGAACGAGACCTTGATTCCATGACGATCGACGCCGCCCGCCAGCATTTCCACGAGCTCGCCCGCCGTGACGCCAAGGGCTCGATCCTCGCGCGCTTCTCGGCCGAGCCGGATCGGCTGGACCGGCTGAGCCTGGGAGCCGCGAGCCTGTTCCTGGACCTCTCCAAGCAGAGCTGGAGCGGGGAGGGGCTGGACGCGGGGCTCGATCTGGCGCGCGCGCTGGATGTCGAAGGCGCCCGGGATCGCATGTTCTCCGGCGAGGCCATCAATAGCTCCGAAGGCCGGGCTGTCCTGCACGCGGCCCTGCGCGCCGATGAGGGCGCCGGTTTCCAGGCGCTCGGCCAGCCGGTTTCGGGCGAGGTTGACGCCACGCGCGCGGCCATGCGCGACTTCGCGGAACGCCTGCGCGTCGAGCGCCGCATCGACGCCATCGTTCATATCGGAATCGGCGGCTCGGACCTTGGCCCGCGCATGGTCTGGGCGGCGCTGAAGCCGCTCGACCCGGTCATCGACGTGCGCTTCGCCTCCAACATCGACGGCTCGGACCTCACCGAGGCCCTCCATGGCCTCGACCCGCGCCGCACGCTGGTCATCGTCGTCTCCAAGACCTTCACGACCCTTGAGACCCTGGCCAACGCCCTCGTCGCCAAGGCGTGGCTGCAGGCCGGCCTGGGCGAGGATGTCTCGGCGCACCTCGTGGGCGTGTCGGCGGCGCCGGAGCGGGCGCGGGCGTTCGGCTGCGGCGAGGTGTTCGGCTTCGCCGACTGGGTGGGCGGCCGCTTCTCCCTGTGGTCGGCGGTGGGGCTCAGCGTCGCCTGCGGCCTCGGTTGGGTGGCGTTCGAGCGGCTGCTCGCCGGCGCGCGCGCCATGGATGCGCATTTCCGGACCGCGCCGCTGGAGCGCAATGTGCCGGTTCTCATGGCGCTGGCCCAGGCCTTCAACGTCGCGGCGGGGCGCAATGCGCGGACGGTGGCCCCCTACGCCCATCGGCTTCGCCTGCTGCCGTCCTTCCTGCAGCAGCTCGAGATGGAATCGAACGGCAAGCGCGTCGGCCCCGACGGCCGCTTGGTCGCCGGCGACACCTGCCCCGTGGTCTTCGGCGAACCCGGCACCAATGGCCAGCACGCCTTCTTCCAGCTGCTGCACCAGGGCACGGCGGTGATCCCCGCCGAGTTCATCGTGGTGGCGGAGAATCCGGAAGGCGGCGAGACCCAGGCCGCGCTGAACGCCAATGCGCTCGCCCAGGCCGAGGCCCTGATGAACGGCAAGTCCGAGACCGAGGTCCGCGCCGAGCTGGCGGCCAAGGGCCTTCCGGACGACGAGATCGCCGTCCTCGCGCCGCAGAAAACTTTTTCCGGGAACCGCCCCTCGACGACGATCGTCATGGAGCGGCTCGCGCCCGAGACCCTGGGGGCCCTGATCGCGCTATACGAGCACAAAACCTTCGTCGAAGGCGTCCTGTGGGGCGTGAACAGCTTCGACCAGTGGGGCGTGGAGCTCGGCAAGGTCTTGGCCAAAACCATCCAGGCCGAACTGGAGGGCGGGCAAGCCCAGCCGCACGATCCCTCCACCACGGCGCTCATGGCGCGCGTCAGACGCTGACAGTGGCGGCCCGCTCCGTCGCGGACTAGGGTTCGTCCAGCGATTGGGAGGCGCAACTGGGGTCTGTCCGGTTCTTGACCGCCTGTGTGGCCGGACTGCTGCTGGCGTCCGGAGCCTTGGCCTCGCCCGTGGCGCGCAACGGCGCCTCCGCCCAGCCGGAGGTCAAGGGTCCCGAGGAGACCGGCCTCGCACGCGCCGAGCGGCTGATCGCGCAGGGTCAGAGCGCAGAGGCTGAGGCGGAACTCCGAGCCCTGCTGTCCGGCGAGCTTGCGCCCATGGACGCCGTCCGCGTGCGCCTGACCCTGGTCAATCTGCTTGTCTCGCTGGACCGGCCAGCGGAGGCCGAACCCCTGGCGCGTGACGTCCTGGCCGCCACGCCCGAGGATCACCCGCTGCGCGGCTGGGCGATCGGTTCGGCCGTCGACGTGTTCAACGCGCTCGACCGTCCATCAGAGGCGCTGCCCCTCATGGAGGAGGACATTCGCCTCGCCAGCGGCCTGGACGCCCGCGCGCGCGCGCTATCGCGGCTGGGGGCGACCCTGGTCCTGGCGGGGCGGTATCGCGAGGGAACCGACCGGCTGGGCGAGGCGCTCGCCGCCATGGGCGCCGTGCGGGCCGATCCCGCCCTGCGCCTGGCGACGCTCAGCCAGATCGGACGCGCGCTCGACCTCCAGGGGCGTCACGCCGAGGCCGAGCCGCATCTCCAGGAGGCGCTGTCGCTGGCGGTCACCACCTACGGCGAGCGGAGCCTCTATGTGGCGGGGGCCCTGAACGATCTCGGCACCCACGCCTCGGACGTCGGCCGCTATGGCGAGGCCGACGCCACGCTGCGACGCGCGCTCCACCTCTATGAACAGTTGTCGGGCCCGGGCTCCGGCCAGACCGCCGCGGCCCTGACCAACCTCGGCAATGTCCACATGAACGCGGGACGCTGGTCGGCGGCCGAGCCCTATTACCGCCGCGCCGCTTCGATCAACGGCGGGCGTGACAGTCAGGTCGACCTGGCGATCGACCTGACCAACCTCGGCTGGGTCGTCCACAAGCAGGGCCGCGAAGCCGAGGCCGAAGAAATCCTGTCCCGATCGCTGGGGCTGTTCGAGGCGACGCTGGGGACCGAGCATCCCTATACGGCCACGGCCCGGACCAATCTCGCCGGCGCCCTGCGCGTGCAGGGCCGCTGCGCCGAGGCGGCGGCGATGTTCCGCGAGGTGGCGCGCGTCTATTCCGCGACCATCGGGGACGACAATCCGCTGTGGCCCTTCACCCTCAACGGCCTGGCGGCGTGCCTGGCCGAGACGGGCGGTGACCCCGCCGAGATCGAAGGCCTCTTCACCCGGGCCCTGTCGGTCTCGTGGTCGGTGCTGTCGCCGGGCCACCCCTACGGGCTCGAGCCGGCCAACGACTACGCCGCCTGGCTGATCTCGGTGGGCCGGGCCGAGGAGGCGCGCGACCTGCTGGATCGCGCCGGCGACGCCCTCCTGGACCGGACCGTGGCCCGCGCCGGCGCCGAGCGCACAGCCCAAGGCGAGCTGGCCCAGTTCCGCACCCTGTTCCAGCTGCGCGTCGACGCGGCCTGGGCGCTGGCCCAGACCGCGCCGTGAGGGTCAGCGGGTCGGCGGCTGCCCGTCCCAGTAGCGCATCGACTCGCTGATCGTCGCGCCCTGCTCTCCGACCTGGACGCTGACGACGTCGAAGGTCGGCGGCCCCCTCAGCGCATCGCCGTTGGACATGGCCCATCCCTCGGTCGGGATGCCGATCGGAGAGGACTGCATGCGCTGGTCACCGTTCTCGTCGTGGAAGGCGGACAGGGCGTAGGCGCCGGCTGGCACGTCGCGGAAGGTGACCGTCACCGGGCCGGCCGCGGGACTGTCGATGCGCTGTGCCAGGCCCGCGCTCTGCATGAACTGGCCTTCGGTCTGCAACGTGACATAGACCGTCCCGCCGCGCGCCTGGACGCCCGTGAGGGTGACCGTGACATCCCCCGCCTGGGCCGCGCCCGCGCCGCATAGCAGCAGGCACGTGGCGATCGTCGAAACTCGAACTGACATGATCCATCTCCTTCTCATCACATGAACAAGGACTTTATGATGCAAAGTATATTACGTGTCAACGTGGGCTGGGTCATTGCTCCGCTCGGCGGGGCTGACTAGGTTGCCGGCCATGAGCGCCACCCCGACCGATCCCGCCCAAGGCGTCGCCGACCTCTCTTTCGAGGCGGCCCTGAAGGAGCTTGAGCAGATCGTCGATCGCCTCGAGCACGGCGAGGCGCCGCTGGAGGAGTCCATCGGCCTGTATCAGCGTGGCGCCGCGCTCAAGGCCCATTGCGAGAAGCGGCTCGAGGCCGCGCGCCTGCGCGTCGAACAGATCGTCGTGGGCTCGGGCGGCCAGGCCGAGCGCGCCGAGCCCGCCGAATTCCAATGAGCGGGGCGGCCGAGACCATCGGCTTCGACGACTTCATGAAGGTGGACATCCGGCTGGGCCGGGTGGTGAAGGCCGACCCGTTTCCGGAGGCGCGCAAGCCCGCCTATCGGCTGGTCATAGACTTCGGTCCTGAAATCGGCGTCCGGAGATCCTCGGCCCAGATCACCGAGCACTACACCCTGGACGAGCTGGTCGGCCGACCGGTGGCCGCGGTTGTGAACTTTCCGCCGCGCCAGATCGGACCCTTCATGTCCGAGGTCCTGACGCTCGGCTTCCCGGACGCCGAAGGCAAGGTCGTGCTCGTCGGGGTCGACCGGGACGCGCCCATCGGCGGGCGGCTGTTTTGACGTCCCCAGCGCGCGCCTCCAGCCGGTCCGGCGTGGCCACGCGCCTGGCCGAGGCCGCCGACCTCGTGACCGTCGCGCTGGACGAACTGCTGCCCCGCGCAGAAGGGCCCGAGAGCCGGCTGATCGAGGCCATGCGCTACGCCGCGCTCGGGCCCGGCAAGCGCATCCGGCCCTTTTTCGCGCTCGAGGCCGCGCGCCTGTTCGACATCGACGACCGGCCGGTGCTGCGGGCCGCCTGCGCGCTGGAGTGCGTGCACACCTACAGCCTGATCCACGACGACCTGCCGGCCATGGACGACGATGCGCTCAGGCGCGGCCGGCCGACCGTTCACATCGCCTATGACGAGGCGACCGCCATCCTGGCGGGCGACGCCTTGCAGTCCTTCGCCTTCGAGATTCTGGCGCACCCCGACACCCACGACGACGCCGAGGTGCGCGCCGAGCTGAGCGCCCGGCTGGCCCGCGCCTCGGGCGCGCAGGGGATGGCGGGCGGCCAGATGATCGACCTGCTCGGCGGCCGCGAGGACCTGGGCGCCGTGGCCCGCATGCAGCGGCTCAAGACCGGCGCTCTGATCGCCTACGCCTTCGAGATCCCCGCCGTGATCGCCCGCGCGCGCGACGCCGAACGCCAGGCCCTCTGTCATTTCGCCCAGGACCTCGGCCTCGCCTATCAGATCATCGACGACCTCTTGGACGTCGAAGGCGACGAGGATCTGCTCGGCAAGGCCGCCGGCAAGGACGCCGCCCGGGGCAAGGCCAACTTCGTCACCCTGCTGGGCGTGGAGGCGGCCCGCGAGCGCGTCCGCATGCTGGGCGAACAGGCCCGCGGGCGGCTGGAGATTTTCGGCCCCGCCGCCGATTCGCTGAAAGACAGCCTGGATTTCGTGCTAGACCGCAGGGCCTGACGCGCCTCAGCCGCGCGCCCTCCCCAAGCTGTCCCGATGCCGAAAACTCCGCTCCTCGACACCGTCACCAGCCCGGCCGACACGCGCGGCCTGTCGATCCCGCAGCTGACCCAGCTGGCCGACGAACTCAGGGCCGAGACGATCGACGCGGTGTCGGTCACCGGCGGGCATCTGGGCTCGGCGCTTGGCGTCATCGAACTCACGGTGGCTCTGCATCACGTCTTCGACACGCCGAGCGACACCCTGATCTGGGACGTCGGCCATCAGGCCTATCCGCACAAGATCCTGACCGGCCGGCGCGACCGCATCCGGACGCTGCGCCAGGGCGGGGGGCTGTCCGGCTTCACCAAACGGTCGGAGAGCGAATACGACCCCTTCGGCGCGGCGCACGCGGCGACCTCCATCTCGGCGGCGCTCGGCTTCTGCGTCGCGCGGGACAAGGCGGGGAGCGACGCCAAGGTCGTGGCCGTGATCGGCGACGGCTCCATGTCCGCGGGCATGGCCTATGAGGCCATGAACAACGCCGCTGACACGACCAAGCAGCTGGTCGTTGTCCTGAACGACAACGACATGTCGATCGCCCCGCCGGTCGGCGGCATGAGCGCCTATCTGGCGGGCCTGGTGTCGGGCGGGACCTACCGGTCGATGCGCAAGGTCGGCAAGGCCGTCGCCGGTGTCTTCCCGGAGCCGCTGCAGAAGGCCGCCCGCAAGGCGGAGGAATACGCCCGTGGCATGGTCACCGGCGGCACCTTCTTCGAGGAGCTGGGCTTCTATTACGTCGGCCCCGTGGACGGCCACGACATGGAGGCCCTGGTTCCGATCCTGAGGAACGCGGCCCAGATCACCGACCGCCCGGTGCTGGTCCATGTCGTGACCAAGAAGGGCAAGGGCTATGTCCCGGCCGAAAACTCCGCCGACAAATACCACGGCGTGGTGAAGTTCGACGTGGTCTCGGGCGCCCAGCACAAGGCGCCGTCCAATGCGCCGAGTTACACCAAGGTGTTCGGGACCGAGCTGATCAAGCGGGCCGAGCGGGACGACAAGATCGTCGCCATCACCGCCGCCATGCCCTCGGGCACGGGGCTCGATCTGTTCGGCCAGGCCTTCCCGGACCGGACCTATGACGTCGGCATCGCCGAGCAGCACGCGGTGACCTTCGCGGCTGGCCTGGCGGCAGGGGGCCTCAAGCCCGTCTGCGCCATCTATTCGACCTTCCTCCAGCGCGGCTATGACCAGGTGGTCCACGACGTGGCCATCCAGTCGCTGCCGGTGCGCTTCGCCATCGACCGGGCCGGCCTGGTCGGCGCCGACGGCTGCACCCACGCCGGGTCGTTCGACATCGGCTATCTCGGCGCGCTCCCGGGGATGGTCCTGATGGCCGCCGCCGACGAGGCCGAGCTGGCGGCGATGATCGCCACCTCGCTGGAGATCGACGACCGGCCCAGCGCCTTCCGCTATCCGCGCGGCGACGGCGAGGGTGTGGAAATCCCGGAACTGGCCGCCCCGCTCGAGATCGGCAAGGGCCGCATCGTGCGCGAAGGCACGACGGTCGCCCTGCTCAGCCTCGGCACCCGCCTGGGCGAGACGCTCAAGGCCGCCGAGCTGCTGGCCGCGCGCGGGATTTCCGCCACCGTCGCCGACGCCCGCTTCGCCAAGCCGCTGGACGAGGACCTGATCCTGCGCCTCGCGCGCGAGCACGAGGCCCTGATCACCATCGAGGAAGGGGCTATCGGCGGCTTCGGCGCCTTTGTTCTGCACCTGCTGGCGGAGAAGGGCGCGCTCGACCGCGGCCTCAAGGTGAGAACGCTCACCCTGCCCGACATCTTCCAGGATCACGACAAGCCCGAGGCCATGTACGTCCTGGCCGGCCTGGACGCCGAAGGCATCGCGCGTTCGACGATGGCGGCGCTCGGCGTGGACGCTTCACGAGCCGCGCGGGCCTAGCGCGGCGTCGCCTGCCCGGGCTCTGGCGGCGGCAGGGCGTCGGCCGGGCCGCCCTCGGGACGCGGCGGCGTGGCCGGGATGTCCCGCTCGCGCGGCAGGTCGGCGAAGGCCTGCCACAAGCGCTCGGTCTCGACGCGATAGCGGTCCAGCCCCAGCTCGGACATCTGGCCGGCCCAGGCGTCGGACAGCTCGCGCACCGTGCGGCCGCCCCAGTTGGGCTCCAGGGTCGAGGCCCAGCTGACCAGCGAAGCCGCGTTGGTCACGGCCAGGAACATGGTCGCGATGACGATGATCCGGCTGGTGTAGCCGCGCGCCACGTCGGCCTGCTGCTCCTCCTCGTCGGGATGGGCGTAGCCGAAGGCCTCGGGGTCGAGGTCAGCGGGATCGGTGTCGAACAGCATCGCCTTCTCCTCGTCAGAACTGGAAGTAGATGAAGGGCGCGATGCCCTCGGGCCGGATGGCCTCGACCGTCAGCACCACGACTCCAAAAAGCAGGGCCACCACCGGCGACGGCAGCTTGCTGAGCACGCCGGCCACGCCCTCGGCGGAACGCGGCGGCAGCCAGTGGATGGCCAGGCCGACGAAGGTCAGGGCCACGATCAGGGGCGTCACCAGCATGGGCGCGCTCCAGTTGCTTGCCAGTCCCGTCAGGAAGGCCAGCGCCGAGACGAAGGTCTCCGACCGGAACAGGATCCAGCCCAGCAGCACGACGTGGAAGGTGACGATCACCCCGATCAGGCCGGGCCGGGCGTTCCGGCGGAACAGCCGCTCCAGCGCCAGCACCCCGCCGTGCAGCGCCCCCCAGGCAATGAAGGTCCAGGCGGCCCCGTGCCAGAGGCCACCCAGCAGCATGGTGATGAGCAGGTTGCGGCAGGTCTTCCACACCGGCCCCCGGCTGCCGCCCAGCGGGATGAACAGATAGTCCCGGAGCCAGCTGGAAAGGCTCATGTGCCAGCGCCGCCAGAACTCCTGCAGCGACCAGGACCGGTAGGGCTG
>CAMPGL010000017.1 GCA_946885435.1 uncultured Brevundimonas sp. | reverse complement strand
TCCTCGACCAGGCAGGTGCGCGAGCGCGGCAGGGGCCAGGCCTCGGCGCCCTGGCCGCCCGGCATGGCCGCGAGCGACCGGCGCGCCTCGCCCATCGCCTCCAGCCAGGGCGGGGCGTAGCCGACGCCCAGGATGTCGAGGCTGCCGGTCGAGCCCCATGCGTCCGACAGCTTGCGGGCGATCATGCGCGCAGCGACCGCGCCCAGGGGCGTCTCGTAGAATCGCCGGACTTCGCTCACCTCGCGCCGCATCGGCCTATATAGAGCAGATGACCCTGAGCATCCGCCAGTTCCCATGCCTGTCCGACAACTACGGCTTCCTCGTGCGCGACGAGGCCACGGGCCAGGTCGCCACAGTCGACACTCCCGACGCCGACGCCATCCTCGCCGATCTCAAGGCCTCGGGCTGGGGCCGGCTGGACATGATCCTCAACACCCACTGGCACCCCGACCATGCGGGCGGCAACGAACGGCTGAAGGCCGAGACAGGCTGCCTGATCGTCGGGCCCGCCGAGGTCCGCCGCATCGCGCCGCTGGACCGCGAGCTTTCAGGCGGCGAGACCATGCGGCTGGGTGACACCGCCTTCGAGGTGCTGCCGGTTGGCGGCCACACGCTCGGCCACATCGCCTACTGGAGCCGGAACGACGCCGTCGCCTTCGTGGGCGACACGATCTTCGCGCTGGGCTGCGGCCGGCTGTTCGAGGGCACGCCCGACCAGATGTGGGAGAGCCTGCGGCGCCTGTCCGACCTGCCGAACGCCACCCGGCTCTACTGCGCGCACGAGTACACGGCGTCGAACGCCCGCTTCGCCCTGTCGGTCGACGACGATCCCGCCGTCAGGGCGCGCGCCGAGGAGGTGTTCGCCTTGCGGGAGCGGGGTGAGCCGACCGTTCCGACCACGGTCGCCCTGGAGCGCGCCACCAACCCCTTCCTCAGGGCGCCGCGGCTGCGGCCTGACCTGGAGCCCGCGCAGGCCTTCGCGGAAATCCGCGCGGCCAAGGACAATTTCCGCTGAACCGACGGCCTACGAGAGGGCCCGCATCACCCGGGCGGACGAGGGTCGGCCGGCCGGCCCGAGGCGCGGCGCAACGGTGAGGACCAGCCGAGAGCCGCTGCGCGCGACGCCGGAGCTGGACCCGAACTGGACCTCGATCTGACGCAGGCCCGCCAGCCGTTCACGACCCGTCTGCGTCTGGGCGAGGCGGACGATGCCGTCGACCGCCACGGTGACCGCATCGCCGACGATGGCCGCCGAGCCGTCGTCGACATCCTGCGCCTCGATGAACAGCTCGCCCCGCATCGCCTGTCCGCCGCGCGCCGCCTCGCGCAGCATGTGCCGGAACAGGGACGTCGGGCTGTGGTCCTGAAGTCGCAACGGCCGCGACGCCGGGCCGAGCGCACACGGCAGGCCGCCGGGCGCGCTGTGGGTGTAGAGGGTCAGGCCGCCCAGCCGCGTGGCGCGCAGCACCACCTCGCCTACGTCGTTGCGGTAATAGACATCGCCACGCACGCCGGCGGTCGGACGCAGCACCCAGATTTCGTTGGACCCCTCGAAGCGAAGCAGGGGCCGCGCGCTGGACTGGTCCAGCACGAAGGCGGGACCGCCCTGGCTGGTGAACCGGGCCACCGGCGGCGCCTCCTGGCGGCGATCGCGGCCAAACAGCCGGTCGCGCAGGGACGGGCCGTCCTGGGTCGACGTCAGGATGAAGACGGCGCGCAGATCAGCGGCCAGATCGCCGGCCTCGGCGCGGAGGGGCGCAAACCAGCCCCCGCACACACAGGCGGCCGCAAAGGCCGCGAGCGCTGCGAATATCCGCACCCGATCAAGCATCGGGAACCGCATTGCCCGGGCAGCTTGGCGGATTTGCGGCGATAAACCGCACCTTTCGAGGGCGCGGCCTAGCCGACCATGTACTGGCCGCCGTTCAGCGACAGGGTGCAGCCGGTCACAAATCCGGCCCGGTCGCCCGACAGCCAGCTGACCATGTCGGCGATCTCCTCGCCCTTACCGAGACGGCCGACCGGGATCTGAGAGATGATGCCGTCCAGCACCTTCTGGTCCATGGCGCCGACCATCTCGGTGTCGATGTAGCCCGGCGCGATGCAGTTCACGGTGATGCCCTTGCGCGCATTCTCGAGCGCCAGCGCCTTGGTGAAGCCGATCATGCCCGCCTTGGCCGCCGAGTAGTTGGTCTGGCCCATCTGGCCTTTCTGGCCGTTGATCGAGGAGATGTTGACGATGCGGCCGAAGTTGCGCTCCCGCATGCCCTCGATGACCTGACGCGTCATGTTGAAAATGGAGTCCATGTTCACGCTGACGACCTGGCGCCACTGCTCAGGCGTCATCTTGTGGAAGAAGCCGTCGCGGGTGATGCCGGCGTTGTTCACCAGCACGTCGATGGGACCCAGCTCGGCTTCGACCTCGGCCACGGCGCGCTGGCAATCCTCGAAGGAGCCGACGTTGCCCTTCACCACCATGACGCCCAGCTCGCTGGCGGTGGCGCGGGCCGCCTCCTCGTTGCCGGAATAGCCGGCGGCGACCTTCAGGCCGTCGGCCTTCAGCCGCTCCACGATGGACTTGCCGATACCGCGCGTGCCGCCGGTGACCAGGGCCACTCTCGTCATGTGATCATCCTCTCGGTCAGGCCTTCTGACGAGGCCTTGTCGAGCATGGTTCTATGCGGGCCCGGTGACGGCGTCACCCCACCGCTGTGACCATTTCGCCTCAGCCTCAACGCTTTCGTCGGATGCGGACGTTCGACGAGCCGGATTCATCGAATCTCCAGCCCGTCCCGCTAGCCTGTGGGGAACTCGATACAGAGCCCCGTCGTTCGGGCAGCATGAAAAGGATTGGTGCTTACGTGTTCCGTCGGATCTGCACACCAGACGAGCTGGACATGATCGAGCACTACCCGACCCGGGCGGAGCGGGTCGCCGACTCATGGGTGCATGCCGTCGCCCTGATGCTGGCGGCTGTCGGCGGTGTCGTCCTCGCGTGGATCTCCGCGGCCAACGGCGGCCCCTCCATGGTTCTGGCCACGGCCGTCTACGCCATATGCCTGATCGGCATGCTGGCGGCGTCGACGGTCTACAATCGCTCAAGGCCCTGCGCGGCGCGGCCCATCCTGCGCCGGCTGGATGAAGGCGCGATCTTCCTGATGATCGCCGGCTCCTACACGCCGTTCACGACCCAGCGGTTCGAGGACCCGGCTTGGGCCGTCGGCTTCACAGCGCTCGTCTGGCTCCTGGGCCTGGGCGGCGCGATCGGCAAGATTTTCGCACCGAGGCTCAACGACACCTTCTGGGGGGTGGTCTACGCCCTGTTCGGCTGGCTGGCGGTGCTGGCCATCAAACCCCTGACCGAAGGGCTCTCGTCCCTGGCCCTCACCCTGCTGGTCGCCGGCGGCGTGATCTACACCCTGGGCGTCCTGATCTTCATCAAGCAGGCGCTGCCGTTCCGCCGGGCCATCTGGCACGCC
This sequence comes from uncultured Brevundimonas sp., assembly GCA_946885435.1. Next base: position 17,856 of record CAMPGL010000017.1, on the reverse strand, counting down.
TTCGTGGTGGCCGGCGCGGGTGTGCATTACGCCGCGATTCTTGTGGGCGTCGTCCTGGTCTCCTGAGGCGCTTGCTGCGGCGCACTGGCGCTGACCTCGCGCATGCGGGATACTCCGCCCACCGAAGTCTGAGCGGGGAACCCCAGCGTGGCTGAATCCGAGAACGGCGCCGACAAGGCCCCAGGCGACCGCGTGGTCATCAAGAAGTACGCCAACCGCCGTCTCTACAACACCGCGACCAGCACCTACGTCACCCTCGACAACCTCGCGACCATGGTTCGCGAGGGCGTGGACTTCGTCGTCTATGACGCCAAGACCAACGAGGACATCACCCGCTCGGTCCTTGCCCAGATCATCTTCGAGGAGGAGAGCAAGGGCGAAAGCCTGTTGCCCATCCAGTTCCTGCGCCAGCTGATCGGCTTCTACGGCGACAGCATGCAGGCGGTCCTGCCGAGCTATCTGGAGATGTCGCTCGACAGCTTCACCCGCCAGCAGGAGCAGTTCCGCAGCCAGATGGCCCAGACCTTCGGCGCGGCGCCCGGGGCCAACCTGTTCGACGAGCAGGTGCGCCAGAACATCGCCATGTTCGAACGCGCCATGAAGATGTTCACCCCCTTCGCCTACGCCCCGCCGGCGCCGCCCAAGCCGGAGCCCGCGCCTCAACCGGTGGCGGACGCCCAGGCGCAGATGCTGGCCGAGATGCGGCGCCAGATGGACGAAATGCGCGCCCAGCTGGAGCGCCTGTCCCGTCCCGGCCAATGAGCGAGCGCCACCCCGACGAGCGGCGTCGGGCCGAGCGCCGCGGCAAGCCCGAGGACAGCCGCGCCCTGGTTCCGGCCGAGCCCGCCCCTGCGACGCGGGCCGGCAAGCAGCCGGCCTCGCCCCTGCCCGACCCGGCCTTCGAGGCTCAGCGCCTTGGCCAACCGGGCGTGAAACGCGGTCTGAAAGGCGGGCAGGAAGTGCTCGCCCAGGCGCGTTCGACCTACCTGCGCTCGGAATTTTCCGGCGCGGCCGAGCGGCGCCCCCGGCCCGGCAAGACGACCAAGACCGAAATCTGAGGGCTCCGGGCGCTGGCCCGGTCCTTGCTTGCCCGGAGAGCTCCAGTCGAGCTTGCCCCGGGGTCGCCCGCAGATGTCCGCAGTCCTTACCTTCGCCTCGCGCGCCTTCGACACCCTCGTTGTGGCGATGATCTTCGTCGCATTCGGCTGAGCCACGCTCGCCCTCGTCAGCTTCGGATAGTCGAACGCCGGTTCTCCGCCACCTAGAAGGCGGGTGGCGGACCCTGGTCCGGCGTGATTGACTGGCGGCATGGGGGTTTTGATGCGTGCGGCGGTGATTTCGGGAGTCGCGGCCCTGTGCCTGGCCGGGACGGCCGGCGCGCAGCAGCGGACAGCCAACGCCGAGCCGGGCCCGGCCACCGCCCCGCCTGAGGCTCGCGCCGTTGACCAGCTGGTCACCGCCGCGCGGCTGGCGGAATGGGGCCGCCGCGCCGAGGACCCTCAGGCCCTGATCGTGGCGGCGCGGATGGTGGCCGAGGTGGCCGTGCGGCCGGACACGATCGAAGGCCGCAGCGAAGGCGGCCAGCCATCGGAGCGCGCCGACCCCGGCCAGCCGTCCATCCAGGGCCTGCTGGAGCAGGCCCGAGCCCTGGCCGACGGCGACGGCGAGACCCTGGACGAGATCGATGCGGCGGCTGCCGTGGCGGCGCGTGGCGTGGTCAACTCCGCCTTCGGGCGCGGACCCATCTATGCGGTGCGGGACATCGAGGCCCAGGCGACCTACTGGTTCCACCTGAACGCGCGCGGCGGCGAGGTGCTGCGCGTGGCCGCCGTCGGCGACGGCGACACCGATATCGACATGATCGTGCGCGACGAGTTCGGCGAGGAGGTCTGCGAGGACCGCGCCTATGACCACTATCCGGTCTGCACCGTGATCCCCGCCTTCACCGGGCGGTTCCGGGTCGACATCATCAATCGCGGACGGGTGTGGACGCGCACCCAGATCCTCAGCAACTGAGGCGGGCGTGCGGGGCGCGGCGATCCTGGCGATGCTGGTGGGCCTGACGTTCGCGCCGCTCGCCGAGGCCGCGCACCAGGACAGCGCCGAAAGCCTCAGGGCCGAGGCCTTCGAGGCCGCCCAGTGGGCCATGACCTCCGACGCCGCCGAGGCGCTGGCCAGGATGTCGGCCCGGTTCGCGCAGGGCGACGACGCTATTGCCGCCCTGGCCGAGGAGCGCGAGGCCCTGATCGCCCGGCGCGACGCGCTGGAGCGCCAAACCGAGCAGGTGAATCAGCTGGAAGGCCCCGACGGCGACCGGCGCCGGGCTGAGGCCGCGGCCGAGTACGCCCGCACGCTTGATCGCCTGCGGGCGCTCGATGGCGAGATCGACGCGCGCTTCCCGGCATACGGCGAACTGACCAGCCCGCGCGCGCTGGACATCGAGCGCGCCCAGGCGCTTCTGAACGAAGACGAGGGGCTGCTGCTGGTGCTGGTCAACCGGGACGCGGCCTATGTCTGGGCGGTGACCCGCGAGCAGGTCGCCTGGGGGCGGGCGGCGGATCTGGGCGAGACCGAGATGACCGCCGTGGTCGCCCGACTGCGCGAGAGCCTGACTACCGAGGCGTCGCGTGGCCAGCCCTATATCGACCCGAGCCAGCTCCAGGCCGGGCGCGGCTTCGACCGGTCCGAGGCGTACCGCCTGTACGACCGCCTGATCCGGCCGGTGGAGAGCGTGCTGGCCGGCAAGACCACCCTGATCACCGTCACCAGCGGCGCGCTCAGCACCCTGCCGCTGGCCGTCCTGATCACCGAGGCGCCGGCGACGGCGGACTCCAGCGCCGCAGCGCTCGCGGCCTCGCCCTGGCTGATCGACCGCTATGCGCTGGCGACCCTGCCAGCGGTGTCGAGTCTGGAGGCCCTGCGCTGCCACCTGGCCGAGCCGGGGCGGCGGCATCCGGGCTGCGCGGGCGGCTCGGGCGAGCCGGGGGACCTGGCCCTTGATGAGAGGGGTGTCATCCTGGCCGCCTTCGGGGCGCCGACCCTGACAGGCGGCGTCCAGCCGGCGACCCGCGGCGCGCCGAGCGCGGGCGATGTCTTCGCCGAAGGGGCGGCCCTGGCGGACACGGAGCGGCTGCGCCGCCTGCCGGCCCTGCCCGGTTCACGCGACGAGCTCCAGGCCCTGGCCGAGCAGTTCCCGAACGCCCTGGTGCGTATGGGCGATCAGGCTACCGAGCGGGCTGTGCGCTTCGAGGACCGCGAGGCCCTGGCCTCGGCGCGATACGTCGTCTTCTCGACCCACGGGCTTCTTGCCAGCGAGGCGGCAGGCCTCAGCGAACCCGGCCTGGTGCTGACGCCGCCAGAAGAGGCGGCGCCGATCGACGACGGGTTCCTGTCGGCGTCCGAGGCGGCCCAGCTCGAGCTGACGGCCGACTTCGTCGTCCTGTCCGCCTGCAACACCGCCGGATCGGACGGGCGGCCGGGCGGGCAGGGCTTGTCCGGACTGGCGCGCGCCTTTTTCTACGCCGGGGCGCGGTCGTTGCTGGTGTCGCACTGGGCCGTGAGCGACCGGGCCACGACACGACTGATCACCGAGACCTTCGCGGCCATGGACGAGCGCGACATCGGCGGTCGCGCGCGGGCCCTTCAGAGCGCCATGCTGGAGGTCCGCTCCAATCGCGCCTGGGCCCATCCCGCCTACTGGGCGGCCTTCACCCTGGTCGGCGAGGCGGCGTGAGAAGCCTGGCGGTCCTGCTGGCGATGGCGGCTCTGGCCTGCGCCGGCGCGGCCCATGCCCAGGAGGCGCCCCGCATCCGGGGCCTGATTGTCGGGGCCTCCCACTATGACGCGGGCGGCCTCGGGCTCACCTCGCTGAGCGGGCCGCGCAACGACGCCCTGCTCATGGCCGACTTCCTGCGCGAGCGCGGGGCCGAGCGGGGCGATCTGATCCTGCTGACCGACGGGATCGAACAGGCGGACTACCGGCCGGTTCTGCCGGTGGCCGCCGACGGGCCGGCGACACGCGCAGAGATCGAGGCGGGGTTCCGCCGGTTGGCCCGGACGGCGCGTCCGGGCGACCAGGTGGTCATCCTGCTGTCAGGCCACGGCTGGCGCCAGCTCGAGGCCGTAGAGGGCTCCGAGCCGGACGGGGTCGACGAGCTGTTCCTGCCCTCCGACTACGGCCCCCTGTCCGCCCGGTTCAACGCCGACGCCTCGGACCGCGTGCCGGGCGCCCTGACCGACAACGAGATCGGGGCCTGGATCGACGCCATCCGGGACACGGGCGCGGACGTCCTGCTGATCGCCGACTTCTGCCATTCGGGAGATTCCGCGCGGGGCGAGCCGGACCTGACCGGCCGGGCCCGCGAGCCCCGCCTGGATCCGCCCGGCGACCGGCGGGGCGGATACGCCGCCTTCTTCGCGGCCCCGGCAGGACAGCGCGCCATGCAGGGCCTGGCCCCCATCTGGGCGCCGCGTGAGGCGCGCGCCCCGCACGGCCTGATCACGGTCTATGCCGTGGCCGCCCTGCGGGACCCCTCGGTCGGTAGCTACGCAGACGCCGCGGCGCGGATCCAGGCGAGCCTGCTTGAGCACGACGTGCGCGACCGCACGCTCAGGCTCGACGCCCCGGCCGAGTTCGAAGGCGAACTCGACCGGCCTGTGCTGGGCGCGGCGGGGCGGGCGGGTCTGCTGGCCTGGACCGTGGAGAAGCCTGCGCTCGAGGCGATCGACGGCCGGGTCGAGCTGGAAAGCCTGAGCCTGAACGCGGGCGCGCTTCACGGCTTGGCGGAAGGCAGCCTCGTCGCCCTGACGGACACATCCGGCGGGCAGGATCGGGTCGTTCTCTACGGCCGGGCGACAGAGGTGACGCCGACGCGCGCCACCCTGACGCCCGCCGCGCACGGGGAGATCGGCGCCGAAGCCTGGCGTGACATTCGCACGGCCACGGGACGGCCCTATACCGACCGGCGGCTCTGGGCGGCCCTGCTGGTCGAGCGCGGCGTGGATTTCGAGTACCGCGTGGCGCGTCCGCGCAGCGCGGGCGCGTCATCCCTCGCCGAGGCGGCGCTGGCGGCCCTGTCGCGGATCGAGGCCGACGACGTGCGCGTCAGGTGGGTCGACCCGGGCGAGGAAGCCGAACTGCACCTGCACCTGATCGACACTGGGGGCGAGCCGACGCTCAGCCTGTCGGAGAGCGCGAACCCCGCAGAGGCGGGGGCGACCCTGGGCTCGATCCCGCTGGCCGGCGCGGCCGAGGCCTCGGGCGGACGGCTCGACGCCTATCTCGCCCAGGCGTTCGCCGACGCACTGCTGCGGGCGGCGCGCGCGCACCGGCTGAAGCTGATCCTGGCCGCGGTCGGCTCCGCCGCCGAAGACGACCCGGCCGACGGGCTGCGCAGCGACCTCTATCTGTGGCGGCCGGCGCGGCCGGCGGCGGGAACGGCAGGGTGCTCGCCGTTCGACCCGCGACACGCCGAACTCTGGGACCAGCCCCCGCCTGACGCCGTGGCCCTGTCGGAGCTGGGGCTCGACGGCCGGGCGCTGACGCTGCGGCCCTGCGATGTGATCTTCACGCGGGTTCGGAACGCGGGCGATGCGTCGCTGGACGTCACGGCCCTGGCCTTTTCGCCGGACGGCGCGATCTGGGCCCTGCCCTGGGCGGACGACCGCAGCGCGGTGCGGTTCGAGCCGGGCCGGGCTCGGCTGGCGGCCTATCAGCTAGACGCTGCGGGTTCGGGCAGCCTGAGGGAGGAGTTGGTGTTGATTGCTGTCGAGGCCGATGCGTTGGGCGGGGCGCCGGTGAGCTTCGCGCGCCTGCAGCAGCCGGGCGTGGCCTCGCGCGTCACGCTGACGCAGGCTGAGCGGACCCGATCGGAAGGGGCGTCGGACGCCCTGTCGACCCTGCTGGAGGAAGCGCGCTTCGGAGAGACCCGGTCGGGTTCGGCGCCGGTCGCGCCGGACGGGGTGTCCGTCCGGCGCTTTTCGATCCGGGTGGCCGACTAGGCGGCCGGGCGGGTCATGGCGGTGCGATTGCGCAGCCGGTCGCGCTGTTCGGCCAGAGCCTCGGGCGACAGCGGGATCAGGCCGCGGTCCTGCAGGTAGCCGCCGCGCGCGGCGGAGGCGTCCGACAGGAACTCCTCGACGAACTCGGCCAGGCCCGGCGTCGTGTCGAGGTGCGGGATCTTCACGTAGATGTAGAGGCTGCGGGCCAGCGGATAGGAGCCGTCGCCGATGGTCTCCGCAGACGGGGCCACGCCGTTGATCGAGGCGGCCTTCACCTGGGTCAGGTTCTCTTCGAGGAAGGAATAGCCAAACACGCCGAGCGCGCCGGGGGTGCGGGTCAGGGTCTGGACGATGGCGTTGTCGTTTTCGCCCGAGTCGATCCAGCGGCCGTCCTCGCGCAGGGTGTGGGCGAGGGTCTCGAAGCGGTCCTCGTCGCTCTCCTCGAGGGCGGCGATGGTCGGCACCGCCTGGGCGCCCGGCGTCATCGCCAGTTCGAGGAAGGCGTCGCGCGTGCCCGAGGTCGGCGGCGGGCCGTAGACGGTGATGCCTTGGGCCGGCAGGGCCGGATTGACCTGGTTCCAGGCGGTGTTCGGGTTGGCGCCGAAGCCCGAGCCGGTCGGGACCTGGGCGGCCAGCGCCAGGTAGATGTCCTCGGGCCGGAAGTCGAAGTCGCCGCCGTCTCGCGCCGTGGCGATGACGATGCCGTCCGAACCGATCTGGATCTCCAGGATCTGGGTCACGCCGTTGGCGGCGCAGGCGTCGAACTCCGAGGCCTTCATCGGCCGAGAGGCGTTGGCGATGTCAGGGGTGCCCGCGCCGACGCCGGCGCAGAAGGCGTTGATGCCGCCGCCGGTGCCCTGGGATTCGACCCGCGGGGCCGCGCCCCCGGTGCGGCGGGCGAAGTTCTCGGCGACCCGTGTGGCGAAGGGAAAGACCGTGGAGGAGCCGGTGGCCCAGACGCCCTGCGACTGGGCGCCGCCCGAGGCGCCGCCGCCAGAAGGCCCGCAGGCCGAAACGAGCAACAGGGCGACCGCGCCCGCAGCGATTTTCTTCATGATCCGTCCTCCGCCCCGTCGGGGCCTGAGGGCGTGATTACGAGATGGCGGTGACAGGCGCTCGACGGGATCGTGACAGCCTGCCGACGCCTTCATGTCGTTTCGACTACAGCAGGCGCTTGCGCATCACCTGGCTGAGCATGTCGATCAGGGTCACGGTGATGACCACGATGATGGCGATGGCCGAAACTTCGCGGAAGTTGAAGCTGTTGAAGCTCTCGATCAGCGTCTGGCCGATGCCGCCCGCGCCGATCAGCCCTAGCACGGTGGCCGCGCGGGCGTTCGACTCGAAACGATAGAGCGCGAACGACGTCCACAGGGGCGCCACCTGGGGCAGGATGCCCCAGCGGATCTCATGCAGCGGCTGGGCGCCGGTGGCGCGCACGCCCTCCACCGGGCCCTTGTCGATGGACTCGACGGCCTCTGAGAACAGCTTGGCGAGCACGCCGCCGGTGTTGAGCGCCAGCGCCAGCACGCCCGGCAGCGGGCCCAGGCCGACGATGATCACGAAGATCAGGCCGATGACGAGGTCCGGCACCGAGCGCATCAGGTCCATCACCCGACGAACCGGCCAGACCAGCCACATCGGGGCGACGTTGCGCGCGGCCATGAAGGCCAGCGGGATGGCCAGGAACAGCGCCAGGAAGGTGCCCCACAGCGCGATCTGGATGGTCTCCAGCATCTTGCGCAGGAAGAACTCCAGCCGGGTGAAGTCCGGGCTGAGCAGGGCGCCGGCCAGTTCGCCGGCCGAGGTCGAGCCCGAGAAGAGGCGCGGCAGGTTGTCGATGTCGACGGCCTTGAAGGCGAAGGCGAGCGCAATGGCGATGCCGCCCCAGAGCAGCAGGTCGACCAGGCGCGACATCAGCGACGGGCTGGGCGGCGCCGGAATGCTGGAGGCGGCGACGGGCTGGGTGGTCAAGGCTGGACTTCCTGGGCGGCGACGACGCGCGCGTGGATTTCGTCATAGGCGGCCTGGGCCCGCGCGATCGCAGCCTGGTCACCCGAGCGGCGCGCCTCGATGAGGGCGACCGACGCCTCCATCTCCCGCACCGGGTCGAGGTAGCTCTGGTCCGCGGCCTGGAAGCCGCCGTACTCGAGGCCTTCGAGGACCTCCTGTTCGGCCGGGTCGTCGCCGTAGGTCAGGAAGAAGCTGCGGACGCGCTCGATCGTCGCCGGATCGAGGTCGTTGCGGACGACGATGGCGCTCTCAGGGATCGGCGGGCTCCGCCAGATAACTTCGAGGTTTTCCGCCGCGCGCGGGTTCTGCCGCGCGGTGAACAGCAGGCCGACGTCATTGTTGGTGGCGACGTCGATGACGCCGTTGGCGACGGCCAGCGCATTGGCCTGGTGATTGGCGTTGCGGACTTCGCTGAAGCATTCGGACGGATCGACATTGGCCGGGCCGAACAGGAAGGCCATGGGGGCGAGCGTGCCCGAGGTGGAGCGGGCGTCGCCCATGCCGAAGGAGATGTCCCCCTCGCAGGCCATGACGCGCTCCAGGGTGATGCCCGAACCGCGGCGAGTGATCAGGACCGAGCGATAGTGGGTCTCGCCCTCGGAGTTCATGATCCGGCCGATCACCTGGCCATTGGCGCGGTTGACCGCGTCGAGCGCCGGCAGGGCCGAAATCCAGGCCACCTGGACCTGGCCGGCGCGCATGGCCTCGACCAGCAGGGTGTAGTTGGCGACGAAGCGGAGCTCGACCTCCAGGCCGGTCTCCTCGCGCAGGTCGTCGATCAGCGGCGCCCACAGGGGCTCGGACGAGGCCTGGCTTTCCGCCGGCAGCACGGCGAAGACGATGCGGTTCGGATCGGCCGCTTCCTCGCCGCCGTTGCAGGCGGTCAGCAGCAGGGTGGCGCCGACGGCCAGGCCGGCCAGCACGCCCTTGGCGCCGCGACGGGTGATGGAGCCGATCATGTGGGATCTCCTTCCCAGAAGGCGTCCTCGATCTCGGGACCGTAGATTTCAATGAGGGTAGGCTTGTCGAGGCCGGAGGACGGGCCGTCGTAGGCCACCTGCCCCGCCTTCAGCGCGATGACGCGCTGGCAGTAGCGGATGGCGTAGTCGACCTGGTGCAGGGTGACGATGACGCCCATGCCGTCACGCTGGTTCAGCTCGACCAGCAGCTCCATCACCTTGCGCGCGGACACGGGGTCCAGCGAGGCCACCGGCTCGTCGGCCAGGAGCGCCTGGGCCCCCTGGACGATGGCGCGGGCGATGGCGCCGCGCTGCTGCTGGCCGCCGGAGAGGGTGTTGGCGCGCTGGGCGGCGTAGTCGGAAACGCCCACGCGGTGCAGCGCCGCCATGGCGCGCTCGCGGTCAGCCTTCGGCCAGGCCCCGGCCAGGCCCGTCAGGAACGGCACCCGGCCGAGCACGCCAAGCATGACGTTCGAGAACAGGCTCAGCCGGCCGACCAGATTGAACTGCTGGAAGATCATGCCGAGACGGGCGCGGGTGCGCCGCACGTCGCCGGCGATGCGGCCGTTCTTCTGAACGGGTTGGCCGAAAACCTCGATGACGCCCTTGCCGGGATCGATGGTCTGGAGGCCGGAAATGGAGCGGAGCAGGGTCGACTTGCCCGAGCCGGACGGGCCGATCAGGGCCACCATCTCGCCGGCCCCGACCTCGACGGTCACGCCGTTGAGGGCTTTGCGCTGTCCGAACGTCTTGGACACGTCGCGCGCCAGAACGAGCCGGGGAGAGGCGGCGGCGGCAGTAGAGCTCATGGTCTCGCGGAAAGCTGATGGCGACGGCGCCGCATGACGCGCGAGAGGCGCTCCGGCAAGTCTTAATGCCATGCGGGCGGCGTTTCCGTCCAGAGCGGCTTGCGGCCGCTCTGGGCGGAGGACCGCTTACTGCGCCGGTCGAACCTCGACCGGCAGGCCAAGCGCTTCCAGTTGCGGACGGACGACCGAAGCATCGCCGACGACGACCCAGACGAAGCGGCTGGGGTCGATGGCGCCGCGCGCCGCCTGATCCAGCGACTGGGCCGTCAGGCCGAGATAGCGCGTACCGGCCTGCTCCCAGTAGTCGTCTGGGCGCTGGAACAGCACATTCGAGCGCAAGGCGCCGAGCACCGCCGAGGAGGTCTCGAACTGGCCGGCCAGACGGCGCGTGGCGGCGTCCATGACCAAGCCGAGTTCGCGCTCGTTCACGCCCTCGTCGCCCAGGAAGCCCTGGTGGACCGCGATGATCGAGGCGATGGCCTCGCCGGTGCGGTCGGCCTGGACCGGAGCGTTGATGACGTAGGGCGAGCGGCCCTCCAGCGCCGAGACGAAGCTGCGCGAGCCGTAGGACCAGCCGCGCGTCTCACGCAGGTCGGTGTTGATCCGCGAGGAGAAGCCGTTGCCGAGCACCTCCATGGCGGCGTCCAGCACCAGACGGTCGTCCGTGCCGCGCACGTCCAGCACCTGACCGCCGAGGATCAGCGACTGGGGCGACTGCGGCCGGTCGATCAGGATGATGCGGGGCTGCGGCGCCGGGACGTCGCCGATGGCCTTGGTTCCGCGCGGGGTCGACGGCGCGGCCCAGTCCCCGAAGCGCGATTCCAGCTGCGGCAGGATTTCCGACATCGGACGGTCCGACACCACGAAGATGCGGGCGTTGTCGGGACGGATCCACGCCTGGTGGAAGCCGACGATGTCCTCGCGGGTGACCGCCTGGACCGCCGCCGCCTCGCCGAGGCCGCTGGTGCCGCGGCCGTAGCCGCTGCCTTCGCCGTAGAGGGCGGTGAACAGGGCGCGCGTGCCCAGGCCGCCGGGTTGCGACAGCTCGCTGGCGATGGCGGCAAGTTGCTGGCCGCGCAGGCGTTCGACCTCTTCCGGAGCGAAGGTGGGCTCGCGGACGACCGCTTCGAGCAGGTCCAGCGACGGGGCCAGGTTCGGCGTGACCGAGGTCAGGCTGACCACCGTGCGGTCCATCGAGGCGCTGGCGTCGACCGAGGCGCCGAGACGCTCCTGGGCCTCGGCCAGCTGGGTGGCGTTCATGCCGCCGGCGGCCTCGGTCATCAGGTTCAGCATCAGCGACTGCAGACCGAGCTGGTTGGCCGGATCGGCGGACCAGCCGGCGTCGAACTCGACCGCCACCCGCGTGGCCGGCACGGAGGCCGCCTGCGAGAAGACGACTTCGATGCCGTTCGACAGGCGGGCCCGTTCGATGGCGGGGAAGTCCAGCGGCGACACCTGGCCGATTTCCGGCAGGGGCGGACGCGGGGTCGGGGTGTATTCGACCGGCGCGCTGGCCGGAGCGGCGCCCGAAGGCGTGGCCGAGGCCTCGACGTAGGCTTCGCGCTCACCGGGTTCGACGCGCAGGGCGTAGACCGGACGGGTCAGCCAGCGCTGCATGACCTCGGTCACCTGGGCCGGGGTGACCTCGGCGTAGGCGCGCAGCTGGCGCTGATAGAAGTCCGGGTCGTTGGCGTAGAGAGCGCCTTCGGCCAGGGCCGTGGCGCGGCCGCCGAAGCCGCCGACCTGCTCAAGACCATAGATGCGGCCGGCGACCTGCTGGGTCACGACGCGGCGGACCTCGTCCTCGGTCGGGCCGTTGGCGATGAAGTCGGCGATGATGGCGTCCAGACGCGCGGCGACGGCGTCGGGGTCCTGACCGGGCTTCACGTTCACGACGACGTCGAAAAAGCCGAGGCGGTGGAAGGGCTGGTAGGAGGAGGTGACCGAAACCGCCGTCTGGTCGCCGCGGACCAGCTCATTGTCCAGGCGCGAGGAGGCGAGGCCGCCGAGCACCGAGGCGCCGACGCTGAGCGGGATGGACTGCTCGTCCAGCAGGCCGGGCACGACCCAGCTGCGGTACAGACGGACGTACGGCACCCGGTCGTGCATGACCTGGCTGATCGGCGCATCCAGGGTCGGAATGTCGGCCTGGGCGGGCTCGTTCACCGGACCGCGCGGGATGGAGCCGAAATACTGCTCGACCAGCTCGCGCGCGCGCTCGACCGTGACATCACCGGCCAGCACGAGCACGGCGTTGTTCGGGCCGTAGTTCTCGATGAACCAGGTCCGCACGTCGTCCATCGAGGCGGCGTCCAGGTCGGCCATCGAGCCGATGGTCGAGTGACGGTAGGGGTGGCCTTCGGGGAACATGGCCTCGAGGCGGGCGTACTGGACCAGGCCGAACGGGTTGTTGTCGCCCTGGCGCTTCTCGTTCTGGACGACGCCCCGCTGGAGATCGAGAGTCTCCTGGGTGATGGCGCCCAGCATGTGGCCCATGCGGTCGCTCTCGACATAGAGGGCGTATTCGAGCGCCGGGGTGGCGACCGTCTGGAAATAGTTGGTGCGGTCGAACCAAGTGGTGCCGTTCAGGTCGGTGGCGCCGATGCCCACCAGCCGGGTGATGTAGCTGCCCGGCGCGTTCTCGGAGCCGCCGAACATCAGGTGTTCGAACAGGTGGGCGAAGCCGGTGCGGCCGGCCGGCTCGTCCTTGGAGCCGACGTTGTACCAGACCGACACCGCCACGATCGGGGCCGAGTGGTCCTCGTGGACGATGACGCGAAGCCCGTTGTCCAGGGTGAAGGTCTCATAGGGGATGTTCACCCCCTCGATGAGCTCCTCGACCGGCGCTCCGGCCTGCTGGGCGCTGGCCACGACCGGCCCGGCCGCGAGCGAGACCGCGGCGGCGGCCACGGCCGCCCATCTGAATATCCTGGCTTCGAACAGGCGCATCGACGCCCTCCCCTGAAAGCTGACTTCTTGAGCCGGGCAACCTAGCAGCCGTCGCCCGCGCGGCAACCCGCGCGGGCAGGTACGGACCGAAAGGCGCGACGGATTACTGCGCGGGGCGAACCTCGACCGGCAGACCGAGGGCCTCAAGTTGAGGCCGGACCACCGAGGCGTCGCCGACGACGACCCAGACGAAGCGGTTGGGATCGATCACCGCGCGCGCGGCCTGATCGAGACCGGACGCCGTCATCGCCTGATAGCGCGGCGCGACCTCCTCCCAGTAGGTGTCCGGCCGGCCGTAGAGCGCGTTGGAGCGAAGCGCGCCAAGGATGGCGGCAGAGGTCTCGAAGCCGCCGGGCAGCTGGCGGACGTTGCCATTGATGGTCCGTGTCAGCTCCGCCTCGGTGACTCCGTCCGTGCTGGCGAAGCGGCGGTACTGGTCGAGCAGCACCGCGATCGACTCACCGGTCCGGTCGGCTTGCACCGGGGCGGTGATGATGTAGGGCGTCTGGTTCTCCAGGGTGTTGACGATCCCTCGCAGGCCGTAGGACCAGCCGCGGGTCTCGCGGATGTCCTGGTTGATGCGCGACAGGAAGCCGTTGCCGATGACCTCGTTGGCGGCGTTCAGAGCCAGCAGGTCGTCCTGGCCGGTCACCGGCATCACCGAGGCGCCCAGGATCACAGACTGCGGCGACTGCGGCCGGTCGATGAGCACGATGCGCGGCTGGCCGGAATCGATGGGCGCGGTGAAGTCCTTGACGCCGCGCGGCGTGGGCGGGGCGGTCCAGCCGGCGAAGGCGGCCTCGAGCGCGGCGGTGATTTCCGCCAGCGGGCGGTCGGACACCACGAACAGCTGGGCGTTGTCCGGCCGGATCCAGGCCTGGTGGAAGGCGACGAGGTCTTCGCGGTCGATGCCGGCCACGGCCTCGGCGTCGCCCGTGCCCGTGAACGGCCGGCCGTAGGGATGGCTGGTTCCGTAGAGCAGCGGCGGCAGGGCCCGCAGACCCAGGCCGTTCGGCTGGGTCAGCTCGGCGGCGATGGCGGCCAGTTGCTGTGCGCGCAGGCGCTCGATCTCGTCGGGCGCGAACGCCGGGTTCATGGCGATGTCGGCCAGCAGCATCAGCGACGGCGTCAGATTGGCGCTGGGGGTGACCAGCATCAGAGCGGTGCGGTCCATGCTGGACTGGGTCCCGATGGTCGCGCCGAGACGCTCCTCGGCTTCCGCCAGTTCGACCGCGTCTCGGGTCTCGGTCGCCTCGGTCAGCAGGTTCAACATCAGCCGGTGCGTGCCCAGGGCGTCGGCGGAATCGGCGGCGAGGCCGGCGTCGAACTCCAGCGCCACGCGGGTGACCGGAACGGCGGCCGAGCGGGCGTAGACGACCTCCAGCCCGTTCGACAGGCGCGCCCGCTCGACGGCCGGGAAGTCCAGCGGAGTGAGCTCGCCCACCGGCGGGATCGGCCCGCGCGGCGTGACGGTCAGGGGTTCGACCGGCTCGGGCGCAGGGCGTTCGCTGGCGGCCTCGACGTAGGGCTCGCGCTCGCCCGGATCGACGCGGATGGCGAGCACCGGACGGGTCAGCCAGCGGCCCATGGCCTCGCGCACCGAGGCCGGGGTGACCTCGCTGAGTTCACGCAGTTGCTGACGGTAGAAGCCGGGGTCGTCGGCGTAGAGCATGCCTTCAGCCAGAACGACCGACTGGCCGCCGAAGCCGCCGGTCGGCTCCAGCGCCTGCATCTGCTGCGACAGGGCCGTGGTGACGACGCGCTGGACCTCGTCCTCGGTCGGGCCGTTGACGATGAAGTCGGCGATGATCTGATCCAGACGCTGCGAGACGGCGTCGACGTCCTCGCCCGGCTTCACGTCCACTGTGACCTGGAAGAAGCCCAGTCGATGGAAGGACTGGACGCCGCCGGTGACCGAGACGGCGGTCTCGTCGCTACGCACCAGCTCATTGTCGAGCCGCGAGGACGCCAGGCCGCCCAGCACGGTGGCGGCCACGTCCAGCTCGGCCGCCGAGGCGTCGAGCAGGCCGGGCACCACCCAGGTGCGGTACAGGCGGGTGTTCGAGACGCGGTCGCGCAGTGTCAGGTCAACACGCTCGTCCAAGGTGGGAATATCCGCCTCGGCCGGGTGGTTCTGAGGCCCGCGCGGGATGTGCGCGAAGTAGCGCTCGACCAGGGTCCGGGCCGTCTCGACGTCGATGTCACCGGCCAGCACCAGCACGGCGTTGTTCGGCCCGTAGTTATCACGGTGCCAGTCGCGCAGGTCCTGCAGCGAGGCGGCGTCCAGGTCCGCCATCGAGCCGATCGTCGAGTGGGCGTAGGGGTGGCCCTCGGGGAACAGGGCGTCGAGCATCGAATAGAAGACGAGGCCGTAGGGGTTGTTGTCGCCCTGGCGCTTCTCGTTCTGGACGACGCCCCGCTGGTTATCGAGCCGCTCCTGGGTCAGGGCGCCCAGCAGGTGCCCCATCCGGTCGCTCTCCATGTAGAGCGCCTGTTCCAGCGCGGCGGTCGGGACCGTCTGGAAGAAGTTGGTCCGGTCGTACCAGGTCGTGCCGTTCCAGTCGGTCGCGCCGAGCGCCCTCAGCGGCTCCATCAGGCCGCCCGGCAGGTTCTCGGTGCCGTTAAACAGACCGATGTGCTCGAACAGGTGGGCGAAGCCGGTCTGGCCCTCGGGTTCGTCCTTGGAGCCGACGTTGTACCAGGCCTGGACCGCCACCACCGGCGCCTTGCGGTCGGTGTGGACGACGACACGCAGGCCGTTGTCGAGGGTGAAGGTGTCGTAGTCGAGCTCGATGCCGCGAGCGAGCTCCTCGGCGGGCGCCGGCGGCGGCAGGGTCTGGGCCGCGGCGGAAGCGGCGCTGACCATGGGGGCGAGCGCCACCATTCCCGCCATCAGGATATTGAGAACGCGCATCTAAGCCCCTCCAGGCGCATGGCTTGCGCCAGCACCCTAGAACCCGGCGGCCCGTCCACAAGTTACGGTCCTGTCACGTCGGGACCGCCCAGAAAAAACCGCTTTACATGACGGTCCCGCGACCCCATATCGCGCGCTCCGGCGGACCCCGTTGTCCAATTGCGCTGCTAACGCCGGTCTGGGTTTAACAATCTACAGGG
Organism: uncultured Brevundimonas sp.; assembly: GCA_946885435.1. The sequence goes on along the minus strand of CAMPGL010000017.1, from coordinate 2,012 downwards.
GGTTACGTGCTTTGCGTACGTACCATATGCCCCTGGACCTGGTCCGCGAGCGGTCCCCGGAGCGTCCCGTCGCCCTTGTGCGACCGCGCTCTGTTTCCGTAGCGGCGCGCTGGTTCCAGGACAATCTGAGAGCTGACGTCTTCTATGCGGTGAAGGCGAACCCCTCGCGCTGGGTCATCGAGACCCTGGTCGAGGCGGGCGTGACCGCGTTCGACGTCGCGTCCCTTGCCGAGATCGAACTGGTGCGTTCGGTCAGCGCCGACGCGCGCCTGGCCTTCATGCATCCGGTCAAGAGCCGCTCGGCCATCACCAGGGCGTACTTCGATCACGGAGTGCGGACCTTCTCGCTCGACTGCCAGGAAGAGCTGCAGAAGATCCTCGACGCCACGGGCGGCGCGTCCGACCTGAACCTGGTCGTGCGCATGGCGGTCTCCGCGGACGGTGCGGCCTACACCCTGTCGGGCAAGTTCGGCGTCTCGCCGGACCAGGCCCCCGCCCTGCTCCTGGCGACGCGCCAAGCGGTCAAGGACGGGCTGATGGGCGTGTCGTTCCACGTCGGCAGCCAGTGCATGCGCCCGACCGCCTACCAGGCGGCGATGGCCCAGGTCGGCCGCTCGATTTCGCGCGCCGGCGTGATCGTCGACATCGTCGATGTCGGCGGCGGCTTCCCCTCGGTCTATCCGGGCATGGTCCCGCCGGACATGCAGGAATACGCCGACGCCATCCATCGCGGCTTCGCCGAGATGCCGGTGTCGGAAACGACCGAACTGTGGTGCGAACCTGGCCGGGCGCTGGTCGCCGAGTCGTCGTCGGTGCTGTGCCGGGTCGACCTGAGGAAGGGCGACGCGCTCTACCTCAACGACGGCTCGTACGGCTCGCTGTTCGACGCGACCCACTCGCGCTGGCCCTTCCCGACCAAGCTGGTTCGGGACGGCGCGGCTTCGGCCGAGCTGAAGGCGTTCCGCTTCTACGGCCCGACCTGCGACTCCATCGACCACATGCCGGGTCCGTTCTGGCTGCCGGCCGACGTGCAGGAAGGCGACTTCATCGAGATCGGCATGCTCGGCGCCTATGGCGTCGCCATGACGACGGGCTTCAACGGCTATGGCGAGCATGAGCTGGCCGCGGTCGAAGACGCCCCGATGGCTTCGCTCTACGGCCTGGCTCCGCGCTCCATCCCGACCGTGCGCACCACGGCCGAGGAAACCGCTCGCAAGGTCGTCCGCCTGTCGCGCCCCAAGGGCAAGGCGGGCCAGCGGAAGAAGTCGCGGCGCTGAACCGCCTCGCCGGCTGATCGGTTATAGACAGCGGCCCGTCGCTCCGTCCGGGCCGCTGTTCCTTTCTTTGACGGGCGCTCAAACCAAAGGGAAACCCGCGAGATGAACGCTCCCGTTCAAGGCTCCAACGCCAAGGCCGAACTGCTTCAGACCACCGTCGAGCACGTCGACATCACCAGCTTCGACGCCCGTCCGATCATCGACTCGATGCGCAAGATGTCGTTTTCGAGCCGCGACACCGCGCGCGCGGCCGACATCTTCAACATGGCCATCGAGGACAAGGACTGCTCGCCGTGGTTGATCCTGGCCGGCTCGACCTCGGCCGGCGGCTGTATGCACGTGTACCGCGACATGGTGAAGTTCGGCATGATCGACGCTGTGGTCGCCACCGGCGCCTCCATCGTCGACATGGATTTCTTCGAGGCCCTCGGCTTCAAGCACTACCAGGCCGCCGGGCCGGTCGACGACAACGTCCTGCGCGACAACTACATCGACCGGATCTACGACACCTACATCGACGAGGAAGAGCTCCAGGCCTGCGACCACACCATCCTGGAGATCGCCAACCGGCTGGAGCCGCGCGGCTATTCCAGCCGCGAGTTCATCTGGGAGATGGGCAAGTGGCTGTCGGAGGGCAACGCCAAGAAGGAAGGCAGCCTGATCCAGACCGCCTATGAAATGGGCGTGCCGATCTTCTGCCCGGCCTTCGTCGACTCCTCGGCCGGCTTCGGCCTG
>CAMPGL010000016.1 GCA_946885435.1 uncultured Brevundimonas sp. | reverse complement strand
CCTCGCCGGCCTGTTCGACGATCTGGTCGCCCGCCTCGATCAGGACGAAGGTGTCATCGCCCGCCCCCCCGACCATCGTGTCATCGCCGCCCTGGCCGAACAGGGTGTCGTCACCGGAGTTGCCGTTCAGGGTGTCATTGCCCAGGCCGCCGCGAAGGGTGTCGTCTCCGCCCAGGCCGTTGATGACGTCAGCTTCCTCCGTGCCCCAGATGAGGTCGGCGCTGGGCGTTCCATTGAGGGTCGTGGCGAGCGGCTGGAGCCGCACCTGAAAGACGTCGAAATAATTTTCGAGGTCGCCCACGTATCGCGCGTAGGTCAGGATCACTTCCCCGGACGGAAGTACGGCCAGCCCCGGTTGTTCTCCCGGCGCCTGGACGCTCTTGCGAACATTGAAGGTCGCCCCTTTGGGGCTGCCGTCCGCAAAGAAGGCGCGCGCCTCCACGACATTCGAGCCAGCGCCGGAGAACTGATCCCAGGCGACCATGAAGCCGCCGTCGGGAGTGGCCACGACCGAGTGGATCAGTTGCGCTCCCGGAGGGGCCGCCTGGACCAGCACGCGGTCCCCGAGAGGCTCTCCGTCCGGCTTGAGAATCTGGGCGTAGAGGCCGTCGGTCTGCGTCCACACCAAGGCAAGCCCACCCTCGGCGAGGCGGACCACCTCAGGCGCCGTCGTGTCAGTGTCGCGCGGGATGCGAAACGTCTGCCCGATGCGCGTTCCCTCGCTCGCGAAGGACTGGATCGCGATCGTGCCTCCGGTTGCCTCATTGTATGCGCGCCATACGGCCACAAAGCCGAAATCTGTCTCGATCAAGCTAGGCAGGGTGGCGTCGAGGTCGTCGTCGAGCCGCCAAGGCTCGCCTTGCGCTTGGCCGGCCGCGTCGAACCGCTTGCTGAACACGCCAGACCAGGGTTCGCCAGCGTGCTGCACCCAGGTGACCACATGCCCCCCCTCCGGTAGGGGCGTCACGCGCTGTGAATGGCCAACGCCGTTCACTTGCGTCTCCGGGCCTACCGGCTCACCAGCGCCATCGAAAGCCTGTGCGAACACGCCCAAAGTAGCCGCGTCGGCGGGCAGGTTACTTGGAGACGTACTGTCCCACGTCACCACAAAGCCCCCGTTGGCGAGCGCAGTCACCTCGGGATTGCGCTGCGACATGACCGTGGTGGTGTTGACCAGCCTTTGCGGGCCAACGGGTTCACCCTCGGTATCGTAGCGCTGGAGGTAAATGCCGTACCCAGTGTCCTCGGGGCCAGCCCCGCTCCACACGGTGAGATAGCTGCCATCAGCGAGCGTCACCGTCTGGGGAGCAGACTGCCGGCTCCAGGTGAAGCCGTTGACGCGCTCCTCCTGCGAAACCGTGTACGACATTCTTTTAATTCCAATCCGCTACGGCGGTCATGCGTAGCTTGACCTCGCGCTCGCAACAAGCCGACGCCCGACGGTGGCTGTTCAGGTCAATGCGGTTTCGAGCATTTCTAATGACCCCAGGCCGCGTGGTGAGCGCCGGCTCGAGGCCGCGACCACGACGGCTGATTGCGCAGCAGACGGCGCAGCAGCTCCAGGGGGGCCGCGGTACCCCGGCGCTTCTGGACCACCAGATCCAGCACCTCGCCTTCGTCATCGACAGCGCGCCAGAGTTACGGGTCACCTCCGGCCTGGAAGCGGTGTCTCTTGAACGAAAGGGGAGTCACGAGACCAAGTCCCACAGGCCGCTCAGGCAGCCCTCGGTGGAGACTTGTTCGCGTTGGACTGACAGCACCGGCAGCCTCTTCTCCCCATGTGACGATGACGTGCGCAGCCGCCGCGAGGCTCAGCGTTAGGCACGCGCCCGCACGATCCGGCGCGCCTCGTTGCGGATGTGGTCGAGGTGGACTCGGGCGACGTCGCTTCGCAGGCTCGGGGTGAGGCCGCCGAAGTTGTGGTGGCCGATGAGGTCCAGGCCGGTCACGGCGGCCAGGTGGCGGTCGACCTGCGCCTGCAGGGCGGAGACGCCAGTGTCCTGGACCCACTGTTGCGGTGCGCCGGTTGAGGTGAAGACGACCAGTCGCTTGCCGCCCAGCAGGGGCTGGTTGCCCTCCAGGCCGGAAGCCGAATAGCCGAAGCCCATGCCGAAGACGCGGTCCACGTACCCCTTCATCATCGCCGGCGCGCTGTTGAACCACAGGGGGTGGAAGAAGGCGAAGACGTCCGAACCGGCCAGCGCCGCGCGCTCCCGTCTCACGTCGGGTCTGGCCGAGAAGCCCTGATGGTCGGGCAGCTCGCCGGCCCTGAGCCGCGGGTCGAAGTTCAGACGGTAGAGGTCCCGGATCGTCACCTCCGCGCCGGCCGCCACGGCCGCCTCGGCGAAGGCCCTCGCGGCGGACATGGTGAAGCTGCGGCTCCTGGGATGCGCGGCGATCACGGCGATGCGAAGGGGTTTGCTGGCCATGCTGACAGCCTAGATCGCTCGGCGGGCGACTCCTTGATCTGCCTCAAGCGCGATCGGGCCGAGGTTGACTACAGTAAAGCTCGTCGAGGAGATCGTCATGGTACAGGACATGTCTCCTGGCTCCCGCACGGCCATCCAGGCGGCCCATCACCAGATCGGCAACAGTCTGCAATCGGTCGCCAGCCTGCTGAGGCTCGAAGCCAGGACCGCCCCGCCCGAGGCCGCCGGCCTGCTGAAGGAAGCCAGCCGCCGCGTCGGCGTCGTGATGCGCCTGCACCAGCGCCTGCAGGAGGGCGAGGGCGACAGTGTCCATCTCGACGACCTGATCGGCGATGTCTGCCGTGACGTGGCCGCGCTCGACGCGCTGGACCGGCTTGCCTGCGTCGAACTTCAGGCGGATGTCTGCGTCGCGCCGTCGAGGATCGCCTCGTCCCTGGCGACGATCACCGCCGAGCTGGTCGGCAACGCCCTTGAGCACGGCCTGCAGGACCGCGCCGGCCGCGTGGAGGTGGACCTGACGCGGACGCCGTCCGGATATCGCCTTGTCGTCGAGGACGACGGCGTCGGCCTGCCTGTGGGCGGCGGCGACGGTTTCGGCCTGTCGCTCGTTCGCATGCTTGTGGGACAGATGGGCGGGCGCATCGTCTTCAACTCCGCGCCTGGCGGCCTGCGCGTCGAGGTCGTCATCGAGCGGGGTCCGACCTAGTAGATCACCCCGTCGGACTCGTCCTCCAGACTACGCAGATAGGCGGTCAGATCCTGGATCTCCTCGGCGCTGAGGTTCACATCGGGCATCACGGGATGGCCGGTGGTCATCCGCCCGCGGAACTCCGGGTCATCGAAGAGGAGCGGAGCTCGCGCACGGAATCCGCGGAAGGGCGGGGCCTCTGCGTCCGGACTGGCGTCCTCGCGCCCGATGGCGTGGCACGTCGCACAACGGTCCTGGGCGATGGCCTGTCCGCGCATCTCCGCCAGGAAGTCGTCCGGCGGTGGGGTTTCGGACGGCTGGCTGACAAGGACGAACAGAGCCGTCAGCAAACAGAAGAGCGAAGCCATGGAATCCTCCAGCTCAGCCAAGGAGGGGCCACCGGCGGCTGGGACGCCATGATCTGGATCAAGCGTCGGCCGCCCGAGAATTGATCGAGATCAGGGCGCTCCGCCTCGTCTCGAGCGAGTCTGCCCGCGGCGGAATCTCGCCTGCAGTCAGGAGAAGTCTCATGGACAGGGATCTGAACATCCGTGACGACGTGCTCGAGGAATTGGAGTTCGAGCCGCGCGTCGAGGCCGAGAACATCGGCGTGGCCGTAAGCGACGGCGTGGTGACGTTGAGCGGCCACGTGCCGAACTACACCCAGAAGCTGGCGGCCGAGTCCGCGGCCAAGCGCGTCAAGGGCGTGCGGGCGGTCGCGGTCGACATCGAAGTGCGCCTTCCCTTCGACGGCAAGCATGACGACGACGAGATCGCCAAACGCGCCGCCAATGTCCTGACCTGGAGCGTCGAGGCGCCCAAGGAGGGCGTGAAGGTGTCGGTCGAGAACGGCTGGGTCACGCTGAAGGGTCAGGTGACCTGGGCCTATCAGCGCAGCGAGGCCGAGCGCTCCGTCCGCCAGCTGGCCGGCGTCCGCGGCGTCTCCAACCTGATCGCCATCCAGCCCCGTCTGAAGTCGACCGACATCCAGTCTCAGCTCAAGCGGGCCTTCCACCGCAGCGCCGAGCTCGAGGCCGGACGCATCAACGTGGGCGTCGAGGGGGGCAGGGTCACCCTGACCGGCAAGGTCTCCAACTGGTCCGACCGGCGGGTGGCCGAGACCGCCGCCTGGTCGGTGCCCGGCGTGACTGAAGTCGTCGACCGACTGACCCTCTGATCCAAGAGCGGTGCGGCCCCTGGCCGCTCCGCGACCTGCTGGGAGCCGCCGATGTCGGACACGAGCCTCCGGACCGAAACCCGCGACGCGGCCAGTCCGGCGGAGCTGGCACGACATCTGGCCGGCGCGCCGTTCATCTATGGCCTGGCGGCGCCGCTGGCGTTGCTCGATGTCTGCGTGAGCCTTTACCAGGCGGTCTGCTTCAGGCTCTGGGACGTGCCCCGGGTGCGCCGGCGGAACTATGTGACGTTCCGCCGGGCGGAACTGCCCTATCTCGACGTCATGCAGCGCGTGAATTGCGGGTACTGCAGCTATGCGAACGGGGTCCTGGCCTACGCCCAGGAGATTGCCGCCCGCACCGAACAGTACTGGTGCCCCATCAAGCACCCTGCCCCGCCGCCCGTGACGCACGAGCGTTACGCGCGCTTCGTGCCCTACGGCGATCCTCTGCAGGTCAGGGAACGCATGCGCGACCTGAGGGACGATCTCCAGGCCGACGAGGATTGACCGACATCAAGGCCCATCGAGGAGGGCCGGCGCATTCTGGCGTATCTTCAACGCCCATCAGGGAGATCGCCATGTCCGCCCAGACCTCTTCCGGCGCCGCGCCCCAGCCGGCGGCCGAGCCGTCGTCCTTCCGCAGCCTGTCGCATCAGACGGTGCAGTTCTTCGCACCCCTCCAGCGCGAGATCGACCGGGCGGTCGCCGACTTCGGCCGCGGCCTGGACCGGCTCGACATGTTCGCGCCGGTCCCGAACGTCGACTATGCGGAGACCAAGGACGGGATCGAAATCACCGCCGAGCTTCCCGGCCTGACCAAAAAGGACATCAAGGTGACCTTCGAGGACGACGTCCTGACCCTGGCCGGCGAGAAGCGCGCCGAGCAGAAACGCGAAGGCAAGGACTACCGTTTCGTCGAGCGCCGCTTCGGCGCCTTCGCCCGGTCGATCCCCCTGCCGCGCGGTGTCGACGCCGCTCAGCTCAAGGCCGAGATGAAGGACGGCCTGCTCCGGATCACCGCGCCCAAGCCGGACAACGGCGACAGCCGCAAGATCGAGGTCACGGTGGCCTGAGCCGCCTCGGGCACGGAGACGGGCGACCGGCGATCGCCGGTCGCCCGCGCCCTGATCAGCGATCGTCCTCCAAGGCGAAGGTGATCTTTGCGTTGATCCGGTAGGTTTCGATCGCGCCGTTCTTCACCGTGGCCTGCATGTTCTCGATGTAGATCGAGCGCACCTGCCGGAGCGTTCGCGCGGCGTCCGCGACCGCCTTCTTGGCCGCGTCCTCCCAGCTGACGGAGGACTCCGCCAGGACTTCGACAACCTTCAGCATAGCTGGTCTCCCGTTCCATTCGGCCGCGTTGGGCCGACGGCCAGGATGACGCGCCGCCGGGCGCGAGGCCTTGACCTCCCTCAAAGCCCCGCCCCGTGGATCGATTGATCGAGGTCAAGGCGCGCCCTGGGCGGCGCGCTCAGTGTAGCTCCGGTTCGCAGGAGACGCGCATGAGCTACAAATCGATCCTGGTGCTGGCCTTCGGGCGCGGCGACGGACCTGCGATCCAGGCCGGGGCCTGGCTGGCTGCCGAGCATGGCGCCGTGGCGCATGTGCTGCCCGTGAACCCGGACATCGCGTCGGAACTGGCCGCCAGCGCGGCGGCGTTCGGCGGGGGCGTGCCGGCCGCGGCCTTCGACGCCGCCGAGCAGATCAACCGGGAAGCCCAGACCCGCATCGAGAAGGCCTGCACGGCGGCCGCCAAGCAGGCGGACCTCGTCCTGGCGCCGGGGCTCGAAGGGCCCCGCATGGTTCTTCACGAACACGACCGGCTGGTGTGGAGCGCCATCGAACGCGCCTGCGTCCTGGCCGACCTGGTGGTCATGTCCGGTGATCTGCTCAAGCTGGAGCACGATCGGGCGGTCCAGCTGGCGGAGGAGGTGCTGATGCGCCAGCGCCAGCCGCTGCTGGTGGTGCGGGGATCGCCCGAACGCATAATCGGCCGCGCCCTGATCGCCTGGAACGGGCGCATCGAAGCGGCCCGCGCCGTGCGCGCCGCCCTGCCCCTCTGCGGCGGGAGCTGGGACGTCGACATCGTCAGCCACGGCGATGAGGAGACGGCGGCCCGACCGGGGATGGAGGCGCTCGCGGCCTATCTGAAGCTTCACGACGTCGGAGCCGCCGACTGCAGTCGCCTTGAAGGCGAGGACGCCGGCCAGGCGATCCTTGACGCCTGCGCCGCCCGCGATGCGGGCCTGCTGGTCGCCGGCGCCTATGGCCACTCCCGTCTCCGGGAATTCGTCCTGGGCGGCGTGACCCGAACCCTTCTCCAGGCGACGGACGGGCCGTCGCTGCTGCTCGCACATTGAGGACCCGATGGACCTGCAAGGATCTGCGCTCGTAATCGTCGCCGACGGAGCCCAGGCTCGACTTTTCGAGGAACGGGTGCGCGGCGGACCGCTCAACGACATCTCGCATCGGCTGGGAGATCTGTCGTCCGAGCATCCCCGCGCCAGCCATCATTCAGGCCGCGTCTTCGACCGCTTCGGCACGGGTTCGCATACGACCGGACGCGAATCGCCGAAGGTCCGGGAAGAGGCGGATTTCGTCCGCAGGGTCGCCGAGCGAGCCGAGGCGATCATGCGGGATGACGACTTCGACACGGCCGTGCTGATCGCCGCTCCGCGCGCGCTCGGAGGCCTGCGCGCCGCCTTTTCCAAGACGATGTCGAGGAAGGTGGTCGCTTCGCAGGCCGCGGATCGCTGCGCCGCGACGCCGGAGGAGATCCGGGCGGCCCTGCGCGAAATCCGGCTGAGCGCCGCCTGAACGCTTGATTCAAGTCATGCCGCGGGACCGCGAAAGGTCGCACCCTGCCCGCGCAAAGGAGACAGAGACATGGCCAAGAAGACTGAGATGCTGAACCGCGACATCCATGAACTGGTGTCGGAGATCACCGAGGATCTGCGCCAGGCCGCCGACAAGACGGGCGACGAGGCGGCCGAGGCCATGCGGCGATCCTCCAAGGCGCTGCGCAAGGCCGCCAAGCGGCTCGGCGAGGAGCTGCAGGACGTTGGCGAGGATGCGGTGGAAGGCGTGAAGGCGCACCCGATCGCCACGGCCGCCGTCATCGCGTCGGCCGCGGCCCTGATCGGCTTCGCCCTGTCGCGACGCGCCGGAGAGCACTGAGCGGCATGGCGGCCTATTCGCACATCCGCCTGGAGCTGGCCCGCGAGCCGGGCCGGCCTCTGGGCGATCCTGATCTCGGCTACGACATCGTCGCGCCGCTGGACGCGCAAGGTCGGCTCGATCCCGCCGGCTGGCGGCGCGATCCGTCGCATTGCCGGGTCCGCCGGTTCCGCGAGGGGGAGACCGAGGCGGTCGGGACCCTCGCGCACGTGTCCGGCGGCCGCTGGGTCTTCGACTTCGGAGAGGAGGATCGCCTCGACGAGGCGGGCTACCGGCTCGAACAGGAGAGCTTCCAGCCCGGCGAATATGTGTCGATCCGCATGACGGACGGCCAGCTCCACCCCTTCCGGGTGGTCAGCGTTCGCGACGCGGAGCCCGGCTGACGATGCCCCCGCGCCAGGGTCCATGGGCGCCGGCGGTCGCCATGTTCGTGGCATCGATCCCGCCCCTGCTGATCGCCGTCATCTTCACCCTGATCGTGGCGCGGGGGGCCTATCATGGAGGTCAGGCGGCGCGGGAGGAGACGCTGATCGCGGCCGTCCTGCTGCTGTTCATCGCCGCCGCTGTGGTGGATCTGGTCCTGTTCCTGGCCCTGTCGCTGTGGGGCCGGTTCAATCGCGGGTAAGACGCGACCCGCCTAGAAGAACTCGCGCACCACGCGCCGGACGCTCTCCACGGCTTCATTGACCTTCGCCGGATCGAGATCCGCGTCCACCCCACCGAAGTTCACGTGATCGAGCACCTCCAGGCCAGTGGCGCCGGCGATGCGGTTGTCGAAGGCGGTGCGCACCGCCTCCCAGCCTCCGCTCTCGACCAGCCAGGTGTTCTCCGAGCCCGACGAGGTCACGCTGATGAGCTTGCGGCCCTTCAGCAGCGGGTCAGTGCCGCCGTTCTTGATGGTGCGATAGCCGAAGCCGGCGGTGAATATCCGCTCGACATAGCCTTTGAGGATGGCCGGCGGTCCGCCGAACCAGATCGGATAGAAGTAGGCGAAGATCTCGGCATGGCGCAGCCGCTCCCGCTGAGCCTCGACATCCGGCGACGGCCGGGCGCCGTCCGCCCCGGGGATCTCCGCCAGCTGAAGGCGCGGGTCGAAGTCGATTGCATAGAGGTCGATGAGGTCGGCGCCATGCCCCCGCTCGCGGACCGCCTCGACGTAGGTCTCCGCCAGCAGCCGGATGAAGGAGCGCGGCTTGGGCTGGGCGAGGATGACGGCGTGGTTCACGGGCGAGGCTCCTTCCGAAGCCCCAGCGGCTCACGGGCTCGAGGGTGCGCATGTGAGCCAGAATATCCGCGATCTCGTCCGGCTCCAGCTCGAAGGTCGGCATCACCGCATCGTGGGACACGATGATCCCTTCCGCGAGGGCCTCCTCGAGGTTCTCGACCGGATAGCGGCCGGGAATCGTCCGGAACGGCGGCGCATACGGCAACGGGCTTTCGCCCTCGGGACCCACGGCGTGGCAGGTCCCGCAGCGCTCCTGGGCCAGCCGCTCGCCTCGTATGGGCGAGACCTGCAGGTCGGCCGGGGGGCCCTGCCGCTGTCCGGGGGGGATGATCAGCGACAGCAGAAGCGCTGCGATCCAGAACACGCTTAGGCCTTCCGGGACCAAGCGGACACGAAGGCCAGGGTGACGCCGAAGGTCACGAAGACCGCGACGATGAAGCTGACGACGATCTGGGATTCGATGGGCATTTCGGTCTCCTCCGGGGTCAGGCGGCCAGCTGGCGAAGGGCCTGCGGGTCGCAGATGCGCATTTGCCGAAGCGTGGTGAGGCGGATGACCTTCGAGGCCTGGAGCTGGGAGATCATCCGGGACACGGTTTCGATGGTGAGGCCGAGGTAGTCGGCGATGTCCTGCCGGCTCATGGGCAGGTCGACGATCTCCTGGTCGGCCCTGCGGGCGAACTGGGCCAGGACCGCCGCAACCCGCTCGATGGCGCTCTTGCGACCGATCTGGATGAGGTGCGCCTGCATCCGGCGCAGGCGATCCGACCCTGCGCGGCGCAGCGCCTCGGAGATCATCAGGTCGCCGCCGGCGGCCGTCTCGAGCGTGCGGCGGCGGATGACGAGGATTTCGCAGCCGCTCAGCGCCTCAGCGGAGAAGGCGTGCTCTTCGCCTTCGTCCAGACCCAGCACGTCGCCGGCGAAGTGGAAATCGCCAATCTGGCGACGTCCATCCTCGGCCAGACGCGAGGTCCGTACCGTGCCGGAGAGCACGCGATAGACGTATTCGGCGGGCGCGCCCTGGGTGAAAATCTCCACCCCGTCGCGGACGGTTCGAATTTCGCCCAAGGTTGCCAGCGGATCATTTGCGGCGACCGGAGGGTCGATTTGATTTGCAGCGGTCATGTCCGCCTCCCCTGTCGCAGCAAGGGGTATCGCGGCCGCTCCGGCCTTCATATTCGGGCTGCTTCCATAAGGATATGTACGTAAGGTGACAGACATAGCGCCCGATCGGCGCAAGCTTCGCTCTAAATGGGGGTCATGATCGACCGTCGGTGGATCAATTGGGGTCTCGTCGCCGCGCCGGCCGCGGCGGCGCCGATGGCGCTGTGGCTGACCCAGGACGGCACGCGTCCCGGCCTGGTCTATCTGGCGATGGCGCCGATCGTTTATGCGGCGGGCCTGTCGGGCGGCCTGACCACCGCCCTGGGGTCGACGTTCGTCGGCCTATTGACGCTGTCCGGGCTTCTCGTCTTCCGCGGAGGCGATCCGCCCTGGCTGGCCTCGGCGATCTTCGCCGCCCTCGGTCTGATCGCGGGATTGTCAGGCGACCGTCTGGCGCGGGTGAGTCGTCGGGCCGCTGACGCGAATCGCGAACTGCGCAGGCGCGAGGCGCATCTTGAATCGATCCTGGACAGCGTGCCGGACGCCATGGTGGTGATCGACGACCAGGGTTTGATCCGCTCGTTCAGCCCGGGCGCCGAGCGGCTGTTCGGCTACAGCACCGCAGAGGTCTTCGAGAGGAACGTCAGCATGCTGATGCCCTCGCCGTATCGGGAACAGCACGACGGCTACCTCGAACGCTACCGGCGCACAGGGGAACGCCGCATCATCGGTATCGGGCGGGTCGTATCGGGGGAGCGCAAGGACGGCTCGACCTTCCCTATGGAGTTGGCCGTGGGAGAGGTCGAAGGACTAGGCGAGCGGCTGTTCACGGGCTTCGTCCGAGACCTGTCGGAACGCCAGCAGACCGAGGCGCGGCTGCACGAACTGCAGGATGAACTGGTCCATGTGACGCGGCTGACGGCGCTGGGCGAAATGAGCTCGACCCTGGCGCACGAACTGAACCAGCCCCTTTCGGCCATCAGCAACTATCTGAGCGGGCTCACCCTGATGGCCGATCAGCCAGAAGGCCTGTCCAGCAAGAAGGCGCGGGACATCCTGGCGCGGACCAGTGAGCAGACCCATCGGGCCGGTGAAATCATCCGCCGGCTCCGCAACTTCGTCGCCAAGGGCGAGGCCGAACCGCGGCTTGAAAGCCTCTCGAAGCTGATCGAGGAGGCGGTGGCCCTCGCCTTTGTGGGCGGCAAGGAGCTCGGCGTGCGCCTGCAGGTGCGCCTGGACCCCAAGCTGGACGACGTCCTCGTCGACAAGGTCCAGATCCAGCAGGTGCTGCTGAACCTCATCCGAAATGCGATGGAGGCGATGGCCGTTTCCGAGCGCCGCGAGTTGCTGATCCGGTCGGAGCGGGCCGAGGGCGATTTCGTCCGGATCGTGGTGACCGACACCGGGCCGGGCCTGCCCGATGAGGTCTTGAGCCATCTTTTCCAGCCCTTCGTGACAACCAAGGCGCACGGCATGGGCGTGGGCCTGTCGATCTGCCGCACCATCGTGGAGTCCCACGGCGGCCGGATTCAGGCCAGCAACCTCCCCGACGGCGGGGCGCGATTCGAACTGACGCTTCCGCTTCTGGACGACGATGAGCAGGCCGATGAACCGTGACGGAATGATCCTCGTCGTCGACGATGACGATGCGGCCAGGGAATCCCTGACCTTCCTGCTGGACGCCGCCGGCTATCAGGCCAGCGCGTTCGCAAATCCGCTCGACGCTCTCGGCGCCGTCGACGGCCATACGCGCTGCGTCATCACCGATGTTCGCATGCCCGAGATCAGCGGCCTCGAACTGGTCGAGCGGCTGAAGCGCGCCCATCCCAAGCTGCCGATCGTCGTCATCACCGGGCACGCGGACGTGGCCATGGCGGTCGAGGCCATGAAGAAGGGGGCCTCCGACTTTCTGGAGAAGCCGTTCGAGCACGAGACCCTTCTGAGGGTCCTCGGCCAGGCGCTGACAGCCGTGTCGTCGTCGACCGACCCTGAACTGGAGCGGCGCCAGGCGACCCTCTCGGCGCGCGAGCGGCAGGTTCTCCGCGCCCTTCTGGTCGGCCAGTCCAACAAGGAGATCGCGCGCGAGCTCGATATCAGCCCGCGAACCGTCGAGATCTATCGGGCCAAGGTCATGGCGAAGATGGGCGCCGAAACCTATGCCGACCTGATCCGCAGCGGCCTGAAGGCAGGCCTCGACCAGGATTGATACGGATCAAGGCGGGCCCGCCGCGTTGAGATGAGCCTTGGGGCGTTTTCGCCTCTCTCATCCATGCACCCATGACGAAGATCCTGATCATCAACGGTAACCCCGACCCCTCCAGCGAGCGACTGTCGGCGGCTCTGGCGGAAGCCTACGCATCGGGCGCGGAAGCTGCGGGGCACGAGGTGCGCCGTGTGACTATCGGGCAGATCGATTTTCCGCTCCTGCGCTCGGCGGCGGAGTTCAACGACGGCCCGCCGCCGACGGTGATCGCGGCGGTTCAGCGCGACATCAAATGGGCCGACCACATGGTCCTCGTGTTCCCCCTGTGGCTCGGCGGCCTGCCCGCCCTGACCAAGGGCTTCTTCGAGCAGGTCTTCCGGCCTCAGTTCACCATGCGCTGGCGCAAGAACCAGATGCCCGAGGGCCTGCTGCAGGGCCTGACGGCGCGCCTTGTCGTCTCCATGGGCATGCCGGCCGTGGCCTTCCGCCTCGTCTTCGGCGCCAGCGGGGTGCGCTGTTTCGAGCGCTCGGTGCTCGGGCTGGCCGGCATCAGGCGCAAGGGAACGACCATGTTCGGCGGGGTGGGCGCCAACGATCCCGCCCAGGTGCGTCGCTGGCTGGCTCGCATGGCCGCGCTCGGGCGAGACGCGGCGTAGGCCGCGACCGCCCAGGTCCGGCGCGCGGCGCCACGACGTGGCTGTTCGATCAGGCGGTTTCCGCCCATCATCCCGCCGTCGCCAGACATCGGAGCCCGACTTGGCAGAAACCGTCCCGCCCCCCGCCAGGCCGACCCCTGCCACAGGGTCCCAGCTCCGGCGTCTCATGGCGCTGGCCCAAGGGCGGCCGCCGTTACGGACGGCCGTGGTCCATCCGGTGGACGCCCTGTCCCTCACCGGCGCCGTGGAGGCCGGGCGACGCGGGCTGATCGAGCCGATCCTGGTCGGCCCCAAGGCACGCATACTGGCGGCGGCCGAGGCCGCGGGCCTGGATGTCCGGGAGTTGGAGCTGATCGACACGGAGCACAGCCATGCCGCCGCGGCGCGGGCCTGCGAACTGACGGCGCGTGGCGGGGCCACGGCCCTCATGAAGGGGGCCCTGCATACCGACGAACTGCTGGAGGCCGTTGTGTCCCCGCAGTCCGGCCTGCGCACTGACCGCCGCATGAGCCACGTCTTCGTGCTCGACGTGCCGGGCTATCCGCGGCCCCTGCTGATCAGCGACGCGGCCATCAACATCGCGCCCGACCTCTCCGCCAAGCGCGACATCGTCCAGAACGCCATCGACTGCGCCCAGGCCGTCGGCGTGGCCGAGCCGAAGGTCGCCATCCTCGCGGCGGTGGAGACGGTGAACCCGGCGATGACCTCGACCCTTGACGCCGCCGCGCTGTGCAAGATGGCCGACCGGGGCCAGATCGTCGGGGGCGTGCTGGACGGCCCCCTGGCCTTCGACAACGCGGTGTCGCCCGAGGCGGCCCGGACAAAGGGCATCCGGTCCCCCGTCGCCGGGCAGGCGGATCTCCTGATCGTGCCGGACATCGAGGCCGGCAATATGCTGGCCAAGCAGCTCTGCTATCTGTCGAACGCCCAGTCGGCGGGGATCGTCATGGGCGCGCGCGTGCCCGTGATCCTGACGAGCCGCTCCGATCCGGAGGAGTCGCGGCTGGCCTCGTGCGCCCTGGCGATCCTGGTCGGCCAGCACAAACCCTCGAAATACCTGCGGTGACCGGCGCCTGCCTGCTGACGCTGAACGCGGGCTCATCCAGCCTGAAGTTCGCCCTCTACGAGGCGGTAGAAGGCCTGCCGCTCGCGCTGACGGGGCAGGTCTCGGGGCTGGGGAGCGCGCCGCGTTTTCAAGCCCGCACCGGTGACACCACCCTCGACGAGACCTGGGCGGAGACACGGGATCCCGAGGCCGTCATGGCCCGAACCCTGGACTGGATCGCCGGCCGGCCCGAGAGCCGGGGCCTGGCGGCCATCGGTCACCGCATCGTCCACGGCGGACTCGAGTTCCGGGAGCCGGTCCTGCTGACGCCGGAGGTCGTCGCGCATCTGGAACGGCTCGAGCCGCTGGCGCCGTTGCATCAGCCCTTCAATCTGCGAGGCGTCGCCATGGCGGCGAGGCGCTTTCCGCAGGCGCGGCAGGTCGGCGTCTTCGACACGGCTTTCCATGCGAACCAGCCTCAGGTGGCCCGGCTCTACGCCCTGCCCCGCGACCTCATTGACCAGGGCGTCCTGGCCTACGGGTTTCACGGCCTCTCCTACGACTACATCGCCGGCATGCTGCGGGCCGAGGACGGACCGCGGGCGGGCGGCAGGGCGATCGTCATGCACCTTGGCAGCGGCGTGTCCTTGTGCGCCCTGGACCAGGGGCGAAGTCTCGCCACCACCATGGGCTTCTCCGCCCTGGACGGCCCGCCGATGAGCACCCGGAGCGGCGCCCTGGACCCTGGTGTCGTCCTTCATCTGCTCCAGACCCGGGGCCTGAGCGTGGAGGCGGTCACGGACCTGCTCTACAACCGCTCGGGCCTGCTCGGCCTGTCGGGCGAGAGCGGCGACATGAAGACGCTGCTGGCCAGCGCACGGCCCGAGGCGCGCCAGGCCCTCGACGTCTACGTCTACCGGATCGTCCGGGCGATCGGCTCCCTGACCGCGGCGCTGGGCGGTCTGGACACCCTGGTTTTCACCGCCGGCGTCGGCGAGAACGCCGCGCCCATCCGCGCACGCATCGCCAAGCAATGCGCCTGGCTCGGCGTACGCCTCGACAGCGAGGCAAATGCCGGCGGCGCCCGTCAGATCAGCCGGGCCTCCAGCGCGGTGCGGGTGCTGGTCGTCCCGACGAACGAGCAGGTGGTCATCGCCCGGGGCGCGGCCAGCCTGCTTCCCGCGCCGATCCGCCGACCTGAGGCGAACTAGGCGCCGGCGGCCTGCGTCGCCGGTCGCGGCGATGCGCCGAACAGCCATGCCATCGCCCCCACGACGACGGAGCCGATCGCCGCAAGCGCCCAGTGCGTCGCATCGATCGGCGTCAGATGCGCCAGCCGCGCCAGGACGGGAAGCTGGATGATCAGGATCGCCGAGGCGATCGTGGCCGCCGTAGCCACGAGCGCCGCCCGGGAGCGCAGCCGTGTCAGCCCGACCACCACCGCCGCCAGTGACAGGACAAGGGCGGCCAGGGCCGCCGCCCGGGCATAGGTCGCCGACTGCCCGCTCAGACCGATCTGATAGGCGACGAGCACCAGAACCGTGCCGGCCGTCGCGGCCAGGGCTATGACCGCGACCTCCCGCCGCCCGAAGAATCTGGGCCGGCCATGTCCCTGGACCCGCGCAAGCTTGGCGTCCCCCGCATGCTGCTGAAACACCAGCAGGGCCGTGGGGTGGATGATCAGCTCCAGCCAGACGATGTGCGACGGCAGGAGCAGCAGCGGCTCCCCCATCGCCGGCACCACCGCGGCGCCAAGGACCAGAGGCGCGTGGACCATCAGCAGATAGGCGAAGCTGAGCTGCAGGTTCCGGAACAGCTGGCGGCCTTCCTGAATGGCCGAGACAAGGGTGCGGAAGTCGTCGTCGAGAAGGACGATGGCGGCGACGTCGCGCGCGGTCTGGGCGCCCCGCGCGCCCATGGCGACACCGATGTCGGCGACCCTGAGCGCCGGCGCGTCGTTGACGCCGTCGCCGGTCACCGCGACGACCTCCCCGGCTGCTCTGAGGCGCTCCACCAGGGCCAGTTTGTGGGCCGGGGCGGCGCGGGCCACCACATCGAAACCGAGATGGCCGCTGTCCGACGCCGCGAGGCGCTCTGCAAGCTGGGAGCCCTCGATGACGATGGCCTCGCGCCCGCCCAGCCCAAGCCTGCTGGCGACGGCGCGGGCGGTGCCGACGTGATCACCGGTGATCATGATGACGCGAATCCCGGCGGCCTGGGCGGCGGCGACCGCGCCCGCCGCCGCCGGCCGGAGCGGGTCCTCGAAGGCCAGCAGTCCAAGGAACTCATAGCCGCTCTCGGGCTCTGCTCCCTCCCAGTCGGGCTGGCGTCGGACGGCGCAGGCGATGACCCGGTGGGCCGAGGCGGCCAGGTCTTCGGTCCGCCTCAGCCAGTCATGGCGGACGGCGGGATCGAGTCCGCAGAGCGCCATCACCGTTTCGGGCGCGCCCTTCACCGCGATCGTGACGCCCGCCTCGGATCGGACGACAGCCGCTTCCTTCCGCCGGTCCTCGGTGAAGGGGAAGGTCGCCAGACGAGCGCCGGCGCCGGGCTGCGCCTCGGCGAGGATCGCCTGATCCAAGGGGTCGTGGCTTTCGGAGCGGGAGGCCAGGGCGGCCGTCCGCAGAAGGTCGGAAGCAGCCTGGTCAACCGCGGGGATGACGTGCGCCAGGGTCAGCCGGCCTTCGGTCAGGGTGCCGGTCTTGTCGGAGCAGATGCAGGTGACCCGGCCGATGTTCTCGACCGCGACGGCGCGCCGGACGAGCGCCCGGCGCCGGGCCAGCCGGAAGACCCCCACCCCCAGGAAGAAGGTGAAGACGACCGGGATCTCCTCGGGCAGGGCTGCGATTCCCAAGGTCGCCGCGGTCACGATGGCGTCGACCAGGCCGTGGCCCTGAAGCAGCCGGATCAGTCCCAGGGCCAGGCAGGCGACAAGGGCGGCGACGAGCAACTGCCGGACCAGTCCGCCGATCGCCTTCTGAAGCGGTGTCCGATCTCTGCGGCTGTCCTGGACCGAGCGGGCGATCTGTCCGTAGACGGTTTCGGCGCCGGTAAAGGCGATGCGGCACCGGGCCGAGCCGGTCAGAAGCCGCGAACCGGCGCTCACCCAGGCCGCATCCGGGAGCGGCATTCCGGCGCCGGGGGCGGTGTCGGCAGCCAACGCATGCTTGTGGACCGGCATCGCCTCGCCGGTCAGGCTGGACTCGTCGACCTGGAGGTCGCTTCCGGTCTCCACCAGGCCGTCCGCCGGAAACCAGGCGCCCGCCTCGACCTCGACGAGATCGCCGACGACCAGCTCGCTTGCCGGGATATCGATCCGTCGCCCGCCGCGGATCACCCGGGCGCGCGCGGCGAGGCGCTTGCTCAGACCCTCGGTCGAGGCCTGGGTCCGCCAGTGGAGGTAGGCGTCCATCCCCGCGATGGGCGCCAGCGCCGCGGCCAGGATAGCCGCCTCGTCCCAGTCCCCGATCCAGGCGAACAACAGCGCGACGCCCAGCAGGAACCAGACCATCGGGTCCGTGGCGGTATCGGCCGCCAGGCCCAGCCAGCGATGGCGCCGGGCTTCGAGAATGCGGTTTTCGCCGTAGCGCGCGCGCCGGGCGCGCACGTCGTGTTCGTCCAGTCCGCCCGCGTCTTTCCACAGGCCTGCCAGGCGATGATCGGGAAGGGCGCGGCTCATGGGGGACTCCTCGCCTCGCCCCTAGGAAGACGGCCGCTCGCGCAGGCGGTCTCCGTCCGACACGAACTGGCCCGGGTGCAGCACGACTCGGTCTCCGGGCCGGAGACCGGAAACGACTTCGGCCATCTCTCCATTGCTCTGGCCGATCTCCACCTCCACAAGGCGAGCCCGCCCCTGCTCGACCGTGAACACCGCCCAGCGCCCTTCATGCCGAAACAGCGCGGCCACCGGCGTCCGCACGACCGAACCGGACCGCCAGACGGTCACGGCGACTTCCACGCGATAGCCATGCCCGGCGGCCGACCAGGCGGGGGGAGGATCGACCGGCTCCAGGATCACATTGACCCGCTGTTCTTCCACGCCGAGCGCGGACACGTCGAGGAAGCCGAAGGGCTCGACCTGGCGCACCCGGGCGGCGATCGACGGGCCGCCCCAGGCGTCGATCACGGCCGGGGCTCCCGCAGAGATTCGCGCCGCGTCGCTGGACAGCAGTTCGGCCACGACCTCAAGCCGGTCAGGATCGCCGATCTCCAGGATCGGCGCGCCCTGGGCCACGACACGCTCGCTCTCCACCAGCACCCTCAGGACCCGACCGGCGGCCGGCGCGCGGATCGTCACCGTGCGGCCCCCGGACGCGCCCAGGGAAGGTTCAGCCAGACGTGCCCGCGCCGCTTCCAGGTCGGCGTCCCGGACGCCGACGCCCGCCCGGGCGTTATGGACGGCGGCTTCGGCCGTACGCATCTCCAGACGAGCCCGGTCCAGCGCCGCCTGGGAAGCGACCGAGGCGGCGAAGAGCCGCTCCGTCCGCTCAGCGTCGAGGCGGGCCTGGGCCAACTGCGCCTCGGCGCGCTCCAACTCGGCCTGGGCCAGGGCCAGGGCGGCCTGCATTGCGCGGACGCCGGCCTCGAGTTCGCTTCGCGAACGTTCATCGACAAGAGGAGCCGGGCCTGGCTCGATGACGGCCAGGACCTCGCCGGCCTGGACCTGCTCTCCGGCTCGATTGCCAATCCGCATCAGCCGTCCGGCCACGGGCGTGGAGACGACATAGATGTCACGTACCCGCGTATGTCCCTCGTCACGGACCGAGACTACCAGCGGCCCTCGGGTCACCTCGCCGATGTCGACGAGCACCGGCTGGGGGCGGAAGGCCCAGGCAAGCAGGACGGCGAGCGCCAGGGCGACGACGACCCAGAAGACCGTCCGAAACTTGAGCGTGCGCCGGATGCCGTTCACCTGATCACTCTCCGGTCTTCAGGGCCGCGGCCAGGTCGAGGCGATCGATCTGACGGCGCACCAGCAGGCTGGACACGATCGTGATGGCCACCACCACCCCGCCCGCCGCGCCGAAGGTGGCCGGCGCGATGACGAAGGGCAGGCGGAACAGGTCCGAGCTCATGGCCACCGAGAGATACCGGGACAGCAGGGCTCCCGCCGCCGCGCCCAGCGGCAGCGCCAGCAGGGTCAGGAACGCCACTTCGCCCAGCAGGATGTAGGAAACGTCCGCCCGCGAAAAGCCCAGCACCCGCAGGGAGGCGAGCTCTCGCTGCCGTTCGGCGAAGGAGATGCGCACGGTGTTGTAGACGACGCCCGAGGCGATCAAGCCGGCGAAGAAGATGTGGATGAAGACGGCCCGGCCCAGGTTCTCGTCGAGCATGGCGGCCAGGCGCCGGACCGCGTCCGCCTGCAGGCTGACGCCGACGACCGCCGGCATTTCCTTGAAACGCGCATAGAGGTCCTCGGCCCGGGCCGGGTCGATGGTCAGCCAGGCTCCTGAAACCCGGGGCCCCTCCTCGAGGGCCCGGTTCAGGTCCTCGATCGACATGCGGGCGCTCGACCCCACATAGCTGCTGACGACGGCTGAGACCGGAAGCTCCAGAAGGGGTCTTCTGCCCTCGGCGACCTGGGCGTCGACGGTGTCGCCCGCCGTCACGTCCAGGGTCGCAGCCAGGTCGCTGGACAGGATCAGGCCGCCGGGCGGAGGTGAGATCGTCCGGTTCCTCGCATCGACCACTCGCGAGAGCGTCGCGTCGAGCGGAGCTCCGGTGATGACGGCCCGCTCCTCGCGCGCTCCGTGACGCAGCCGGACAGGCACGACCCGAAAGCCTTCCGCGGCGAGCACGCCCGTTTCGCGCGACAGGCTGAACAGGGCCGCGCGTGACCGGGGCTCGACGAAGCTGACGGACACGTCGTGAGGATTGGACACGCTGAAACTGGAGGCGATCATCAGCCTCATGCCGTCCATCATGGACGAGGTCGCGATCAGCAGCCCGCCCGAGGCCGCGACCCCCGCGATCGTCAGTCCGGCTCGCCAGGGCCAGCGCACGATCTGTCGGAGAATCATCCGGGATTGCTGGTCGATCAGCGGCATACGGGTGATCCGCGCGCCCAGCGCCTTCGAGTAGTCGGGCGGCGGGGCCGGTGTCATGGCCTCGGCCGGGCTGAGCTGCGCGGCGCGACGCACGGCCAGGGCCGCGCCCCCCATCACCGTCGCCGCCGCCACCCCGACGACCAGGGCGTAGTCCGCCGGATCCGCCCGGAACAGCAGGTAGGGAAAGCGATAATACTCCATGTAGAGCTCGGCCATGACCTGGCCGAGCCAGGTTCCCGCGGCGCCCCCGATCAGGATGCCGACAGCCGTCATGGCGCCTACCAGCTTGAGGAAGTGCGCGACGATGTCGCGATCCCGGTAGCCGAAGGCCTTCAGCAGTCCGATGCTCGCCCGCTGAACGGCGATCAGCCGCGTCACCACGACGTTCACGAGGAAGGCGGCGACCAGCAGGAAGATTGGGGGCAGCACCCGTCCCATCGTGGTCAGCTGGTCGATCTCGCTCGACACGAAGGCGTCGGAGACCTGGTCGGCGCGACCATAGGCGCCGGGCGCGCCGTAGGCGGCCAGCAGGCGATCCAGAGCATCGATCACCGCGGGCTCCGAGGCGTCGCGGGACAGCCGGACCACCGCCTCGTTGAAGGCTCCGGCCTGGTTGACGGCCTGGGCGAGGGCCGCGCGACGCATCCACAGCACGCCGAACAGGCGGTCGTCGGGCACGAACTGCCCCGGCGCGATGGCGTAGACGTGCTCGGGAGACAGGGCCACGCCGACCACGACGATCCGGCGGCGCCCGCCGTAGAGCGTGACCGGGATCGCGTCGCCGATATCCAAACCGTGGGCGTCGGCGAACGATTTCAGAACGACGGCCTCGTCGCGCTGCCCGGCCGTCGGCAGACGGCCGCGAACGAGGTGCAGGCGATTGACCGAAACCTCCTCCGTATCGGGCAGTGAGATGATCTCGCCGCTGGCCGGGGCGCTCATCCCCTCCATGGCGAACAGGGCCGGCGCCCGGATCCTGGCGGCCGCCGCCTGAACGCCGTCGATGGCCCGGATATCCTCGATCAGGTGCAGCGGCGCCCTGACCGTCGGCGCCCAGACATCGGCGAACAGATTGGCCTCGTAATAGGCGCGCCGCGTGTCCTGCAGAGAACTCAGCATGCCGGCCGCCATCAGGTGCACGGTCACGCCACCGGCGATGACGAAGGCGATGGCCAGCGCCTGGACCTTCATGGCCCACAGCTCGCGGACCAGTTTCCGGTCCAGGCTGCCCAAAGCGGCGAAGGGCCCGGTCACCAGGAGATCTCGCTGGGCAGGCGCCGGGTCCGGTTCTCCTCGACCTTGCTCACCCGCCCGTCGGAGAAGACCACCACGCGGTCGGCGATGCCGGCGATGCTGGCGTTGTGCGTGATCAGGAGCGTGGTGGCGGCGAGATTGTCGTTCACCGTCTTCAGCGCTTCCAGCACGCGGACCCCCGTGGCGAAGTCGAGCGCTCCCGTGGGCTCGTCGCAGAGCAGGACGGAGGGCTGCTTGGCGACGGCGCGTGCGATGGCCACCCGTTGCTGCTCGCCCCCGGACATCTGAGCGGGAAAATGGTCGAGCCGATCCTCGAGACCCACCATCGCCAGGGCGTCCTCGGGCTTCAACGGCGCCTCGGCGATCTCGGTCACCAGGGCGACATTCTCGCGCGCCGTCAGGCTGG
>CAMPGL010000015.1 GCA_946885435.1 uncultured Brevundimonas sp. | reverse complement strand
ACCGCTCGATCATCGGCGCGGTGGTCGGCGTCCAGCCCTTCGGCGGCGAGGGCCTGTCCGGCACCGGCCCCAAGGCCGGCGGCCCCTACAGCCTGATCCGCTATGCGTCCGAGAAGGCCATCAGCAACAACATCTCCGCCCAGGGCGGCGATCCGGCGCTGTTGAACCTCTAGGGCTCAGGCGCGACCGAGGACCGCCTCGACGAAGCGCGCCTGGGCGCCGGCCTCGTAGCCCAGGTAGAGGTCGGGCTCGAGCAGCTCGAGCTCCATGATCACCGGCCGGTTCTCCTGGTCGCGGACCATGTCGACGCGGGCGTAGAGCAGCGGCCCTTCCTCGATGGCGGCGAGAGCGGCCTGGGCGGCGGCCATTTCGGCATCGTCCGGCTCGGCGCGGGTGACCTCGCCGCCCCAGTCGGGCTGGACGCGGAAGTCGCCCTTGGCGGCCACCTTGCGGATGGCGTGGCTGAAGCGGCCTTCGAAAAAGATCAGCGAGACCTCGCCCTCCGCGCCCACGCCCGGGAAGTAGGGCTGGATCATCGCCGGCGCCTCGATGGCCTCGAAGTCCAGCGGATCATCGGCCATCAGCCGGTGGGTCCGGTAGGCCCCGCCGGAGCGGCGGGGTTTCAGGACCACATCGGTCCAGCCGATCTGCTCGCGCGCCCGGCGCACGGCCTCCGCATCGCCCCGCTCGACCCAGACCGTCGGCGGCGTCGGCGCCCCGCCCTGGCGCAGCCGGTCGAGGTAGATCTTGTCGACGTTCCAGCGCAGGACCGACGGTGGATTCTGGATCGGCAGGCCCTGCCGCTCCCAGTCCGCCACCCGGTCCAGCCACCGGTCCACGGCGCGATAGTTGCCCCAGACCATCAGCGGCAGGATCAGGTCGAAGCCCGACAGGTCCTCGTCCGTCGTCCAGGCCCGGCCCTCGACCGTCGCGCCGGCGGCCTGGAGCGGCTCGGCCATGCGGGCGAAGACCTCGCGCCAGCGGCTATGGAAGGACTCGTCGTCGGGATCGGGGGTGAGGATGCAGAGCCTGGGCATGGCCGCCTTCTGGCGCGGCTTCCCGCGGATTTGAAGCCCGCACTGGCGAGCGGGGCGTCAAAAGGCTAATCGCGGGCCATGACCGAAACCACTCACGACCTCTGCGCCGTCGGCAACGCCATCGTCGACGTTCTGGCCCCCTGCGATGACGCCTTCCTCGAACGCGAGGGCCTGGTGAAGGGCTCGATGATGCTCATCGACGAGGCCCGCGCCGTCAGCCTCTACGCGGCCATGGCCGCGGGCGTGGAGGCTTCGGGCGGCTCGGCCGGCAACACGATCGCGGGCGCCGCGTCCTTTGGCGGCCGGGCGGCCTATATCGGGAAGGTCGCTGAGGACCAGCTGGGCCAGGTTTTCCGCCACGACATGCAGGCGATCGGCGCGACCTTCGACACCGCCTATCTGTCCTCGGGCCCGGCCACGGGCCGCTCGCTCATCAATGTGACCGGCGACGGCCAGCGGACCATGTCGACCTTCCTGGGCGCCGCCAACCAGCTGACGCCCGACGACATCGACGCCGACCTCGTGCGCAACTCCGAGATTCTCTATCTGGAAGGCTATCTGTTCGACCCGGCCGACGCCCGCGCGGCCTTCGTGCGCGCCGCCGAGATCGCCCACACGGCCGGCCGCCGGGTGGCGGTAACGCTCTCGGACACCTTCGTGGTCGACCGCTGGCGCGACGAACTCCTGCCGTTCATCGAGAGCTCGGTGGACATCGTCCTGGCCAATGAGGCCGAACTGCTCAGCCTGTTCCAGGAAACCGACTTCGAGGCGGCCCTGGCCCGGCTGCGTCCCATCGTCGAGGTCGCCGCCGTCACCCGCAGCGAAAAGGGCTCGGTCATCGTCCGCGACGAGCAGCGGGTCGAGGTCGCCGCCTATCCGGTCGACAAGGTGGTCGACACCACCGGCGCCGGGGATCAGTACGCCGCCGGCTTCCTGCTCGGCCTGGCGCGCGGCCTGCCGCTGGAGACCTGCGGCAAGCTGGGCTCGCTGGCGGCCGCCGAAGTCATCGCCCACTGGGGGCCGCGCCCGCTGGTGTCGCTGAAGGCTCTCGCCGAAGCCGAAGGCCTGATCTGATCATGGCCGAGAAGAAGGGCGGCTGGTTCTCGCGCCTGACCGAGGGGCTGTCGCGCTCCTCGAAACAGATGTCCGAACAGGTGGTCCAGGCCTTCGCCACGCGCGAGCCCCTGACCGCCGCCCAGCTGGACGCCCTGGAGGAGGAGCTGATCGAGGCCGACCTCGGCCCGGCCGCCGCCGCGCGGATCGCCGCCCGCTTCGGCGAGCTTCGCTTCGGCAAGGCGTCTGACGAGACCGAGGTGCGCACAGCGCTGGCCGACGCCGTGGCCGCCGAGCTTCTGCCGCGCCAAGCTGACTTCGATCCCCTGTCGGGCCCGCGTCCCTATGTGGTCCTGTTCGTGGGCGTGAACGGCTCGGGCAAGACCACCACGCTCGGCAAGATCGCCGCCAAGCTGACCCGCGAGGGCGCCAAGGTCATGGTGGTGGCCGGCGACACCTTCCGCGCCGCCGCCGTCGAACAGCTGAAGATCTGGGCCGAACGCGCCGGCGCCCATTTCGAGGCCCGCCGCCAGGGCGCGGACGCCGCCGGGCTCGCTTTCGACGCCTTCACCAAGGCGAAGACCGAAGGCTTCGACGTCGTGCTCATCGATACCGCCGGCCGGCTGCAGAACAAGCAGGCGCTGATGGACGAGCTTCTGAAGGTCGTCCGCGTCCTCAAGAAGATCGATCCGGACGCCCCGCACGAGACCCTGCTGGTCCTCGACGCCACGGTGGGGCGCAATGCTCTGGCGCAGGAGCAGATCTTTGGCCGCACCGCCTACGTATCTGGTCTGGTGATGACCAAGCTGGATGGAACCGCGCGGGGCGGGGTCCTGGTGCCGGTGGCCCAGGCCTCGGACGCCCCGATCAAGCTGATCGGCGTGGGCGAGGGGATCGACGATCTCCAGCCGTTTGACGCCCGCGCCTTCGCCCGCTCCCTGGTCGGACTTCCCGAGGATACGCGATGAGCGCCAAGTCCCACTCCGGCCTGCGTCAGGCGGTCGACTTCGGGGGCCTGCTGGCCTTCGCCCTGACCTTCGCCTTCCTCCGCATCGCGCGCGGAATGGATGGCGACGAGGCTCTCATCAACGCCACCTGGGTGCTGGTCGCGGGCTCGGCCATCGGCGTGGCGGTGGGGCTGATCGTCGAGAAGCGCCTGGCCTTGCTGCCGCTGATCGTGGGCGGCTTCGCCCTGGTCTTCGGTCTTCTGACCGTTCTGACGCAGGACGACATCTGGGTGAAGATCAAGGTGACGGCGCTCAACACCGGGCTGGCGATCGCGCTCTTGGGCGGCGCCTGGATGAAGAAGCAGCCGCTCAAGGCCCTGTTGGGCACGGTCATTCCGATCAACGACCGGGCCTGGACCATCCTGACGATCCGCTACGGCCTGTTTTTCGCCGGCGTGGCCATCGTCAACGAACTGGTCCGCAACGAGGCGCTCGTCGCCTGGGCCGCAGGCCAGCTCGGTCGCTCGAACGTCGACCCGGCCGACGTCTGGGTCAGTTTCCGGGGCGTGCTTTGGATCGCCTCGTCCGTGTTCGGCCTGTCGAACATTCCTCTGATCATGCGCAACATGGTGAAGGACGACGAGCCGTCCGATCCGATGGCGCCGACCCAGCCGGACACCGCCCCCTAGACCGTCACGCGCCTGACGCAGGCCTGTCGCCGTCCTGAGCCTTCCGCATGCGAAACACCGTGCCCGGATCAGTCACGCTTGGGAGCACGGCATGGCCAAGTCCGGTAAACGCAAGGCGAGCGGCGCTCTGGCCGATTCTCCGAGTCATCTTCTCCACCGCGCCCTGCAGGCCGCGCTCGGCGTCTTCGCCGAGGAAACAGGCTCCGGCGCCCTGACCCAGCGCCAGTTCGCCCTGCTGGCTGCGGCCGCCGAACTTGAGGCGCCGTCGCAGACCGACCTGGTCACGGCCACCGGCATCGACCGTTCCACCCTGGCGGAACTCACCGCCCGGATGATCGCCAAGGGCCTGCTCGAGCGCGAACGCTCCGCCACCGACGGCCGGGCCAAGACCGTGCGGGTGACGGCCGCGGGCCGTGAGGCGCTTGAGATCATGCGCCCACGGGTGAAGGCGGCCGACAAGCGCATCCTGTCTCTGCTGCCCAAGCCTAAGCGCGAAGGCTTCCTCAAGCTCCTGACCCGGCTGGGCGAAGGCTCCGCCGCGGAGCCCGAGGCGAAACCGGCCAAGGACAAGCCGAAGAAGCGCAAGGCGGCGGAGGCGGCGGCCGAGCCAGGG
Source organism: uncultured Brevundimonas sp. (assembly GCA_946885435.1). The sequence continues at coordinate 17,919 of CAMPGL010000015.1, read as the reverse complement.
GCCTCGAGCGGGAACACCTGAACCCCGGCGCCCGCATCTGTCGGAAAAATTCCGCGCGCGTTCCTGTGCTTGGCCGAAAGTCAGTGTCGCCGACGCTCGGTGTCGAGGCGGCGCTTAGACTGGGCCGATGATCTCGCCGCACCGCGACATGAAGCCAGAGGCCGGCACGGCCTCCCGTGACGGCTTGGCGGTATTTGGCGGTTTGGCGGTGTGTTTTGGAGCGACAGCCCGCCACCGGCCGCGAGGTCAGACCCGAATGTCGAGGTGCAGGCCCGGCCGGGGCAGGGGCGCGCTTTCGCTCGCATTGGGCGCAGCCGCCGGCGCGGCGGCGCGGACGGGCGGGGCGGCAGGAGCGGCCGGTTGCGCGGCCTGGGGCGCGCCCGCCTGCTGCAGGGCAGCCTGGAAGAAGGCCCGCTGGGCCGCGAGCGCGGCAGGGCTCTTGGTCGCCCCAGGCATCGGCTGAAGCTGTGGGGTCAGGCCCGGACGGATCGGCGCGGTCATGCAAACGTGGTTAACGAAACCCTTTCGAATAAAGGGTTAACGCGGGCCCGCCAGGTCTCGGATTTCGGCCAGGGCCGTCTCGCCGTCCGTGCCGACCAGCGGCCCGGAATGGCGGAACAGAACCTCGCCGTCGGCCGCCACCACGAAGGTCTGGGGCACCGCTCCGGCCAGGCCCAGCGGCGTATCCGTCGTCCCTTGCGGGTCGGTCACGACACGGAAGTAGGGATCGCCGAGCTCGGTCAGGAAGGCCTGGGTGTTGGCCGGCTCGTCCCGGTAGGCGAGGCCGACGATGCGCACGCCCTCGCGGCTCAACTGCTGCAGCACCGGATGCTCGGCCCGGCAGGGTGCGCACCAGCTGGCGAAGACGTTGACCACGGTGACGCCCACCACCTCCTCGGACAGCGGGCGCGGATCGCCCCCCGCCAGGGGAATCACGGTCACCTCGGGCAGGGTGCGGCCGACCTGCAGCGTCTCGGCCGGCGCGGGCCCCTGGCGCATGTAGATCCAGATGCCCGCGACCAGCACCAGGATCAGGAGCGGGTACCAGGGCCTCACGGGCGCGGCTCCGTCTCATCCAGCGCGCGCCGGGCGCGGCGGGCGTCGAGCCAGACCTTCACCGCCAACCCGCCGAGGACCAGGGCGGTGATCCCATAGGAGCCCCAGACGTAAAAGCCGTAGCGTCCCATATCGAGGTCGAGCATCAGGCGTCTCCCGCCAGCCGCGCCGCGCGCACCGCGACCCGGCGCCGGACCACCTCCGTGCGGATCGCGGTGATCCACAGGGCGCCGAAGGCCAGGCTGTAGCCCAGCCCCATCAGCAGCAGAGGCCACAGATATTCGGCCGTCATGGTCGGTCCGTCGGCGCGGAACACCGAGGCCGGCTGGTGCAGGGTGCTCCACCAGTCCACGGAGAATTTCACGATCGGCAGGTTCACCAGCCCCACCATGGCCAGGATCGCCGCCGCCCGACCTCCGCGCGTCTCGTCGTCCATCGCCGCCCGCAGGGCGATGCAACCGAGGTAGAAGAGCAGCAGCACCACCACCGACGTCAGCCGGGCGTCCCACACCCACCAGGCGCCCCACATGGGTCGGCCCCAAAGCGATCCGGTGATCAGGGCCAGGACCGTGAAGGCCGCGCCGAGAGGCGCGCAGGTCTTGGCCGCGGCCTCAGCCAGGTTGTGTCGCCACACGAAGGCGGAAAAGCTCGCCGCGCCGAGTCCCACATAGGCCGCCAGGGCGACCCAGGCGGCCGGGACGTGCACGAACATGATCCGGACGGTGTCGCCCTGCTGGTAGTCCTCGGGCGCGATGAAGCCGAGCCACAGGGCCCAGGCGATCAGGACAGCGGCCATGAGGCCCAGCGCGAGGCCCCAGCCGCGCGTCAGGCGCATGAAGCGGTCAGGATTGGCCAGGCCCCACACGGTCGCCCGCTCCTTTGAGCTTTAGGTCAGGCCTCTTCGTCGGCCGCGACGGTTTCGGCCTTCTTCGGCCGTCCGCGCTTGCGCGGCGCGGGCGTGTCTTCGCCAGCCGGCTCGGCCGTCGGCGTCGCCGACCGGGTCAGGAAGCTCGGCATGTGCTCAGCCCCGCGCTCCTCGCGGGGCTCCGGGCGGGCTTCCGGCTCGATCACCGGCATGGGATCGGCGGCGCCTTCGGCCTGGTCGCCGTCGCGGCTGTAGCGTTCCTGCTTGCGCCGCTCGTAGCGTTCGCGGCGCGACTCGCGGCGGCCGCTCTCGCGGGCCTCGCCGTCCTCGCGCTCCTCGCTGCGGGCTTCCGAGCGATCATCGGCTCCCTCGCGCGCCTCGCGAGGTTCGCGGTTGTCGCGATCCCGGTCCCGGTCGCGGTCCCGCTCCCGCGGCTGGTTCTGCTGGGCCTGTTGCTGTTGCTGCTGGGCCTGAGCTTCGGCCCGGGCGGCTTCGGCGGCGAACTGGGCGGCCTGTGCGCCGGATTCGTCTTCGAAATCGATATCGAAGCCCTGGCCGAGGCCTTCGCGCGCGGCGATCTCGGTCACCGGCCGGTTCGGCTGCATGATGCGCAGCAGGCGGAAATAGTGCTCGGCGTGCTGGAGATAGTTCTCGGCCAGGATGCGGTCGCCCGACGACGTCGCGTCGCGCGCCAGCTGCTGATAGCGCTCATAAACGGTCTGGGCGTTGCCGCGGACCTTGATGCCTTCGGGCCCGTTGGAGTCGAACGAGCGGTTCGGGTTGTTGCTCTGGCCGCCGCTCTGGCCGCCGCCGGAGCGCCGATTGCGGCCCCGTTGCCGCTTCATGCCCTTGAAGTCTCTCATTCACCGATACCGCGTGTCGCGCCCGGCCGGTCAGGCCTGTCGGCGGCTTCGTTCCTGGGCCGTCCGGGAGCCCGTCCCCCGGATGCGCGCGCCATGAACCTGGACGTTCCCCGCCGCGGGGCCGGACCTCACTGAGGGCCGTTCGCGGTCTCTTCGCCTTGAACCGGCCGAACGGGCCATGCGCACTGCGAGTTGTCGGGAACGCCCAAGACTTAGCGCGCCAAGCGCCGCATTCCAAGGGGTTTCGTCGATTAGACCTTCGCGGGCTTGAAGCCGGTCACCACGCGATCGCGTGCGCCCAGGTCCTGGATGACCTCGACGCCCTCGGCGCCGGCTTGCTGGAACAGCTCGCGAACCGCGTCCGCCTGGTCCCATCCGATCTCCACGACGAAGACGCCGAGCGGCTTGAGCACCCTCATCGCCTCGGGCGCCAGGACCCGATAGGCGTCGAGCCCGTCCGGTCCTCCGTCCAGCGCCAGCCGGGGGTCGTGCTCGCGAACCTCCGGATCCAGCCTCTCGATCTCTTCGGAGCGGATGTAGGGCGGGTTCGAAACCACCAGGTCGAAGGTCGCGTCGCCCAGGCCGTCGGCCCAGCCGGTGCGCAGGAAGGCGGCGCGGTCGGCCAGTCCCAGGTTCGCGGCGTTGTCGCGGGCGACCGCCAGGGCGTCCTCGGAGATGTCGACGCCCAATCCCTTGGCCGCTGGCCGATCCGCGAGGATCGACAGCAGGATCGCTCCTGAGCCGACGCCCATGTCCAGGACGGAAAAGCGCGCCTGTTCCGGAAAGGCCTTCAGCGCCGTCTCGACCACGGTCTCGGTGTCCGCGCGCGGGATCAGGACATCGGGCGTGAGGCTGAGCAGAACCTTCCAGAAGGCCTTGCGGCCGAGGATGCGCGCGACCGGCTCGCGGCGCAGGCGGCGTTCGATATAGCCATCGTAGGTCGCCTGCTCGGCCTCGGCCAGGTCGCGGTGCGGGTCGGTGAGGATGTCCAGGCGGGTCACGCCGGCCGCCGCCTCGAGCAACAGGCGCGCGTCGATGGCCGGGCTGTCGACGCCAGCGGCCTTCAGGCTCTCCTGGGCGGCCTTCCAGGCCTTCACGAGGGTTGTCATGCCGCGCATGTGGACCCGGGCGGAGGTCATGGCAACCATAGCCGTCGCGGCTCGTTTCCGCCCTCATGGCGAAGGTTGGGGACCGCAACCCGGTCAGGGGCGCATGGGCGATAGGTGCCACCGCTCTTGCGGGACTGGCCGCCGGTGCGGCGGCCTCGCACCTGATCCGACGCGGCAAGGTCCCCATGCCGGCGCCCGAACCCGCGCCCGCCGGACCTCTCACGCCCGATGACTATGAGGCCAGGGAGCCGGGACGCGGCCGCTGTGCGCACCGTCCGGAGCGCATCCCCCGCAAGGGCTGGATCGACATCGTCTGGCGGACCAGCGCCTCCTATTTCGGCGACCGGGTCGGGTTCGTCTCGGGCGGGGTGACCTTCTTCATACTCTTGTCGCTGTTTCCCACGCTCGGCGCCTTCGTGACCATCTATGGCCTGTTCGCGGACCCGAACGACGCGGCCAAGCGCCTGTATTTCCTCTATTCGGCCATGCCGGGGAACGTGGCCGAGTTCCTCAGCGCCGAGATGCAGCGTCTCGCCGAGAACTCGAACACCGAGCTGACCTTCACCCTGTTCTGGACGCTCGCCCTGTCGCTGTGGACGGCGAATGGGGCCATCAAGGTGCTCTTCTACGGTCTCAACGTTGCCTATCACGAGGTCGAAAAGCGCAACATCGTCAAATACAACCTGGTCTGCATGCTGTTCACCCTGACCGGCCTGATCAGCGTGCTGGTGACCGCCGGTCTCGTCGTCGGCGTGCCAGTGGTCCTGGGCGTCTTCGGTCTTGCGGAAGAGTGGGAGCATCTCGCCCCCCTGCGCTGGCCATTGCTTCTACTCGTCTACATGGCGGCGCTGACCATCATCTACCGCTACGGCCCGTGCCGGGCGCGGGCCCGATGGCGGTGGCTGACGCCGGGCGCGATCCTGGCGGCGGTGCTCAGCCTCACCCTGTCGCTGATCTTCAGCTGGTACCTGCAGACCTTCGTGCGCACGGCCTCGTACGGTCCGCTGGCGGCGATGATGGGCTTCCTGCTGTGGACCTGGCTGAGCGTGCAGATCATCCTGATGGGCGCGGAGTTCAACGCCGAGATCGAGCACCAGACGGCGGTGGACACCACCACCGGCGCGGCCCGCCCGCTCGGCGAGCGCGGCGCCGTGGTGGCGGACACGATCGGGCCCAAGCGCGGCAACCCGGCGGCCCTGGCCTTCACCCTGAAACACGCCGAGGCCCTGTCGGACCGGCTGCTCAGGCGGCGCGTGGGCAAGCTAGATACGAAAAAGCCGCCCGAAGGCGGCTGAAACCTCGGCTCCGAACCCTGCCCTAGAAGCGGAAGATGGTCTCGAGCCGCACGCGCGGCTGGTCGCGGTCGCGCTCGGCGGGCCGGGCGGGGTCGGGCCGACGCTCGCCCAGACCGACGGAGCCTTGCAGACGCAGCGAAGGTGAGAGGCGGAAGTGGGCGCTGGCGTCCACGTCGTTCCAGTCGGCCTCACGGCCCACCGGTTGCTGGACATCGAGGTTGAGACCCCAGCGGCCATCGGAGCCGAACTGCAGGCCGGGGCGGCGCTGGGCCTGGGTTTCGGAGGCCTGGCCACCGGTCAGGCTTTCGGAACGGCGGGGCGTCTGGGCGTGCGCGGACAGGGCCAGACCCGAGCAGATGAGCCCGGCGGCGATCGCCACACAAACTGGACCCTTACGGATCATCCCGACGCTTCACTCCCCTGCAGGACGGCCGGCTGTCCGGTGTCCTAGAGCCGATAAAGACTCCGCTATCGGCTCAGGTCAATGAATACGGCAGGCCGAACAAGGTTCCGGCGCGAGTCCCGCGAGTCCTGTGGCTCGCGCGACACGGGAACGTTCAGCTTCCTTAACAGCCGGCTAGAGAACGATCCCGGCGTAGAGCAGGCGGCCTTCCGACATGCGGGGGCGGAGGTAGGCGAGGTCGGCGAAGCTGGTGGCGAAACAGCCGAAACTGCGGCCCAGCTTGCCTTCGCGGGCCAGGAAGTCCGGCTCGCAGTAGTCGGCGGCGTGGACGATGATGGCCCGGTCGCGCACGTTGGAGTTGGTGGCGTCCAGCCCGTCCAGCAGGACGTTGTCGCCGTGCCGGGCTCCCCAGCCCTCGCCCGCGGTGCGATAGGCGCCCACGGAAGAGGCGTGGGAATCGGGCGTGTTGGAAAAGCCGTGGGCGAAGCCCGTGTGCGTCGGGTCCGAGCCGACGCCGTGCGAGGTGTGAATCGCCCGCGCCTGGCCGCTGACCAGGTCAAGTTCGACCATGCGCGGCTGGGCCGAGTGGGAGGAGAAGTTCACGATATAGATGCGGTCGCGGTTCGGGATCGAGGCCGCGTGATGGTCCAGCGCCTCGAGCGCACGTTCGCGAAGCGAGACGGGGATCATGCCCTGCGGATCGAGCGGCGGGGCGACGCGCGGCGTCACGGGGGCCGGCTCGAGCGCGGCGGTCTGGATCGCAGGCGGCGCCAGCGGGTCCGACATCTCGACCAGCCTCTGGGTCGAGGCGCACCCCGCCAGCGCGAGTCCCGCGCCGCTGATCATCACACCACGTCTGGAAAGCATCACGCCACCCGTTCCACGCTCCGCCCTGGTCAAAATGAAAACCCGAAAGGGTTCCCCGGATCAACCCGCTTCCCGTGCGACGAGTCAGCGCGGTAGGGTGAGCGCCTCTGAGGGGAGGACGGCATGCGTTCATGGCTCGTGGCGACGGCGGTCGCCCTGTTGGGACTGGCTCCGGCGGCGGCGTCGCAGACCGCGGAGGGCGGCCTGACCTTCGTCCAGGCGGGGCGGCTGCTGGCCGATCCGGCCACGGGGCGGGTCGAGACCGAGCAGACGGTGGTCGTCGAGGCCGGGCGGGTCGTCCGCATCGAGGACGGCTACGTCGGCGAGGGACAGGGCCGGGTCGTGGACCTGCGCGACAGCTTCGTCCTGCCGGGCCTGATCGACAGCCACGTGCACATCACCCGCGAACAGGGGCCCAACGCCCGGCTGGAGACGGTGACACGCACCCGCGCCTCCGAAGCCCTGCAGGGAGCTCACTATGCGCGGATCACGCTCGAGGCCGGCTTCACCACCGTGGCCAATCTGGGCGCGACCTCCGAGGCCATCTTCGCCCTGCGCGAGGCCATCGCCGTGGGCCATGTGGCAGGCCCGCGGATCATCGCCTCGGGCGCCTCGATCAGCCCGCACGCCGGTCATGGCGACAGCCACGGCTACATGCCGGAGGTCCTGGAGGTGCTGCGCTCGGAGGCCGTCTGTTCCGGCGCGGACGACTGCCGCCGCGCCGTGCGGGAGCAGATCCGTCTGGGCGCGGACCTGATCAAGATCACGGCCACCGGCGGGGTGCTGTCGAACACTTCGGCGGGCCTGAACCAGCAGTTCTCCGACGAGGAGCTTGAGGCCATCGTCGACGCCGCCCACCGAATGGGTCGTCGGGTAACCGCCCACGCCCACGGGGCGGACGGGATCAACAGCTTCCTGCGCGCCGGCGGCGATTCCATCGAGCACGGCACCTATCTCGACGCCGAGGGCATGCGCCTGATGCGCCAGAACGGGGCTTGGCTGGTGCCGACCCTTCTGGCCGGCGACTTCGTGGCCCGCATCGCGTCGAGCCCGGACAACTTCTTCACGCCTGCACAGACGGCCAAGGCGCTGGAGGCGGGGCCCTTGATGCTCGACATGTGCCGCCGGGCCCACGAGGCCGGCGTGCGGATCGCATTTGGGACGGACAGCGGCGTGTCGGCCCATGGCGACAACGCTCAAGAGTTCGCGCTCCTGGTCCGCTGCGGCCTGACGCCGCTGCAGGCGATCCAGGCCGCCACGATCGGCGCGGCCGAGCATCTGCAGATCGCCGACCAGGTCGGCGCGCTGCGCCCCGGCATGGCGGCGGACCTGATCGCGGTCTCCGGCGACCCCCTGACCGACGTGACCGAGCTGGAGCGCGTCGGCTTCGTGATGCGCGCGGGGCGGATCTACCGCGCGGACTAGTCCTTCACTTCGATCTTCAGCAGGCGCATCAGGGCCGCTTCGTCGTCGAAGCGGGCGCGGACGGGCCAGGCCTCGATGCGCGGCCGCCAGGCGGGCGGCAGGCGGACCCAGTCCTTCTCCGTGGTGATCAGCGCGGCGCTGTGCCGTTCGGCCAGGCCCTGAAGGCGCCGGAGGTCGGCGTCCGTATAGGCGCCGTGATCGGGATAGGCGCAGAACTCCTTGAGCTCGATGCCCGCTGCCTTCATGGCGCGCTCGACCTTCCACGGCTTGCCCACGCCGGCGAAACCGACCTTGGGGTCCGGCGGCTCGGTCGGCTCCTTAAGCGGCGTCAGCCGCGCGATCAGGACCGGCAGACCGCCGAACAGCTTCAGCAGTTCCGGATCGGCCTCGGGCACGTCCGACGGCAGCAGGATCACCACGGCGTCGGCGCGGGCCAGCCCCTCCTCCAGCGGCTCGCGCATGGGACCGGACGGGAAGACCGCACCGTCGCCAAAGGGCCATTCGCCGTCGCGGGTCTCGCCGTCGACGACCACGATCGACAGGGTCTTCTTCACCGAAGGGTTCTGGTGCGCGTCGTCCAGAACGAGCGTCTCGGCGCCCGCCTCGACGGCGGCCATGGCGCCCTCGGCCCGGTCGCGGGCCACCCAGACGGGATGCTGGGCGGCCAGCATCAGCGGCTCGTCGCCGACGTCCTCGGACCGGTGCACATCCGGGTCGACCATCAGCGGGCCGATCTCCTTGCCGCCATAGCCGCGCGAGACGGCGTGGCCGTCGACCCCGGCCTTGGCCAGGACATTGAGGATCTCGCGGGCCACGGGCGTCTTGCCCGAGCCGCCGACGGTCAGATTGCCGACCGAGATGACGGGTACGCCTGGATCGATCCCCTGCTTCTGGGCCAGCCGCCGGCGGCTCTCGCGGGCGTAGAGGGCCGAGACGGGCGACAAAAGGGTGCGCAGGACCCGCCCGTGGCGGGCGTCGCGGGAATACCACCAGCGCGGCGTGTTGAGCTTCATGCGGGAACCAGAGGCCTCAGCTGCGCCCACAGACGATCCAGGGCGCCGTCCTCACGACGCGCGAAGGCCCGTCCGCGTTCCCCCAGCGCCGAAGCTTCGTCGGGATGGGCCAGTAGATCGCCCACCACTTCGGCAAGTTGGGAGGGCTCCGCCAGCCTTACGGCGTCCGCCTCGACCATGCCGGCGAAGACACCGCGCCAATTGCCGACGGACGGCCCGCTGACGGTCGCCTTGCCGAGGCGCGCGGGCTCGAGGGGATTGTGACCGCCGACGCCCTCGGTCCAGCCGCCGCCCAGCACCACCACATCCGCCAGACGGAAGAACAGGCCGAGCTCGCCCAGCGTATCGGCCAGATAGACGTCGACGTCGGGCGCCAGGGCTTCGCCCCGCGAGCGGCGCGCCACCGAGCGGCCGGCCAGCATCCGCTCGGCTTCTATGGCGTCGGCGCGGGCTGGATGACGCGGGGCGATGATGTGCAGCGGCCGGTCCGGCAGGCGGGCCACGGCCTCGTCGGCCAGGGCTTCCTCGCCCGTGTGGGTGCTGGCCGATACGACGACGGCGCGGTCGCCCATGGCGGAGCTGAGGCGCTCGAACTCGCCCCGGTCGTGCTCGAGAGGGGACCCGACCAGCTTGAGGTTGGCGCGGCCCTGGACCGTGGCGCCCAGCGTCTCGAGCCGCTGGGCCGACAGGTCGTCCTGGGTGAGGATCAGGTCGAAGCCGGACAATAGCCGCCGCGCCGCGCCCTTCAGGCGCGACCAGCCCTCGGCCGAGTGGTCGGTGATGCGGGCGCTGACCAGGGCCAGCCTGCAGCCGCGCGCCTTCGCCTGCAGCAGCAGGTTCGGCCAGAGTTCGCTTTCCAGCAGAACCAGCAGGTCCGGCCGCCAGTGGTCCAGAAAGCGTGCGGCGGCGCCCGGCGCATCTATGGGCACGTACTGATGGACGGCGAATGGGGGCAGGCGGGGCCGCAGCAGGTCGGCCGAGGCGCGGGTGCCCGAGGTCACCAGGACCGTCACGCCGGGCCGCTCGCGGCCGATGCGCTCGACCAGCGGCAGGGCCGACAGGGTCTCGCCCACGCTGGCGCCGTGCACCCAGACCAGCGGGCCGGCGGGCCGGTCCGCTGAGGCATGGCCGAGGCGTTCGTCCAACCGCGCCGGATCCTCCTTGCCGCGCGACGCCCGGCGACGCAGCAGCAGGGGCGCGACCGGCTCGGCCAGGCCGGTGGCCGCGCGATAGGCTGCGAGCGCGAGGCTCACAGCATCTGCTCCGCGCGGCGCGTGGCCGCCGACAGCCGCGCAGCCCACTCCTGGCGAACCACCCCGAGGTCGGCGCCGTCCTCCCAGACGATGGGCCCGTCCCAGACGATGGCCCCGCGTCCGAACGGCAGAGGCACGCGGGCCTGGTCCCAGGTGTCCAGCACCATCTCCGGCCGGGAGGCGAGGCCGACGAGCAGCACGGGCGCGCCCGACGCCTTGGCCAGAAGGACGGCCCCCTCGGCCATCTCTTCGGCGGGCCCCCGCGGGCCGTCCGGCGTCACCGCAATCCCGCCGCCCGAGCGGATCCAGCGCAGCACGTCGCGAAAGGCGGCCGCCCCGCCCTTGGCCTTGTCCAACGCTTCCTTCTTGGAAGATGAACCGCGGATGGCGGGAAAGCCGAGCCGCGACACGGCCTGGGCTATGAACTCGCCGTCGGGCGACAGGGAGATGAGCACGCGCGGCTCCTGGGCCTTGTCGAGCGGCCAGCAGGCGGGTGCGAGCGCGATGCGCGAGTGCCAGAAGCAGACGATGGCGCCCCCGCCGGACGTCCAGGTCTCTTGCGCCCCCTCCAGATTCTCCTGCCGCCAGCGAATGGTGGCGATGCACAGCCGCAGCCAGCCGGCCAGCAGCCGCGACAGCAGACCCTGCACGAACGGCGAGCGCAGCGGTCTCACGCGGCGCCTTCCAGGGACTGGCTCCGGGCCAGGCGGGAATAGAGGCCGCCGGCGCGCACCAGGCCGGCGTGATCGCCGACCTCGGCCACGCGGCCCGCCTCGATGACATAGATGCGGTGGGCGTTCCTGACCGTGGACAGGCGGTGGGCGATCATCAAGGTGGCGCGGCCCTGCATCAGGCGCTCCAGCGCCGCCTGGACTTGGGCCTCGCTCTCGGTGTCAAGCGCCGAGGTGGCCTCGTCGAGCAGCAGGATCGGGGCGTCCTTCAGGAAGGCGCGGGCGATGGCGATGCGCTGGCGCTGACCGCCGGACAGCCGGCCGCCGGCCTCGCCCACGCGGGTCTGGTAGCCGTCGGGCAGGGCGGTGATGAAGTCGTGGGCGGCGGCGGCGCGGGCGGCCTGTTCGATCTCGTCCTGCGAGGCGCCGGGCCGGGCGTAGGCGATGTTGGCCGCCACCGTGTCGTCGAACAGGAAGGGCTCCTGGGTCACCAGCGCGATGCGGGCGCGCAGGGACGCGACCGTCAGGTCGCGGATGTCCGTCCCGTTGATCGTCACCCGACCGGCGTCGGCGTCGTAGAAGCGCGGGATCAGGCTGAGGATGGTCGACTTGCCCCCACCCGAGGGCCCCACCAGGGCGACGCTCTCCCCGGGACGGACTTCCAGGCTCACATCTGTGAGGGCCGGGGCGTCGCCATAGGCGAAGGTGACGCCTTCCAGCGCGACCGTGCAGGGGCCGGCGGGCAGCTCAGCGGCGTCGGGGCGGTCGCGGATTTCGGGCTCGACGTCCAGCGCGGCGAACAGGCGCTGGGCGGCGGTCAGGCCCTCGCTCATCACCGTCTGCAGATTGGCCAGTTGCCGCAGCGACTGCGACACGATCAGCAGCGAGGCGATGAAGGCGGTGAACTCGCCGACGGTCAGACCACCCTGGGCCGCGCGCCAGCCGGCGTAGGCCAGGACGGCGGCGACCACGATCATGGTCAGGGTCTCGGTGACGGGCGCGGCGGTGGCCCGGGCGTTGGCTCCTTTGATGATGTGGGTCTGGCGGCGCGCCACGACCTCGGCGACGCGCGCCTCCTCGGCGGCCTCGCGGCCCTCCATCTTGACCACGCGGACGCCGTCCAGGTTCTCCATGACGGCGGTGGACAGGGCGGAGGTCTCGGACATGGCGCCGGCGGCGGCCTTGCGCGTCCGCTTGGCGAAGCGTCGCAGGACTACGCCGGCCACGGGCGCGGAGACCAGCACGATGGCCGCCAGAAGCGGGTCCAGCCACAGCAGGTAGATCAGCAGCGCCACGACAATCAGGGCGTGCTGGACGTAGTTGACCACGCCCTGGGTGAAGGCCTCGCGGATCAGGTTGGCGTCATAGAGGACCGAGGCGACATAGGCGCCGGAGTGCTGGGAGCGAAGCCGGGCGAGATCGGCCCGGATCATGCGGCCGAACAGCTGGACCTGGACGTCGCCGACGATGCGGTGACCGATGCGGTTGACCAGCACCGCGGTGATGACCTGGAACAGGCCGCGCGCCACGGCCAGGGCCGCGATGGTCAGAGGAATGACGATCAGAGCCCGGGGGTCGCGGTCGACCAGCAGGTTCTGGACGGCCGGATCGAGCTTGCTGGCCAGCCAGGCGGTGAGGCCGGCCGCGGCGGCGGCCGAGGCGAGCGCCAGCGCCAGCGAGCCCCAGCGGCGACGCAGATAGTCCCGCCAGACGCGCGGCAGGATCGCCTTGATGGGCCGCTCCGGGCGGGTCTGGCTCATGGCCTGTCGGTCGAACGTCACGCTTGCGAAGTCAAGCGCGCTTCAAATGTGGGGACAGGGGCGCTAGGGAGCCAGCCATGGCGTCCTACGACCTCTCCACTCTGGCCGGCAGGGCGCGCGCCTACTGGGACTTCCTGTGGGGCGACCACGCCTTCCTGAGGCTCGGCTTCTCCAACGCCCACTGGATCGGCCCGGACATGATCCGGGCCAACCAGCCTTGGCCGTTCCAGCTGAAGTGGTGGGCCCGGCGGGGCCTGAAGACAGTCATCAATCTGAGGGGCGGCTTCGACAGCGCCTTCTATGCGCTCGAGAAGGACGCGTGCGAGCGCTACGGCCTGAGGATGGTCGATGCGACCATGTACTCGCGCGAGATCCCGTCGCGCGAACGGATGATGTATGCCCAGGAGCTGTTCCAGACGATCGAGTACCCAGCCCTGATGCACTGCAAGTCCGGGGCGGACCGTGCGGGGATCATGAGCGTGCTCTACCGCCACTTCCACCTGGGCGAGCCGATCCGCGAGGCGGTCAAGGAGCTGAGCTTTCGGACCCTGCACGTGCGCCAGGGCAAGACCGGCGTGCTCGACTACATGTTCGAGCGCTATCTCACCGAGGCCGAGCCCCAGGGTATCGCGTTCATGGACTGGGTGATGTCCGACGCCTACGACCCCGTGGGCATGAAGAAGGACTTCCAGGCCGCCTGGTGGGGCACGCTGGTCAGCGACCGCCTGCTGCGGCGGGAGTAGTCAGCCCCAAGGCCCCGTCGGATTGCGGGGCGGGGGCGGCGGCCCTTCGCCGCGTTCGCGCGCCTCTCGGTCCTCGCGGCGGCGCTTCATTTCGCGATTCCAGGCGTTCTGGCCGCGCAGCCGGAACGACCAGACCACCAGGGCCATGACGGCGGCGACCAGGGCCGCGATCTCCTCGGGCCCGATCTCTCTCACTCGCCGTCGCTCCGCGGATCGATCAGCCGGTGGGCGTGCAGGATGAAATAGCGCATGTGGGCGTTGTCGACGGTCGCCTGGGCGCGCGCCTTCCAGGCCTTGCGGGCCTCGGCGTAGTTCGGGAAAGCGCCGACGAACTCGACCTTGGACAGGTCGCGGAACACCGGCTCGGACAGGTGCCGAAGCTCGCCGCCGATGACGATGTGGAGAAGCTGCTTTTCGTCGTCGTTCATGGAAATCCCTACGCGTCGCCGAGCGGAATAGGCGCGCAGCGGCTGATGATCAACGGGTGGAGCGCCGGCGCGGCGCAGACGAGGCTGGCCTGGCGGGGGATCGGCTGGTTGAAGCGGTGGGGCCGGCCCGCATGGTCCGAGACGATGGCCCCGCCCTCGCAGGCGATCAGGCCGCCGGCGGCGACGTCCCAGTCCCACTTGTGGCCGAGCGCGATGGCGGCGTCGAAGCCGCCGGCCCCGACCAGGGCCATGCGATAGGCGATGGAGTTGCGCCGTTCCAGCCGCATGGCCGGCCAGGGCTCGGCCCAGCCGGGCCCCTCCAGCAGCGCGGCGTCGGCCAGCACCGAGGCGTCGTCCAGGGTGTCAACGTCGGAAGCCTGTATCGGCTGTCCGTTCAGGGTCGCGCCCTCGCCCGCCACCGCGGCGAAGGTCTCGCCCAGGGCCGGCGCATGCACCACGGCGGCCAGCGGACGATCGCGGTCCACGACGCACAGGGCCACCGTCCACCACGGCCGGTTCTTCATATAGGCCACGGTGCCGTCGATCGGATCGACGACGAACAGCCGCCGGTGCTCCAACCGGGCCGGGTCGTCGGCGGTCTCTTCCGAGAGCCAGCCGTAGTCGGGCCGGGCCGTGCGCAGGTGCGACTGCAGGAAGGCGTTGGCGGCCAGATCGCCGTTGGTGACCGGCGAACCGCCTGGTTTGGCCTCGACCTTGAGACCCCGGGCGCGCGTCTCGAGCGCGATGCGGCCGGCCTCTTGGGCGGCCTCGATCAGCAGGTCGAGGTCCGGGCTCATTTGCCCGCGATCGCCACCCCGTCGATCAGCAGGGATGGGCTGTTGTTGGAGGAGCGGAACTCCAGATCCGAGCCGGGGACGATCCTCTGGTAGAGCTCCAGCAGATTGCCGGCGATGGTCACCTCGTTGACCGGATAGGCGACCTCGCCGTCCTCGAACCAGAAGCCGCCGACACCGGCCGACCAGTCGCCGGTATTAGGATTGAGCGACGGCCCGAACATGCTGGTGACCAGCAGGCCCTTCCCCGCATCAGCCATCAGGCCGGCCAGATCGCGCCCGCCCGGTTCGACGTGCAGGTTGTGGCCGGACACGCCGGACGGTCCGGCCAGGCCGCGCGAGGCGTGGCCGGTGGTCTCCAGCCCCAGCTGGGCGGCCGAGGCCGTGTTCAGCAGCCAGGTGGTCAACACCCCCCGGTCGATCAGGGCCCGGCGCTGGACCGCCACGCCCTCGTCGTCGAAGGGGGTGGAGCCCAGGCCGCGCGGCCGCAGCGGGTCGTCGATCAGGGTCACGGCTTCGGCCAGGATCTTCTGGCCCATCCGGTCCTTCAGGAAGGACACGCCGCGCGCCACCGACGGTCCGGCCATGGCGCCGATCAGGGGGCCAAGGATCTGGGTCGCCAGCCGGTTCTCGAGGATGACCGGCGCCGTCTGGCTGGACAGCTTGCGGGCCCCGAGACGCGCCACGGCGCGGCGGCCGGCCTCGGCGCCGATGTCGCCCGGCGACGGCAGGTCGGACAGGTGCCGGGCGGAGCGGCCGTCGCCGGCGCTCTCCATGGTCCCGTCCCGCTCGGCGATGACGCTGGCCGAGATCGAATAGGCGGAACCCCGGTGCGCGCCGACGAAGCCGTGCGAGGTGACCAGGGTCCAGTCGCCGGTCGACAGACTGGCCGAGCCGCCGTCGGAGTTGGTCACGCCCTCGACGGCGCGAGCGGCGGCTTCGGCTTCCAGGGCGCGGGCCTCGAGGGCCGTGGCGTCGAGGTCGCTTCCGTCGAACAGGTCGAGGTTGGGGAGGTCGCCCCGCGCCAGCCGGTCCTGCGGCGCCAGGAAGGCGTAGGGATCCTCCGGCGCCAGCCGGGCCATGGCCACGGCGCGCTCGACGAGGCGCTCGCGCGTGGCGTCGGACAGGTCCGAGGCGGAGACGACGGCCTGGCGCCGCCCGATGAAGACGCGCAGGCCGAGGTCACGGCTCTCCTCGCGCTCGACCTCCTCCAGTTCCCCGAGGCGGACGGTGACGGACAGGGCGGCGCGGCTGGCGAGCACGGCTTCGGCCGCGTCGGCGCCGGCCTTCAGCGCGCGGGCGACAACATCATGGGCGGCGTCGGCCGCTTGGGGAGCTTGGGACATGGCCGCCGGATATGGCCGAGCGCGGCCCCCGCCGCAACCAAGGCGGGGCGTCAGCCCGGCGGCAGGAGGAACTCCTCGCCCCGGCGCAGCAGCATCTCGCGGCCCTCGCGGCGCACGTCGCCGACCCATTCGCGAAGCCGATTGCAACGCGTCGCGTCCGGCCGAGGCCGGTCGCCGGAGTTGCGGCCCAGGACGGACAGATAGCCGATGACGCCGTCGAACGGGCTCTGCGTGCCCCGGCTGGCCGAGCTCATGGCGGCCAGTTCTAGGGCGCCGACCATGCCGGCCTCGGACACCGCCACCGCATCGACGCGGCAGGCGTAGGCGTCGGCGATGGCCCGGCCCCAGCGGTCCTCGGCGTCGCGCATCTGTTCGGCGGTGGGCCGCCCGGCCAGGGACATGGCCACCGGGCCCGCGTCGGCGGCGCGGGCGTAGCGGACGCGCGGATAGTCGCCGCCCGTGGTCACGCAGCCTGACACAAGCAGGCCAGCCGTCAGGACGGCGAGGACCGTTCGCATGATCTCGTCTCCAGACCCCCAGTCCGGAGCGCCACCTTCACCGTGCGACTGCGGCGTTTTCTAGGCTTCGCGCCTAGCGTTCGCGGCCGATCGGATACAGGCGATAGCGCTGATCATAGAAGGGCGTACGCTCGTAGAACCACTGCAGCCGGGCGTCGCCGTCGGCGGCGAACGCGGGGTCCGAGGCCAGCTTCGCCTCGAACTCGGCGCGCAGGGCCGGATCGGCGGCCAGCATGGATTCGGCGAGCGGGGCGATGGCGTAGGCCTCGATGTACTCCACCCGGTTCAGGATCTCCGGGAACATGCCCCAGGCGAAGAAGCTCTCCGACGACTGAGGCTCGAGCAGCAGGATGGCGACATCGCCCATCGGCTGGTCGGTCGGGATGCGCACCGAGCCGGCCGGGAAGGTCCAGCGCATGGTCTCGACCGTCGGTTCGCCCGAGGTCATCGGCACGTGGCCCTCGTTGGTGCGGCCCAACACCGTGGCCTCGTCCAGCCGCAGCATCTCGACCTCGACGGTCCGAGGCTCGCTCAGGGTCTCCATCGCGACGCCCTGCAGGCGCAGACGTTCGATCAGGTCCGCGCGGTAGGACGGCACCCAGTAGGCCGTGGGCCGGGTCAGCGTCAGGGTCGGGCGCGAGCCGTAGTAGGGCATGCGCCAGAGCTCGGGATCCGGCTCGCCCAGCCAGCGCACCTCTGTCCGGCCCGACGCCTCGCTCTCGTAGGTCTCGAAGCGGATGCCGAGGAAATCGCGGGTGGCGATGGGCTCTTCGGTCGCCTCGAAGTTTGCCGGGATCTCGGCCGGGCGCAGGGCCGCGTCGGCCTGGGCGGCTGCGCGCAGCTCGCCGCCCCGGTCGGCCAGCAGCCGCATCGCGGCCTCCAGGAAGACATAGGTCCCCAGCACCCGCTGCTCGTGCGGCTTGAGGCTGTGGTTCTCGATCAGGATGGTCGGGATGTGGGCCGCCGAGCCCCAGCCGTTGGAGAACCGCTCGCCCAGCCCGCCGTCGGACAGCCCCGCGCGCGGATTGCGGTCGTCGATGGCGAACACCAGGGGTCCCGGGATGTGGCCGCGCTCGGACAGGGCGCCGTCGACGAAGGGCCGGAAGGCGCTGTCGAGCCACTGGGCCGTCGCCGGCGAGCGGCTCCAGACCCCGTCCTCGCCGTTGTAGCCGTAGGTGACATCGTACTGGTAATCGATCCCGTCGGTGACGTGGATGTCGACATAGAGGTCCGGCCGATACCGCTGGAGGAAGGCCATCAGGGCCCGCATCTCCGGTTGGTCCAGCTTCATGAAGTCGCGGTTCAGGTTCTGGTTGGTCGCGGTGTTGCGCCAGCCCTGGATGCGCGGACCGCGCTGGTTCGGCCGCGAATAGGCGCCCGAGCGCTCGTGGCCGTCGACCGACAGGATCGGGATCAGGATCAGGTTGACGCGGTCCAGCAGGTCGTCGCGGCCGTAGAAGGCGATGTCGCGCAGCAGCATCATGCCCGCGTCCTTGCCGTCGATCTCGCC
>CAMPGL010000014.1 GCA_946885435.1 uncultured Brevundimonas sp. | reverse complement strand
TCGCCGGCTCGCTGCACATGACCATCCAGACGGCGGTGCTGATCCAGACGCTGGAGGCCCTCGGCGCCGAGGTGCGCTGGGCCTCGTGCAACATCTTCTCGACCCAGGACCACGCCGCCGCCGCCATCGCGGCCGCCGGCACGCCGGTCTTCGCGGTCAAGGGCGAGACCCTGTACGAGTACTGGGAGTACGCCCACCGCATCTTCGAATGGGCCGACGGCGGCTATCCGAACCTGATCCTCGACGACGGCGGCGACGCCACCCTCCTGTGTGTGCTGGGCCCGAAGGCCGAACAGGACCCCTCGGTCCTGAACAACCCGCAGAACGAAGAAGAGGAAGCCCTCTTCGCCGTGATGAAGCGGTACCTCCAGGAGAAGCCGGGCTTCTATTCGGCCATCCGCGACGCCATCCAGGGCGTGTCGGAAGAGACCACCACCGGCGTCCACCGTCTCTATGAGATGGCCCGCAAGGGCGAGCTGCCGTTCCCGGCCATCAACGTCAACGACAGCGTCACCAAGTCGAAGTTCGACAACCTCTACGGCTGCCGCGAGAGCCTGGTCGACGCCATCCGCCGCGGCACCGACGTGATGCTGGCCGGCAAGGTCGCCGTGGTCCTGGGCTACGGCGACGTGGGCAAGGGCTCGGCGGCGTCCCTGCGCAACGGCGGCGCGCGTGTCGTGGTCACCGAGGTCGACCCGATCTGCGCCCTTCAGGCCGCGATGGAAGGCTATGACGTCAAGACGATCGAGGACGTCGCGGGCTCGGCCGACATCTTCGTCACCGCCACCGGCAACAAGGACGTCCTGACGGTCGATCACATGCGGGCGATGAAGAACAACGCCATCGTCTGCAACATCGGCCACTTTGATTCCGAGATCCAGATCGCGGGCCTGCGCAACTTCAAGTGGGACGAGATCAAGCCACAGGTCCACCACGTGGAGTTCCCGGACGGCAAGAAGATCATCGTCCTGTCCGAAGGCCGTCTGGTGAACCTGGGCAACGCCACGGGCCACCCGTCCTTCGTCATGTCGGCCAGCTTCACCAACCAGACGCTGGCCCAGATCGAGCTGTGGACCAACAACAAGGCCTATGAGAAGCAGGTGTACACCCTGCCCAAGAAGCTCGACGAGAAGGTCGCCATGCTCCACCTCGAGAAGCTGGGCGCCAAGCTGACCAAGCTGTCGGACGAACAGGCCGCCTACATCGGCGTGAAGCCGGAAGGCCCGTTCAAGCCGGAGCACTACCGCTACTAGGGAGGCCGGCGCGCCATGACCGAGATCAGCGGCATCTGCCCGGCGCGCTTCGCCGCCGTCCGTCAGCAGTTCGCCGCCCATTTCGACCAGGATCTCGAACTCGGGGCGCGCTTCTCCGTCTGCATCAAGGGCGAGCCGGTCATCGATCTGATGGCCGGCTTTTCCGATCTGGCGAAGACCACGCCGGTCGGGCCGGAGACGCTGTTTCCGGTCTTCTCCTCGACCAAGGCGGTCGCCGCCCTGATGATGGCGCGGGCCGTCGACGCCGGGCGCATCCGCTATGACCAGCCGGTCGCCGACCTGTGGCCGGAGTTCGGCCAGGCCGGCAAGGGCGCGATCACCGTCGCCCAGCTGCTGAGCCACCAGGCCGGTCTGCCGGGCTTCGACGAACCGACCGACCCGGACCTCTGGTACGACCGCGAGGCCGTGCTGGCGCGCCTGGCTGCCCAGGCGCCCATGTGGGAGCCGGGCACAGCCTCGGGCTATCACCCCATCACCGTCGGCTACATGGTCGGCGAGCTGTTCCGGCGCGCCGACGGCCGCACGCTCGGCCGCGCGCTGCGCGAGGACCTGGCGGCTCCCTTCGGCCTGGACGTCTGGATCGGCCTGCCCGACGCCGAGCACGGCCGCGTCGCCCAGGTGCGCAAGCCGACCGCCCTGCCCGACCTCGGCGAACTGACCGATGTGAGGAAGGCCGCCTTCCTGAACCGCGGGGCCAGCGTCGGCCGCCGCGACGCCCCGGACTGGCGCCGGGCGGAGATCCCGTCGGCCAATGGCCACGCCACCTCGCTCGGCCTGGCGCGGCTGATGGCGGTGGTGGCGAACGGCGGGGTGCTGGACCGCGAGCCGGTGCTGTCGCCCCAGACCGTGGCCGAGCTGACGAAATCGCGGATCAGCGGGCCGGACCGCGTCCTGCCCTTCGATCTCAGCTGGGCGGCGGGCCTGCTGCGCAACGACGGGCACGCCATCTTCGGACCGGGCCGTCAGGCCGTCGGCCACTACGGCTGGGGCGGCTCGGTCGCCATGGCTGATCCCGAGACCGGGGTCTCGGCCAGCTACGTCATGAACCGGCAGTCGCCCCACCTGATCGGCGACCCGCGCCCGGTGGCCCTGTTCAAGGCGCTCTACCGCTCTCTCTGAACCGAACGGTCCTCGGCCGGATCGTCAAGCAGGCCGGACTCGACCGCCACCACCTTGGCCGCGCGCGAGCGCTTGAGCGCGGCGGCGGCATAGACCATCGCGCCCAGCCAGATGAAGGCGAAGGAGACGCCGCGCAGCCAGCCGAAGGGCTCACCCTGGCTGACGCCGATCACAAACGCGATGGTCGGGGCCAGGAACTGCAGGAAACCCATGGTCGACAGCGGCATGCGCCGCGCCGCCCAGGCGAACAGCATCAGGGGAAGAACCGTCGCCGGCCCCGCGATCAGCAGCCAGAAGGTGGCCCAGGGCGAGGCGAAGAGGTGGCCGGTTCCGTTGGTCTCGATCATCGCCACCCAGATCATGCCGAGCGGGGCCAGCAGCAGGCATTCGATGAACAGGCCCGACTGGGCGTCGGCCTCGACGCGCTTCCTGATCACCCCATAGGCCGCGAACGAAAAGGCCAGGACCAGCGAGATCCAGGGCGGGTGGCCGAGCGCCAGGGCCTGGAGGATCACGCCGACGGCCGCCAGAGCGATCGCCGCCTGGCCGAAGCGGTCGATCCGCTCGCGGAACAGCCAGGCGCCCGCGGCCATGTTGAGCAGGGGATTGAGGTAGTAGCCGAGGCTGGCGTCCAGCGTCCGGCCCGAGTTCACCGCGATGACATAGACGGTCCAGTTGACCGCGATCAGCACCGTCGAGGCCAGGAGCCACGCCAACGTGCGCGGCCGGGTCAGGATGGCCCGCACCTGCGCGGCCTGACGCGCGATCAGGACCAGCAGTCCGGCCCAGAACACACCCCACAGCACCCGGTGGGCCATGATCTCCCACGCGTCCGCGCCGAGGTGGCCCATCTGCTGGAACACCAGCGGGATGAAGCCCCACATGGCGTAGCAGCCGGCCCCGGCGATCAGGGCCGTGGTGGTTTCAGAGCGGGCGGGAAGTGTCGGAGTCACGTTGATCCTATTCTTCCTCGCCCGCGAAGCGGGAGAGGAGGGCCCCGCCACGTTGAGCGGAACGCGAAGCGATTGGGCGGGAGGTGAGGGTCACTGCACTAGCGCGAGCCACAGCCTTCATCTCCCGCGCGGACCTGCGGCACGACGCGCCTCCGGTGCGCGAGGCCCTCTTCTCCCCTGACGGGCGAAGACATCAGAGCGTGATCGACCGGAAGCCGGACTTCGGCTGGATGACGCCCTGTTCGTCGAGCAGCTGGGCGATCTGGACGGCGTTCAGGGCCGCGCCCTTCCTCAGGTTGTCCGACACGACCCAGAGGTTCAGGCCGTTCTCGACGGTGGGGTCATTGCGGATGCGCGACACGAAGACGGCGAAGTCGCCCGCCGCCTCGACCGGCGTGACCCAGCCGTCGTCCTCGGGCTTGTCGACCACCAGCACCCCCGGCGCCTCGCGCAGGATCTCGCGCGCGTCCTCGGCGTCCATCGGGTCCTCGAACTCGAGGTTCACGGCCTCGCAGTGGCCGACGAAGACGGGCACGCGCACGCAGGTGACGGTCAGTTTGATGTCCGGGTCGAGGATCTTGTGGGTCTCCTTCCACATCTTCTCTTCCTCGGAGGTGTAGCCGTCGTCCTTCAGGTCGCCCGCGAACGGCAGGACGTTGAAGGCGATCTGCTTGGGGTAGACCTTGGGCGTCGCGTCGCCGAGGCCGTAGATGGCCTTGGTCTGGGTCCACAGCTCGTCCATGGCCTTCTTGCCGGTGCCGGACACCGACTGATAGGTCGCGACCACCGCCCGCTTGATGCGCGCTGCGTCGTGCAGGGGCTTGAGCGCCACCACCAGCTGGGCCGTCGAGCAGTTCGGATTGGCGATGATGTTCTTGCGCTTCGCCATGTGAATGGCGTCCGGGTTCACCTCCGGCACGATCAGCGGCACGTCAGGGTCCATGCGGAAGGCCGACGAGTTGTCGATGACGATGGGTCCCTGTTTGCCGATCTTCTCGGACCATTCGCGGCTGACGTCGCCGCCGGCGCTCATCAGCACGATGTCGACCTTGGAGAAGTCGAAGGTCTCCAGGTTCTGGCACTTCAGGGTGCGGTCGCCGAAGGAGACCTCGACGCCCTGCGACTTGCGCGAAGCGACGGCGTGGATCTCGTCGACGGGGAACTGCAGCTCCTCGAGGATGTCCATCATCTCGCGGCCGACATTGCCGGTGGCGCCGACCACGGCGAGGCGATAGCCCATAGAAAGTCTCCTGGAGTTCGAGGCCCGCATGTAGGCCTTCGCGCGGAAAGCGCAAAGGCTTCCGCCGTCACCCCTGACGCACGACGCGCGCAGCGCGGCGGGTGATCCGGGGCCTAAACTCGGGGCGCCGATAGCGTTTAGGTCCCGGCTCTGCGCGCTTCGCGCTCCGGCCGGGATGACGATTGCCTCCCAGCCTCCGCGCCTATAGCCACGGCCCGATGACCACCGCCATCCGCGCCGCCTACGACCGACTGATCGCCGAGGGGCGGCTGGAGCCCGACCCGAGTCAGAAGCCCGTGATCGAGGCCCTTGCCCGCGTCGAGCGGGACCTGATGAGGAAACGCCGGCCCCGCCTGTTCAAGGCCCCGGAACCGTTCCATGGCCTCTACCTCCATGGCCCGCCCGGGCGCGGCAAGTCGCTGCTGATGGACCTGTTTTGCGCCAATGTGGGGGTCCAGCCGAAACGGCGGGCGCACTTCCACGCCTTCATGGCCCAGGTCCACGACCGCATCCGCGTCTGGCGAAACGGCGACACGGCCGAGCGCAAGGCCCTGTTCGGCACGGCGAGAGGCGATGACCCGATCCGGCCGCTGGCCGAGCTGATCGCGCGCGAGAGCCGCCTGCTGTGCTTCGACGAGCTGCAGGTCACCGACATCGCCGACGCCATGATCCTGGGCCGGCTGTTCGAGGCCCTGTTCGAGATGGACGTGGTGCTGGTCGCGACCTCGAACCGCGCGCCCGAGGACCTCTACAAGGAGGGCATCAACCGCCAGCTGTTCCTGCCCTTCATCGACCTGATCCGGGAGCGGTGCCGCGTGGTCGAACTGACAGGGGCGCGAGACTGGCGGCTGGAACGGCTGAGGCGGGCGCCCGCCTGGTTCACGCCGGATCAGGACGACGCCTTCGAGGTCCTGTGGGCCGACATCCGCGGCGAGGCGGACGAGAGCCCGGCGGTGCTGGAAGTCGCGGGCCGGCGCACGGTGCTGGAGCGCACGGCGGGCGGGCTGGCGCGGGCGACCTTCGCCGAGCTGTGCGACCGGCCGCTGGGTCCGTCGGACTATCTGGCCCTGGCTGAACGTTTCCACACCCTGTTCCTGGAAGGCGTCCCGCGCCTGTCTCCGGACAGGAAGGAGGCGGCGCGGAGGTTCGTGACCCTGATCGACGCCCTCTACGAGGCCGGGACCCGGCTTGTGGTCGAGGCCGAGGCCGAGCCGGAACACCTGTATCCGCAGGGGACCGGCGCCTTCGAGTTCGAGCGCACCGTGTCGCGTCTGCATGAGATGCGGTCGGCTGACTGGATGGAGCAGGGCTCGCAAAGGAAAACCGCCGGCGCCTGAGGGCGGCCGGCGGCTCCTTGGGTAGCCGGGCCGCCTCGGGGGGAAGGAGCGGACCGGGAAATATGGCGGCCGGATCGGGGGGGACGGGCCCGGCCGCCTGTCCGACGACCCTTCGGGGGGAGGGGCGGGTCGCCAGTCTGGAACAGATGTAGGAACGCCGGCCCGGACTTAAAGTCCCCCCATCACGAAAACGTGATCAGCGGGCGCGCGCCGCCCGATCCGCCTTGGCGTCGGCGATGAGGCTGCGGTCCTCCGGCTCGTCCGGATAGGGGTCGCCATCGCCCGAGAGCAGGACGGCGATCCAGCGGGTGCCGCGGAACTCGGCCGTGATGGCCATGATGGCCACCGCGATCGGCGTCGACAGGAAGGCCCCCGCCACGCCCCAGAGCGCGCTCCACAAGGCCAGGAACAGCAGCACCGCCACCGGGTCGATGTTCTGGTTGTCGCCCTGCATGCGCGGCTGGATGAAGTTGCCGACGATGAACAGGATGGCCTGAAGCGCCCCGAGCAGGGCCAGCGGCTGCCAGTAGGTGTCGAACTGCACGAGGGCGAACAGCGGCGGCGCCAGCCCCGCAATCGCGCCGCCGATGACCGGGATGTAGCCGACCAGGAAGATCAGGAAGGCCCAGAACAGAGCGTTGTCGAGCCCGACCAGCACCATCACCAGCCAGGCCGCCGCGGCGATCATCACGCCGGTCACGGTCTGGACCCAGAGATAGCCCTCCACCCCGCCGCGCATCCGCTCGAACACCTGCAGCGCCTCGTGACGATCGTCGCGCAGGGGGAACAGGGCGACGATCTTCTTCCGGAAGCTGCCCTTGGCCACCATCAGGAAGGCCAGATAGACGAGGGCGAAGAAGGCGCCGGCGAACACCGCCTGGGTGGTCAGGGCCGCCCGCGCCGCATAGCTGGCCAGGTCGAACTGGCCGAGCAGCTCGCGCGCCGCCGGCGGGGTCTCCACGCCGAACAGGCTGGCGATGTCGGCGATGATCGTGTCGACCCGCGCGCCGATGCCCTGGCTCTGGGCGATGATGCCCGCCAGGCCGTCGACGATCACCCAGATCGAGCCGGCGAAGCCGGTGAAGATGATCACCGCCGACACCCAGGAGACCGACCAGCTCGGCACCGGCAGACGCTCCCCGACCCAACGGGTCACCCCGTCGATCATGATCAGCAGGAAGATCGCCATGGCCAGGGGCGTGACGATGTCCCTCAGCCAGTAGAGCGCCGCCCCCGCCACAACGACGGCGATCAGGGCGGTGGCGTTGCGCGTCACCGTCGAGTTCTCGGCCATGCGGGGCGCCGCGCGCGCCGGCTCCGGAGCCACGGCAGCGGCGGCGGACCGGGACTTGAGCGTCAGGCGGGGCAGTTTGAGGGCCATGCCGCCACCTTTCCCGGAGCTTGGACCGGCGGTCAATCGGGCTGACCGATCCGGCGCTGTCTGTTAGGGAATCGAGGTCACTTCCGCGGGAGCCCGAGGCGCATGGATCGATCGACGCAGGGCGTCTGGCTGGGCCGCTCCGACCGGGACGAGGTGCTGCTGTATCGCATGGCCAGCCGCCACGGCGTGGTGGCCGGCGCGACCGGGACCGGCAAGACGGTCACCCTGCAGATCATGGCCCAGGCGTTTTCCGACGCCGGCGTCCCTGTCTTCGCCGCCGACGTGAAGGGCGACCTGTCGGGGATCAGCCAGGTCGGGACGCCGAACGAGAAGCTGCTCGAACGCGCGCGGGGCATGGACCTGGCGCTGGAGCCGAAGGCCGCCCCGACCGTCTTCTGGGACCTGTTCGGCAGGAAGGGTCACCCGATCCGGACGACCATCTCCGAGGTGGGCCCGCTGCTGCTCGGTCGGATGCTGGACCTGTCGGACGTGCAGGAGGCGGTGCTGTCGGTGGCCTTCCGGGTCGCCGACGACGAGAGTCTGCTGCTGCTCGACCTCGACGACCTGCGCGCCATCTTGGCGCACGTCTCGCAGAACGCCGACGCGATCGGCCGGACCTACGGCAATGTCGCCCCGGCCTCGGTCGCCGCCATTCAGCGCGCCATCCTCCAGCTCGAGGACCAGGGCGGCGCCGCCTTCTTCGGAGAGCCGGCCCTGAGGCTCGAGGACATGATCCGCACCGGCCTGGACGGCAAGGGACAGGTCAATGTGCTGGACGCCACTACCCTGATCTCCAGCCCCCGGCTCTATTCCACCTTCCTGCTGTGGCTGCTGTCTGAACTGTTCGAGCAGCTGCCCGAGATCGGCGACCCGGAAAAGCCGCGGCTGGTCTTCTTCTTCGACGAGGCGCACCTGCTGTTCCGCGACACGCCGCGCGCCCTGGTCGAGAAGGTCGAGCAGGTGGTGCGGCTGATCCGCTCCAAGGGGGTCGGCGTCTATTTCGTCACCCAGAACCCGGCCGATATCCCCGACACGGTCCTGTCCCAGCTCGGCAACCGCATCCAGCATGCGCTCCGGGCCTACACCCCGGCCGAGCAGCGCGGCCTGAAGGCGGCGTCGGACAGCTTCCGCACCAATCCGGCCTTCGACACGGCCGAGGCGATCCAGCAGCTGGGCGTCGGCGAGGCCGTGGTCTCGCTGCTCGACGAGAAGGGGGCGCCCACCGTGGTCTCCCGGACCCTGATCCGGCCGCCGGCCTCGCAGCTCGGGCCCGCCAGCGACGCCGAGCGCCAGGTGGTGATGGCCGCCAGCCCGGTGCGTGGCGTCTATGACACCGCCGTGGATCGCGAGTCCGCCCACGAGATGCTCGCCGCCCGGGCCGAGGCTGCGGACAAGTCGCAGGCCCCGGCCCGAGACCCCCGGCTCGACCGGCTCGACGACGCCTACGAGAAACAGCCGCGCGCGCGCGCGCCGAGACCTCGGGCCGAACCGCGCGCGCCGGCGCCGCGACGCTCGAACCGGCAGTCCACGGCGGAGGCCTTCACCAAGTCGGTGGCCCGCTCGGTCGGGTCCTCGGTGGGGCGGGCCATCTTCAGAGGGATCCTCGGCGGCCTGACGCGCGGACGCTGATCAGCGCGGCGTCAGCCGCCACATGCGCAGTGGATGACGCACCCGGCCGGCCGCGAGACCGGCGGCGTCGCCGCGCCCGAGGTAGAGGTCGGCGCGTACGGGGCCCCGGATGGCGCCGCCGGTGTCCAGTGCGGTGACCAGGCCACGATAGCTGCGCTCGGCGCCGATCAGGTCGCCCTGCGGCGCGTCGATCCAGATCAGGTCGCCATAGGTCCAGTGGGCGGGGTCGATCGCCACGGCGCGCGCCGGCGGCAGGGCGACGCCCGCGGCGCCCTGCGGATGTCCCCCGTCGTCGGGCTCCAGGGCGAAGAAGACGTAGCGCGGGTTGAGGTCCATGACCGCGTCGGCCTCCGGCCCGCGATGCGCCGCCAGCCAGCCCCGGATCGCCTCGCCCGAGGTCCCGTTCTGCGGCAGCAGGCCCTGTTCGGCCATCGGCCGGGCGACGCCCACAAAGCCGTGGCCGTTGTGGGCGGCGAAGGCCGCACGCGCATGTGAGCCGTCCTCGAAGGTCAGGTAGCCCGAGCCCTGGATCTGCATGAAGAACAAATCCTCGGGCCGCATCCAGGCGAGAGGAGCCGACGGCGGCGCCGCCTCGATCTCGGCGCGCGGCGGATAGGCGATTTCGCCGCCGTCCGGCAGGCGACGGGTCACGCGCGGCGGCGCGCCGCCGGCCTGAACCTCGACGAACAGGTCGGTGGGACGGGCCAGCACGGGAGCGGAGAACTCGGCCGAGGCGCTGCGGCGCGCCGGATACTCCGGAGCGAAATAGGCGGTGAGCAGGCCTTGCACGTCACCGCGCTCGACGGTGAACCAGGCTTCGAAGAAGACGCGGGCCTCGGCCGCGTTCGCCGGCGGCTGGGCTCGGGCCGCGTCGCAGGCGGGGCGATAGCGTTCGTCGCGGGCGACGGCGCAGACCCCGGTCCAGGCCTGAAAGGCCGCCAGGTGGTCCTCGTCGACCCAGCCCGGCAGCTGCGCGAAGCCGCTGTCGACCGGCGGGCCCGGCGGAGGCGGCTGGACCGGCGGAACCGGCGGAACCGGCGGCGGAGGAGCGACGGGTGTGGCGCAGCCGGCCAGGACCAGCCCGGCCAGAAGCAGCGAAAGGCCTGTGCGCCTCACGCGCTGGCCGCTTCGACCTTGGCCAGGACCCAGTTCGGGTCGTTCGCGCCGATGCGGCGCTCGAAGGTCCACAGCTCGGCGGTGCGACGTTCCTCCTGGGTGGCCACGCCGTCCTGCTCGATACGGCTGCGCACCTCGGCGAGGAAGCGGACGCGGGCCCGGGCCAGGTCGCCTTGAACCTCGACGTGGTCGAGGTCCGCGCGCGGCGGATGGGTCAGCTCGGCCTGTTCAGTCCGGCCGCTCTGTTCGCGCGCGGCGATGCCGGCGTTGAAGGACTCGGCCACCCGCGGCGCCAGAAGGGGCTTCAGCGTGTCGCGGTCGCCCGCGGCATAGGCCGTGACGATGGTCTCATAGGCCTGACGCGCACCCTCGAGGAATTTGGACGGCTCGAAACCGGGGTCCCTGGCTTTCAGCTGAGCCGCGCCCTCGGCGGCCACGGGGTCGAGCGACGGCCCGAACTGCGCCTGGGGGCTTTGCTGCGTCGGCTGCTGCACGGGGGTCGGCGCGGGCTGGACCACGTCCTCCGGCTGACGTCCCACCTTCTTGCCCAGCACGTTGTACAGCAGGAACAGCAGCACGGCCGCCGCCAGGGCGAAGACGATCAGTTCTATCGGGAGCGCGTTCACGGCCTTTCGAGTAAGCATCAAACCGGGCGAGCGCAAGGCGTCCGGGCCGCGCCGTTGCACGCCCGAGCCCTAACGTGATAGCAGCCGCCGTTCGCCCTGGCCCGGCCCAGCCGAGCGCCGCCGAGCCAGATCCCGCAGTTTTCCGAGACTTCCATGACCGACCAGCCTCCGGCCGACGCCGGCGCCCAACCGCAGGGCCAGCCCCAAGGCCAGCCGCAGGGCCCGCAGATGCGGATCCTCGCCCAATACGTCCGCGACCTGTCCTTCGAGAACCCGCGCGCGCCGGAGAGCCTGCGCATCGAGGGCAAGCCGGCCATCGACATGGGCGTCGAGATGAACGCCAAGGGCCGCGCCGACGGACTCTATGAGGTCGAGCTGAAGCTTTCGGTGGGCGCCAAGCTCGAGGAACAGCCGATGTTCCAGGTCGAGCTGGTGTACGGCGGCATCTTCCAGATCGCCGGCATTCCGGAAGCCCAGATGGAGCCCTTCCTGCTGATCGAATGCCCGCGTCTGCTGTTCCCGTTCGCGCGCGAGATCGTGTCGCGCTGCACGGCCGACGGCGGCTTCTATCCGCCCTTCCAGCTGGACCCGCTGGACTTCGCGGCCATCTACATGTCGCGCAAGCAGCAGGGCGAGGTGCTCAAGCAGACCCCGCCGGCCGGGGAAGCCTAGGCTTCTTCCGCCTTGCCGAGCTCGGGGGCCCAGCGCCCCCAGAGTGAGGTGTCCGACAGAACGCTCCTCAGGAAGGCCGCGTGCCGTTCCCGTTCCTCGGCTGTGGACAGCGGCGCGAGCGGGCGCGGACGCGGGCCGTAGGCCGAGGCCTTGACCGCCGCCACGCCGTTGCGGATCGCGTCGCTTGCGAGGTCCAGACTGCGCTCACGGCCGCCCCGCAGCTCCAGATAGACTGAGGCCAGCAGGCGCGCGTCGATCAGCGCGCCGTGGAGCGTCCGCTCGGCCAGCGAAATCTTGAACCGCTTGCACAGGGCGTCGAGCGAATTGGCCATGCCGGGGAAGCGCTTCTGCGCCAGGCCCAGGGTGTCGACCCAGCGGTCGACGTGGATCTCCAGCCGCCCGCACAGGCCCAGCTCGTAGTTCACGAAGGCGCGGTCGAAGCCGGCGTTGTGCGCCACGACCGGCGCATCGCCAATGAAATCGTGCAGCTGGTCGGCCACGTCGCGGAAGCAGGGGGCGTCCCTGACCTTCTCATTGGTCACGCCGTGGACGCGGATGACCTCGTCGTCGATGTGGCGCTCGGGATTGATCAGGGTGTGGAAGGTCCGGCCAGTCGGCAGCAGGCCGTCCAGCTCGATGCAGCCGATCTCGACCATGCGATGGCCCTGGCGCGGGTCGAAGCCGGTGGTTTCCGTGTCGAGAACGATTTCGCGGGACATCGGCCCTTATTCGCCCCGTTCGCCCTCGGAGAAAAGCGTGGCGGGACGACGCGGCGCCCAATCCTTGTGGGTGACCTCAGCCAGGATGGCCCGGACCTGGTCGCGGGCGGCGTCCAGCCCCTTTGAGGTGTCGATGACGAAGTCGGCGCGTTCGCGCTTCTCGGCGTCGTGCAGCTGGAGCGCCAGGATTTCGTCGAGCCGCGCCTGGGTCATGCCTGGCCGGGCGAGCACGCGTTCGCGCTGAACCTCCGGCGGCGCGCTGACCACCACCACCGCATCGACCTCGGCCTCGGCGCCGGTCTCGAAGAGCAGGGGCACGTCGACCACCGCCACGGGCGCCGCGCCATGGCGAACTTCGTCCAGCCAGCGCTTCCGGTCCTCGCGCACCAGCGGATGGACCACGCCCTCCAGCCGCGCGAAGGCCGACGGGTCGCCGTGGATGGCCTTGGACAGAAGACCGCGGTCGACGCCGCCGTCGACCGTGACCCCGGGGAATAGCGCTTCCACCGGGCCTACCCCCTCACCGCCCGGCGCATAGAGCCGATGCACGGCCGCGTCGGCGCTCCACACCGGACAGCCCTCGGCGGCGAACAAGCCGAGCGTCGTCGACTTGCCCATGCCGATCGAGCCGGTGAGGCCGAGCAGGATCACGCCGGACGCTCCATCGCCTTGAGCGCGACCGCGCGCACGTCGATGTCCGGCGGCGCCTGGCCGAACAAGGCCTCGAACGAGGGTTGAGCCTGACCGATCAACATTGAAAGCCCGTCAACGGTCGGATGGCCGGCGGCCTCGGCTGCGCGCAGCAGGCCGGTGCGCAGGGGCCGATAGTTCATGTCCATGACCGCGGCACCTGCCGCGAGACCGTCCAGTGGCGGGACCGGCCCACCCACCGCGGCGTTCACGAGCGTCCAGGCGCCGTCGAAGGCGCGGGCCACCTCCGCCAGGGCGAAGGCGTGGGTCGGGCCCTTCAGGTGAAAGACGAGCTCCTCGGCCCTGGCCTGGGTTCGGTTGACGATGCGCACCTCCGGCGCGCCGGCGTCGAGCAGGGCCGCCGCCGCGGCGCGGGCCGCGCCCCCGGCGCCCAGGATGACCGCCGGGCCGCTCGCGAGATCATGGCCCGGGGCCTGGTCCGCGAAGCCGGCGATCAGGCCGTGACCGTCGGTGCTGCGCGCCTCGCATGCGCCGTCGCTGTGGAACAACAGCAGATTGGCCGAGCCGGCCCGGAGGGCGACGGGATCGGGATCGTCCGCGAGGGCGAGCGCCCGCTCCTTGAACGGGGCGGTGACGTTCAGCCCTGCGAGAAGTCCGCCCCGGCAGGCGCGCACCAGCCGGTCGAAACCGGCCTCGTCCTCAGGCGCCAGGGGGACATAGACGGCGTCCAGCCCGGCGGCGGCGATCCAGGCGTTGTGGATCGCCGGGCTGAGCGAATGGGCGATCGGGCGGCCGACCACGCCCGCGACCCGCGCCGCGCCGCTGAAACCGCTCATGACGGCAGGGCCCCGCGTCCGCGCAGGAAGGCCAGCAGAGGCAGCAGCGGCAGGCCAAGCACGGTGAAATAGTCGCCCTCGACCCGCTCGAAGAGCTGGGCGCCCTCGGCCTCCAGCCAGTAGCCCCCGACCGAAGACAGGGCCGCCTCGGCGTTCCGGCTCACATAGCTCTCTATAAAGGCGTCGCTGAGAGGGCGGACCTTGAGGCGCGCGGTGTCGACTCCGGTCCAGACCACCGCACCGTCCTGGGCGACGGCCGCCGCCGAGTGCAGCCGGTGCTCCCGGCCTGAGAAGCCGCGCAGCCGCTCGGCCGCCTCGGCCAGGTCGGCGGCCTTGTCGAAGAGGGTTCCGTCCTGATCGAGCGTCTGATCGGCGCCCAGCACCAGGCGGCCCGGCGCGCGGCGCGACACCGCCAACGCCTTCTCCGCCGCCAGGGCCTCGGCGACCTGCAGCGGCGAGCGCCCGCCGGCCAGCAGGCGGTCCTTGAGCGCGGCCTCGTCGACATCCGCCGGATCGAGGTCGGCGCTGACGCCGGCGGCCTGGAGCATGGCGCGGCGCGCGGCGCTGCGCGAGGCGAGGATGAGCATGGCGGTCAAGCGGGCGACCCCAGCCGGCCCGAGCGGCGCTCGTTGATCAGGTTGATCACCTGGGCGGCGGTTTCCTCGACCGAGCGGCGGCTGACGTCGATCACCGGCCAGCCGAGCCGTTCGAACAGGCGCCGGGCCCGGACCGTCTCCTCGCGCACGGCGTCGAGGTCGACGTAGGACGTCTCGCGGTCGTCGCCGAGGCTCATCAGGCGATTTCGGCGGATCTGAACCAGCCGGTCCGGCGACACGACCAGACCCACGACCAGTGGGTTCCTCAGGTCGGACAACACCGGCGAGGGATCCTGGCCGGGCACCAGCGGCACATTCGCCGCCCGCACGCCGCGGTGGGCGAGATAGACGCAGGTCGGGGTCTTGGAGGTGCGGCTGACGCCGACCAGCACCACGTCGGCCCTTTCGAGCTCCATCAGCCCCTGGCCGTCGTCGTGGTGGATGGCGAAGTCCAGCGCCCCCATCCGGTTGAAATAGTCGTGGTCAAGCGCGTGCTGGGCGCCCACCCGGCTCGACAGGGCCGCGCCGAGATAGCCGGACAGGGCTCCGACCAGCGGATCGAGCGCGCCCATCTGCGGCATGTCGAGCTTGCGGCAACCCTTCTCCAGCATGTCGCGCAGTTCCGGATCGACCAGGGTGTGCAGCACGATGCCCGGCTGGGACTCGATCTCCTCCAGCACCCGCTCGAGCTGCTTGGGCGAGCGGATCAGGGCGTAGATGTGCTCGATCGGGATGACGCCCTCGAAGCGCGCCACCACCGCCTTGGCCATGGCGTTGAGGGTCTCGCCGGTCGAATCCGAGACGAGGTGGACGTGGAAATAGGTCGCCAGCCGCTTGGAGGGCGCTTCCGATTTCTGGGGTTCCGTTGTGGACAATCTGGGCTCGCCTGGGCGCCGAAGTGGGAGAGACGACCCTAGCGCGGCGGCGTCGGCCTTGCATCCGGGAAGAGGGTGGACAGCCGGCGGGTTTTTCCACGCGC
This sequence comes from uncultured Brevundimonas sp., assembly GCA_946885435.1. The sequence goes on along the minus strand of CAMPGL010000014.1, from coordinate 7,368 downwards.
CGCGCGACGGGCCGAAACCGGTCCGCCCCACGTCTGGGACAAACATCAATCGTTCACGACGGCGCCCAGCGGGGCGTTAAGGCCGCGTTAGGATTTCGGTAAGGAATCCTTAACCCTTCATTAACTTTCCACACCGTCCCCAAGTCTCTGGATTTCGCCTCGAACTGTCGTGAAAGCCTGTGGGGAGCCCGGGCGCCGCGGTCGGATGGCCGCGAACTATCCCCGCGGCGCCTGCCTCCAACGACTCTTCACCACCTTCTTCGAATCCTTATCTCTTAAGAGGGATTGAGCCTTGCTCGGCGGGCGCCCTAAGAGGCCTTCATGAACTCCGAGCCCTCGCCCTTCCTGCGCGTCCTTAGCGGCGAGCGGCAGTCCAGCCCTCCGGTCTGGTTCATGCGCCAGGCAGGCCGGTACCTGCCGGAGTACCGGGCGCTCAGGGCCCAGGCGCCGGACTTCATCGCCTTCTGCCTGAACCCGGAGATGGCGGCCGAGGCGACGCTCCAGCCGCTCCGGCGGTTTCCCTTCGATGCGGCGATCGTCTTCGCCGACATCCTGCTGATCCCCGGCGCGCTCGGCCAGGAGGTCTGGTTCGAGGCCGGCGAAGGCCCCCGGCTCGGCGCCCTGCCGGAGATCGCGGCCATGCGCCCGCGGGTCGAGGACGCGGGCCGCGCCCTGTCCCAGGTCGGCGAGACGCTCACACGGGTGCGTAGCGAACTGACGCCCGACAAGGCCCTGATCGGCTTCGCCGGCGCGCCCTGGACGGTGGCGACCTACATGCTGGACGGGGTGGCCCGCACCATCGGCAAGGGCGAGCGCGCCAACGCTCGCACCTACGCCTACGCCGAGCCGGAGAAGGTCGAGGCGCTGCTCGAGGTGCTCGTCGAGGCCACGGCCTGGTATTTGAAGATGCAGGCCTCCGCCGGCGCCCAGGCGCTGCAGATCTTCGAGAGCTGGGCGGAGGGCATGCCCGACGACCTGTTCGAGACCCTGGTCCTGAAATCTCACCAGAAGCTGGTCGCGCGAGTGCGGGAGCTGGGCGTCACCGTTCCCCTGATCGGCTTCCCGCGCGGCTCGGCGGCCCTGGCCGAGCGCTATGCGGGCGAAGTGGATGTCCAGGCCGTCGGGCTCGACACCGCCTGTCCGCTGGAGGTCGGCCGCCGGGTCCAGGCCATCAAGCCGATCCAGGGCGCGCTCGATCCCCTGCTTCTGCGCGCCGGTGGTGAACGGCTGGACCGCCGCGTGGACCAGCTGCTCCAGGCCTGGGGCGACGGGCCGTGGGTGTTCAACCTCGGTCACGGCATCCTGCCGGACACGCCGATCGCCCACGTCGAGCGGGTGCTCGGCCGGATCAAGGCCCATGGCTGAGCGGGTCGCCGTCGTCCTGTTCAATCTCGGGGGGCCCGGCGATCAGGCCACGGTCCGCCCGTTCCTTCAGAACCTGTTTTCGGACCCGGCCATCATCGGTCTGCCCGGCCTGATCCGCGGACCGCTCGCCTGGCTGATCGCCAAACGGCGCGAAACGTCCGCCCAGGCCAACTATGCGCTGATGGGCGGCGGCTCGCCCCTGCTGCCCGAGACCCGCAAACAGGCCGCCGCGCTGGAGGCGGCGCTGCAGTCCGACCTGCCCGGCGCTCGCGTCTTCATCGCCATGCGCTACTGGAACCCGCTGACCGAGGAGACGGCGCGCGACGTCGCAGCCTTCGCTCCGGATCGGGTCGTGCTGCTGCCGCTCTATCCGCAGTTCTCCACGACCACGACGGGATCGTCGCTGAAGGCCTGGCGCGAGGTCTACCGGGGGCCGGGCGAGGTCAGCGCGGTGTGCTGCTATCCGCAGGCGGCGGGCTGGATCGAGGCCCAGGCCGCCGCCATCCGCGAGAAACTGGCCGAGGCTGGGGATCGGCCCGTGCGCGTGCTGTTCTCCGCCCACGGGGTGCCCGAGAAGGTCATCTCCGGCCGCGGCGATCCCTATCAGGAACAGGTCGAGGCGGGCTGCGCCGCCGTCGCGGCGGCCGCGGGCCTGACGGACTGGTCCATCTGCTACCAGAGCCGCGTCGGACCGCTGAAATGGCTGGGGCCCTCGACGCCCGAAGCGCTGGAGCAGGCTGCGAGGGACGGCGTCGGCGCGATAGTCGTCCCGATCGCCTTCGTCTCCGAGCACATCGAGACCCTGGTCGAGCTCGACATCGAATATGCGCACCTGGCCGGCGAGCTGGGGGTCAGCCCCTATCTGCGGGCGCCGGCGGTGGGTGTGGCCGCTCCGTTCGTGGCGGCCCTGGCCGAGGCGGTGCGCCAGGCGGCCGGGCGTCGTGGCGTCGCGCCCTTCGGTCCCGGCTGCCGGGGCGACTGGAAGGCCTGTCCCTGCCAGGCCGAACGGAGGGCGGTATGAGCGCCTATGATCTGGCCCGCGGCCTTCACATCCTGGCCGTGATCGCCTGGATGGCCGGCCTGCTCTTCCTGCCGCGCCTGTTCGCCTATGACGCCGAGCAGGCCGACGGCCCCTCGGCCGTTCGCGCCGAGATGCGGGCGCTGCTCCGCAACTGGCAGCTGCGCCTGCTCAAGATCATCCTCAACCCGGCCATGGTGCTCGCTTGGGTGTTCGGCGCCTGGCTGATCTGGATCCGTTCGGGCGAGGGGTCGGACTGGTCCTTCCTGCAGCAGCCCTGGATGATCGTGAAGCTGGCGGGGGTCCTTCTGCTGACCGGCTGGCATCACTATCTGATGGCCGAGCGCAAGCGGATCGCGGCCGGGACCTCGCGCCGGACGGGCCGCTTCTGGCGGATGACCAACGAGATTCCTTTCGTCCTGGCCATCGCCATGGTGCTGTCTGTGACGCTGGAGTGGACCTTCGGCTGAGGCCGCCGGCGCTTGACGCACGCCCCGGCCTGTGGTCCTGCTTGATCAGGCGCTGAAATCCGGGACGGATTCGCCGCCTTCCCACCTCCTTTCCGGCTCTGATCGCTCCTTCGAACGCGGCCAGGTCCGACCTTCCCCACCGCGCGCGAGCGCCGAAGATTTCCAGGCTGACGCCCGAGGTCCGCATCCGGACCCGGCCCGGCCGTCTGCAAGAAGACCCATGACCGACGAATCCCTCATCGACCCCGAAATCGAAGCCGACGCCGACACCGATGGCGACAACGGCGACGAGGTCAGCCTGCCGCAGCGCATCGCGCTCTCGGAAATCAAGGACAAGAGCCCCGCCGAGCTCGTCGCCTTCGCCGAGGAGCTGGAGGTCGAGAACGCGTCCAACCTGCGCAAGCAGGATCTGATGTTCGCCATCCTCAAGACCCTGGCCGACGAGGAGGTCGAGATCTCCGCCGGCGGCGTGCTCGAGGTCCTGCAGGACGGCTTCGGCTTCCTGCGCAGCCCGGACGTGAACTATCTCTCGGGCCCGGACGACATCTACGTCAGCCCGTCCCAGATCAAGCGCTTCGGCCTTCGGACGGGCGACACGGTCGACGGCACGGTGCGCGGCCCGCGCGAAGGCGAGCGCTACTTCGCCCTGCTCAAGGTCGACTCGATCAACTTCGAGGACCCGGAAAACGTCCGGCACAAGGTCAACTTCGACAACCTGACCCCGCTCTATCCCGACGAGCGGCTCCACATGGAGATCCAGGATCCGACCCTGAAGGACCGTTCGGGCCGGGTGATCGACATCGTCTCGCCGCTCGGCAAGGGCCAGCGCTGCCTGATCGTGGCGCCGCCGCGGGTCGGCAAGACGGTCATGCTGCAGAACATCGCCAAGTCGATCGAGACCAACCACCCCGAGTGCTTCCTCATCGTCCTGCTCATCGACGAGCGGCCCGAGGAAGTCACCGACATGCAGCGCACGGTGAAGGGCGAGGTCGTGGCCTCGACCTTCGACGAGCCGGCGACGCGTCACGTCGCGGTGGCCGAGATGGTGATCGAGAAGGCCAAGCGCCTGGTCGAGCACAAGCGCGACGTCGTCATCCTGCTGGACTCGGTCACGCGCCTGGGCCGCGCCTACAACACGACCGTCCCGTCCTCGGGCAAGGTGCTGACCGGCGGCGTGGACGCCAATGCGCTCCAGCGTCCCAAGCGCTTCTTCGGCGCGGCGCGCAACATCGAGGAAGGCGGCTCGCTGACGATCATCGCCACGGCCCTGATCGACACGGGCTCGCGCATGGACGAGGTCATCTTCGAAGAGTTCAAGGGCACCGGTAACTCGGAAATCGTCCTGGACCGCAAGGTCGCCGACAAGCGCATCTTCCCCGCCATCGACGTGCTGAAGTCCGGCACCCGCAAGGAAGAGCTGATCACCCCGCGCGACCAGCTGACCAAGACCTATGTGCTGCGCCGGATCCTGAACCCCATGGGCCCGCAGGACGCGATCGAGTTCCTGCTCGACAAGCTTCGCCAGACCAAGAACAACGGCGAATTCTTCCAGTCGATGAACACCTAAGGGGAGCCGGGGGACATGGCGGGGCTGATCCACATCGGACTGGCGGGCGCCCGCGGTCGCATGGGCCGCGCCGTCTCCGCCGTGCTGGACACGCGGCCCGACGTGGTCGTGCCCTGCCGCTTCGACCGCAACGAGACGCCGGACCTCAGCGTCTGCGACGTGGTGATCGACTTCACCCTGCCCGAGGCCTCGGTCGAGCTGGCGCGGCGTTGCGCGGATCAGGGCGGTCCTGCCCTGGTCATCGGCGCCACCGGCTTCACGCCGGAGCAGGACGCCGAGATCGAGCGGGCGGCCGAGCGCGTCGCCATCGTCAAGAGCGGCAACTTTTCGCTCGGGGTGAACATGCTGCTGGGCCTGGTCGCCCAGGCCGCCCAGCGCCTGCCCGCCGCCGACTGGGACATCGAGGTCGTCGAGGCCCATCATCGCATGAAGAAGGACGCGCCCTCGGGCACCGCGATCATGCTCGGCGAGGCCGCCGCCGACGGCCGCGGTCAGGCCCTCAGGAATGTCCGCAGCCCGATGCGCGAGGGCATCGGAGACGAGCGCGTCACCGGCCAGATCGGCTTTTCGGCCATCCGCGCCGGCGGCATCGTCGGCGAGCACCAGGTCATCTTCGCCGCCGACGACGAGATCCTGACCCTCTCCCACTCCGCGCGGGACCGTCAGCTGTTCGCCCGCGGCGCCGTCATCGCCGCCCTGTGGGCGCGCGGCCGGCCCCCCGGCCTCTACGGCATGCAGGACGTCCTGGGGTTCCGGCAGGCGTAGCCGCTGGATCCTAGGACGTAGGGCTTAGCCGGCATTGCTTTCGACACAGCCGGTCCAGGCCCTAAGCCCTAGCCCTCCTAGTGCGCGTGCCGGTGCGCCGGCCGCACGAACAGCGACTTCACGAAGAAGAACAGCGCGATGACGATGGCGAAGCCGAGGAACAGGCCGAGCAGCATCATCCAGAAGGTCAGGCTGAGCACGTTCGGCAGGGCGAACTGACCGCCGTCCAGCATCGGCAGCACCGCCCCGATCAGCACATGCACGACCGCCGCCCCTGCCGCGGTGCGCCACAGGTCGCGCCAAGTGACCATGATCAGCGCGCCCACCAGTGCGATGATCAGGCCCAGCACCTGATTGACCCCTGAAAAGCCGGCCTGGGCCAGCTCGAGGACCTGCTGGAAGAAGCCGATGATGGTGTCCACGAGACGCCTCCTGTTCCGGTCAAGCTTGTTCACCATAACGCCGGTCCGTCGTTTTGGCGCCATCGGCGGACTTGGAAGCCGGGGCGCCTTGCGCTATATGGCCCTCCACATCGTTATCGGCGGGCGTCGGACGACGCTCCTGAGAGCGGCGGTCCGACACCGGGCCGGCCGCTTTTTTGTTGGGATTCGACCTTTGCGCGCCAAGACCGGCGAGGATCGCAAGCTGCTGGAGCTCCTGGAGCCCGTGGCCGAGAGCCAGGGGCTCGAGATCGTGCGCCTGCGCCTGATGGGCGGCCAGCGCCGCCGTCTTCAGATCATGGCCGAGCGGCCGGAAGACCACGAGATCAACGTCGAGCAGTGCGCGCGCCTGTCGCGCGCCATCTCCGAGGTGCTTGAGGCCGCGGATCCGATCTCGGGCGAATATCTGCTCGAGGTCTCCTCGCCGGGCATCGACCGGCCGCTGACGCGGCTGGAGGACTTCACCACCTTCGAGGGTCTCGAGGCCCGGCTGGAGACCGACCGGCTGGTCGAGGGACGCAAGCGCTTCCGCGGCCGGCTGGCCGGGGTCGAGGGCGAGGACGTGCTGGTCGACCTGGAGGGCGAGGAGGATACCGCGCTCATCCCCTTCGCCTGGTTGTCCGAGGCCAAGCTGGTCCTGAACGACGAACTCATGAAACTCGGCGCCGCCAAGCGGCCCGATCCGACGCTGACTGAAGAGGAATAGGCCATGAGCCTGACGGGCGTTTCCGCAAACCGTCTCGAACTGCTGCAGATCGCCGATGCGGTCGCCCGCGAAAAGGCGATCGACAAGGAGATCGTCATCGAGGCCATCGAGGACGCGATCGTGAAGGGGGCCAAGGCCCGCTACGGCGCCGACCACGACATCCGCGCGCGGATCGACGTCAAGACCGGCGAGCTGACCCTGACCCGCCACGTGACTGTCGTCGCCGACGACTGGGAGCCGGAGGAAGAGGGCGAGATGTTCAACGACGACGCCTATGTGCGCCTGTCGATCGCCCGCAAGACCGACGCCGAGGCCGAGATCGGCAAGGAATACGTCGAGACCCTGCCGCCCTTCGAATTCGGCCGGGTCCAGACCCAGATGGCCCGCCAGGTCGTCATGCATAAGGTCCGCGAGGCCGAGCGCGAGCGTCAGTACGAAGAGTTCAAGGACCGCGTCGGCGAAATCGTCAACGGCACCGTCAAGCGCGTCGAATACGGCAACGTGATCGTCGACCTTGGTCGGGGCGAGGGCGTCATGCGCCGTGACCAGTCGATCCCGCGCGAGCTGTTCAACATCGGCGACCGTATCCGCAGCTACATCTATGACGTGCGGCGCGAGACCAAGGGCCCGCAGATCATGCTCAGCCGCGCCCATCCGGGCTTCATGGCCAAGCTGTTCGCCCAGGAGGTCCCCGAGGTCTACGACGGCGTGATCGAGATCCGCGCCGCCGCGCGGGATCCGGGCTCGCGCGCCAAGATGGCGGTGCTGTCCAACGACTCCTCGATCGATCCGGTCGGCGCCTGTGTCGGCATGCGCGGCTCGCGCGTGCAGGCGGTTGTGGCCGAGCTGCAGGGCGAGAAGATCGACATCATCCAGTGGAACAACGACGAGCCGACCTTCATCGTGAACGCGCTTGCGCCCGCTGAAGTGTCCAAGGTCGTGATCGACGAGGAAGAGGGTCGCGTCGAGGTCGTGGTGCCGGACGAGCAGCTGAGCCTGGCCATCGGCCGCCGCGGCCAGAACGTCCGCCTCGCCTC
>CAMPGL010000013.1 GCA_946885435.1 uncultured Brevundimonas sp. | reverse complement strand
CCTCGTCGTAGCGGACCTCGACATAGCCCGTCATCGGGAAGTCCTTGCGCAGCGGGTGCCCCTCGAAGCCGTAGTCGGTCAGCAGGCGGCGCAGGTCGGGGTGACCCTCGAACCACATGCCGTACATGTCGTAAGCCTCGCGCTCGAACCACTCGGCGCTCGGATAGACCGAAATCGCAGTCGGCACCGGCTGGTGCTCGTCGGTCGTCACCTTGATGCGGATCCGCTCGTTCCGGGTCAGGGACAGCAGATGGTAGACCACCTCAAACCGCTCGGCCCGGGCCGGATAGTCCGCCCCGCACAGATCGACCAGCTGCTGGAAGCCCATGGCCTTCAGCGCGGTCAGCGCCGGCACGACCTGCGCGCGCTGAACCGTCAGCGTGACCTCGCCGAACGCGATCTTCATCTCGACCAGCGCCTTGCCACAGGCCTTGCCCGCGGCCTTGGCCAGCGCCGCCAGAGCCTTCTCCGAGGGCGCGCTCATCGCTCGATCGTCCCAGTGCGGCGAATCTTCTTCTGCAGTTGCAGCAGCCCGTAGAGCAGCGCCTCCGCCGTCGGCGGGCACCCCGGCACATAGACGTCGACCGGAACAATACGGTCACAACCACGAACAACACTGTAACTATAGTGGTAGTAACCGCCGCCGTTGGCGCAACTACCCATGGAAACCACGTATCGCGGGTCCGGCATCTGGTCGTATACTTTACGAAGCGCCGGAGCCATCTTGTTGGTCAGGGTGCCGGCGACAATCATCAGGTCCGACTGGCGCGGGCTGGCCCGCGGCGCCATGCCGAACCGCTCCATGTCGTAGCGCGGCATCGAGGCCTGCATCATCTCGACCGCGCAGCACGCCAGACCGAACGTCATCCACATCAGCGAGCCGGTGCGGGCCCAGGTGATGACGTCGTCCAGCGGCGCGGTGACGAAGCCCTTCCCGCCCAGTTCGGCGTTGACCGCCTCGAAGAAGCGGTCGTGCTTGGCCGGGTCGTAGCCCTCGACCGTCGAGCGGGCGGCCAGGCCATAGGGGGTCGCCGGCGAGGCGCCCTGCGTGCCGGTGGCCAGCAGCGGCTTAGCGTCGGACGCTATTCCCATTCCAGGGCTCCCTTCTTCCACTCGTAGAGGAAGCCGACGGTCAGGATGCCGAGGAAGATCATCATCGACCAGAAGGCGAAGATCGTCTCGCCGCGGGGCAGATCCATCAGCGACACGGCCCAAGGGAAGAGGAAGGCCACTTCCAGGTCGAAGATGATGAACAGGATCGACACCAGGTAGAACCGGACGTCGAACTTCATCCGCGCGTCGTCGAAGGCGTTGAAGCCGCACTCATAGGCCGACAGCTTCTCCACGTCGGGATTCTTGGGCGCCAGCACGAAGGCGGCGAGGATGAACCCCAGGCCCAGCGCGGCGGCTATGCCCATGAAGATCACGATCGGGAGATATTCCAGCAGGAAGTCGGTCATGTCCGGGAGGTCTGTTCTGACTCGGCGGCTTCTAGACCGAAGGCCGGGCGGATTCAAACGTTCCGGCGGGCACGGGAATAGCTGAGAATCGCTCGCAGAACTGAACCCCCGCTTGGGGGGTCAGGCGCACCGCCACCCGGCGAACAGCTCCGCGTGAGAAGCCAGGATGCGGGCGATGTCCTCAGGCTGGGGCTCGGCGTTCCACTCTCCCCGTTCGAAGGTGCCGCCCAGCAGGATGCCGTCCGGCCGCGGGAACATGTAGCCGGCCCGCAAGGTCAGGGCGTACTGGATCTCCGGCTGCGGGAGCAGGACGGCCAGCTGGCCTCGGATCGGCGTGAGGGCCTCGTCCCCGAACAGCTCGCGCGAGCCCAGGCCAGTGCAGTTGAACACGAGCCTCTCCGGCAGGGCCGCGATCGCCTCCCGGTCGGCCAGCCGTCGGACCTCGATCTCCCCGCCGTGGACCCGGACGTCGCGCAGCATCTGGCGCAGGTACCGCCCGGTTTCGACGTACAGGGTGTCATACCGGATCAGGTTCTCCACCGGGAACGGATGCTCGTCCCGCGCCATGAACCGGTTGATCGGCGGGAAGGCGGGGATTACCCGGGCCTCGACCTCGTCGCTTTCCGAATAGGTCGGCAGCCAGCGCACGCCGTACTCGTCGCCGACCATGATCTGGAAACGCCGCCAGCTGTAATCGAGCGCCCTGCGGAACTGCTCGCGCCAAGCCGGCGTCACCCGGTCCTCGCGGAAATGGCCGAAGGGATGAAACTGCCCGCCCGCGACGTTCGAGGTCGTATCCGGCGGCAGGGCCGCGGCGTAGATCGTCACCGGAAAGCCGGCCTCCTGGACCAGCCGCGCCGTGCTCAGGCCGACGACACCGGCCCCCAGGACCGCCACCGGACCGGAATGCCCCCGCAGGCCGAGCTCGGCCGCGAGCATGGACGTGCCCCAGCTCAGCGTGATCCCCGACCCGCCATGCCCATAGTTGTGAACCAGCCGCGTGGCGCCCAGCGCCTCCTCGCGGACCACGAACCCCTCGGCTCGATAGGGCCGCAGCCCGGCCACGGCGCGGATCAGACGTGACGGGTCGACATTGACACGGGGCAGACAGGCGCCGCCGCCCGTGGATGGAGGCGCCGCCAGGGTGGCGCAACCGGACGCCCACGCCCCGCCTAGAGACGCGCCGGCTCCCGCCAGCCAACGACGGCGACTGATGTGCGGCATCGACCCCTCCACCTCGGGGGCAGAGAGCCACGCCGCCGGGCCGGGGTCCAGCCTCGGCCGCCCGGACCGTCCACATAACGCGGTCACCCCGCTTGGCGGCGGCGAGCGCCAATGGTTAAGGTTGGTTTCCCGACATTACGGAGAGACAGAATGAGGCGCGGCGGCTTGCTTTCGATCGTGGAGAAGGTCGGCAACAAATTGCCTGATCCCGTCTTCATTTTCGTCTGGTTCATCGCCGCCCTCGTCGCGGTCAGCGTATGGGCCGCCGGCCAGAGTCTCTCCGCCGTGAACCCGGTCGACGGATCGACCATGACCGCGGTCAGCCTGCTGGCTCCAGAAAACCTCCAGCGCCTTTTCCTCGAGATGCCGCGCACCCTGACGAGCTTTGCCCCCCTCGGGTACGTCCTGCTCGTGATGCTCGGCGCAGGCGTGGCGGAGCGGTCGGGCCTGTTCAGCGCGGCGATGCGACTGGCGGTCAAGGGAGCGCCGGTCCGGCTGCTGTCGCCGATCGTCATCTTCGTCGCCATCGTGGCGAACCATGCGGCGGACGCCGCCTATGTCGTCCTGATCCCGCTGGCCGGCGCCCTCTACGCCGCGGCCGGACGGCATCCGGTCGCGGGCATCGCCGCCGCCTTCGCCGGGGTGTCTGGCGGCTTTTCCGCCAACATCTTCCCGGGCCACCTCGACGCTCTGCTCCTCGGCATCACGGAGCCCGCGGCCCGCCTCATAGATCCGAGCTGGACCATGAACATCGCCGGCAATTGGTGGTTCATTGCCGCCATGGCCTTTGTCTTCACGCCGCTGGGTTGGTGGGTCACCGACAAGATCGTCGAGCCCCGCCTGGGCAAGTGGGAGCCCACGGGCGGCGCACCGATTGACCTTTCCTCGGGTGATCTGTCGGCCGCGGAGCGGCGGGGCCTGCTCTGGGCAGGGGTGGCCGCGGTCCTGGTGATCGGCCTCTGGGTCTGGCTGACCATCGGGCCCAACGCCCCCTTCTATGACGCCGCCGCGGCCCTCCCGGAGGAGCGGATGACACCCTTCTACCAGTCGCTGGTGGCCGGCTTTTTCGTCCTCTTCCTGCTGACGGGCGTCTTCTACGGCGTCGCCGCGCGGACCATCCACAGTCACCGGGACGTGGTTCGGATGACCAGTCAGGCCATGGCGGACATGGGGCCCTACATCGTCTTGGCCTTCGTGGCCGCGCACTTCGTGGCCATGTTCAACTGGTCCAACCTCGGCGGCATCATGGCGATCAACGGCGCGGAGGCGTTGCGCGACTCCGGCCTGCCCGCCTACGGCCTTCTGGCCGGGATCGTGCTGCTTGCGGCCGCCATCAACCTGGTGATCGGGTCGGCCTCGGCCAAGTGGGCGGCGCTCGCCCCCATCCTCGTTCCGATGCTGATGTTGCTCGGCATCTCGCCAGAGATGACGACGGCCGCCTACCGGATGGGCGATTCGACCACGAACATCATGACGCCCCTGATGGTCTATTTCCCGCTTGTCCTGACGTTCTGCCAGCGATGGATCGCCGGCTTCGGTCTCGGCAGCCTGATGGCGACCATGCTCCCCTACTCGCTCACCTTCCTGGCGGCCGGCCTGGCCATGACCGCCGGCTGGGTGGCGCTGGACCTCCCGCTCGGGCCCGGCGAAGGGGTGCGCTACGCCTTGCCGGGCGGCCCGGCGGGAGGCGAATGACGCCCTCCGCACGACGTCCGGGAAAATCCCTCAGCACCCGCTTGACGCCCCGTCGCTCGGGACCTATCAGACGCCCCTCGCCGGGCCCGCCTGGCGAGGGACGTACGCGGGTGTAGCTCAGTTGGTTAGAGTGCCGGCCTGTCACGCCGGAGGTCGCGGGTTCGAGCCCCGTCACTCGCGCCACTCCTTCGAATTCGAGGGAGTGGCGCTTTCAATTCCGGCCTTGGCCGGAAAGCTCCCCTAGTTCCGTACTAATTTCAGCGCAGCGTCAGCGACTTGCGCCCGCCGCAGCGTTGTTTGCGCTCTCTGTCGGCGGCCAGCCTTACACTCCGCGCCGATGGCCACACCCGGACCCCGTTCTCGATGGTGGGAGCCCGGGTCGCGGACACCGACCTGTCGCTCTGTCGCTCTGTCGCGGTGTCGCTCTGTCGTGCTGGGGCCGCGCGGGCTCAGCGGACCGACGCCCGCGCCTCGTCGAGTTCGGCCTCAAGTTCCGCACGCGCGCGGCGCCGCTCAGTCCTGAGCCGACGCTCCGCGCTCCGCGCGGCGTCCAGGGCCTGCTCCGCCTCCCCCACGCGGGCTTCGGCGGCCCGGGCTTCGTGCGCCTGACGCTTGTCGAATGCGGCCAAGGCCTTCTCCAACCGCGCCACTCGGGCCAGATCGGCTCGGCTTGGCCCGGAGGGTGACGGGCGCACCACCGCCTTCGCCTGTGGCTTGCCACGCTTGGCCGCGGACTTCGTACGGGGCGCGGTGGGAGCGACCTCGACCTCGAGCCGCCGCTCGAGGACCTTGCCCGGCTGGTCCAGCGCGGCCTCGTAATCGAGCCCGCCCTCGACCTCGCGCGCGCCGCCGTTCTTGAACAGGTCGCGCTCCACGCCCCATGCCTCCAGCGCTTTCGCACGCGACGGCGTGGCGACGGTGAAGGTCCGCAGACCGTCCGACCAGCAGAAGACCTTGGGGCGGCGCGCCATCTGCAGCGAACGGCGCGGTGCAGCTCAGGTTCCGGTCAGAGACCGGCCCCGCTCTCGGCCTGGGCGCGATAGGCCTGGGTCTCCGCCGCCAGCCAGGACTCCGGCTCACCGTCCTCCTCCGGCCCGGCCAGCAGGATCGGGCCCTGGCCTCCGGGGGCGCCGCGGGTCAGCAGCATCCAGCCGGCGCCCAGGGTCAACAGAGCCAGAATCAGTCTCATCGTAATGTCCTCAACTCGTTGGGCGGCGCCTCGCCGGCCCCAGACCGCAACCGCCGAAAAGGCCGCCGGTTCCCGGCCCTAGTGCAGAGCGTAGAGGTCCTGCGGCTCAACGAACTCCCGCCGACCGCTGACATCGGCATAGAGCATGCAGAGGTCCTCGAAGACGCGGTTCCAGGAGTAGAGATTCGCCGCCCGGGTCCGGGCCGCATCGCCCAAGACGCCGACGTCGCGCGCGAACAGCGCCTCGATGGCTTCGGCATAGTCGCGGGTCGCCAGGGAGACGGCGCGCTGGCCGACGGACTCATCGACCGTCTCGCTGACGCCGCCGGTCGGCGGGGCCACGACCGGCAGTCCGCAGGCCATGGCCTCCAGCGCCACGAGGCCGAAGGGCTCCTTTTCGTTGGCGTGCACGAAGGCGTCACAGGAGGCGATGATGCGGGCGACCTTCAGGCTATCCCGCTCGAAGGGAAGGGAGATCACATTGCCCTCGACCGGCAGCCCCTCCCCCGCGCCGATCAGCACGAGCCGGTAGGGGCGACCAAGCGCCTGGGCCGCTGAGATGAGAACATCGACGTTCTTTTCCTTCGCCGCCCGTCCGGCGAAGACCAGGAGCCGCTCGTCCGCGCCCACCCCGAGTTCGGCGCGAACCGCGCCGCGATCGGCGCGGTCGGGGTGGAAGGTCTCGACGTCGACGCCCAGGGGCCGCTCGACGATTCGCGTCACGCCCGCGTCCCTCAGACGCCCGGCGATGAAGCGGCTCGGCGCCACCACCCGGTCGAACTGGCTGAAGATCTCCGCCCACTTCTTCTCGATCGGCTTTCGGGCCCACTCGCCCCAGTGAAGCGCGGCGAGATGCGCCGGGTCGGAGTGGCAGAAGCCGATCACCGGCACCCCGATCGCCTGACCCGCGTCGATCGCCGCGGTGCCAGGGCCGTACGGGTCGCCGGCCTCGATCACCGAGGGATTTAGCGACTGCAGCCAGGTCGCCCACTTCCGGCGGCTCATCGGCCAGCGATAGCCCGTCGTGAAGGGGATTTTGGCCGCCGCGAGCGTGACCGTCGCCTCTGGCCGCGCCCGCGTCCGGGGGCCGGGCACCACCAGCGTATGCTTCACGCCGGGCCGGTTCCGGTTCAGCCAAGCCCGCTTGGCGTGGAGGTAGCGCTTAACGCCGCCGCTGACCGGCGCGTACTGCATGGTGGTGTCGACCAGCCGTGGCCGACCGTCGTCGCCGTTCCGTTCAAGCCTGCGCAGCGTGTCGGCGATCCGCTCCTCGAGCGTGAACACCCATCGCTGTTCCTGATCCCAGGCGTCGGTCATGTGGCGAAACGTCCGTCAGTTGGTTCCTGCCCGCCTAACGCGCGAATCGCCAAGGAGGATGCGAACCGGCGTTACGGCCACGCTGTGATTTGCGCCCGGCCGTTGAGACGCGCAAGGGGACCCGATCAAGGTTTGATACGGATCAAACCTCGCGCTTGTGGCGGGCGGCCAGCGCCTCGCGCACCAGTACCTCGAGCTGGGCGTTGACGCTGCGCAGTTCGGCGGCCGCGAGACGCTCCACGGCCGCCATAACCTGCGGATTGATCCTCAACAGGAACGCCTTGCGGACGTTCGCCGGCTTGGCCTTGTCCGGCATCGGATCAGCTATAGAGCGTGCCGGCGTTCACGACGGGCTGCGCTTCCCGCTCGGCGCAGAGCACGACCAGCAGGTTGGACACCATGGCCGCCTTGCGCTCCTCGTCGAGCTCGACCACGCCGCGTTCTCCCAGGTCGGCCAGCGCGGTCTCGACCATGCCAACGGCGCCCTGGACGATCAGGCGGCGGGCCGACAGGACGGCTTCGGCCTGCTGGCGCCGGAGCATGGCGCTGGCGATTTCGGGCGCATAGGCCAGGTGGGCCAGCCGGGCCTCGTCGACAACGACGCCGGCCACCCGCACACGAGCGTGCAGTTCGTCACGTAGTTTCTCGGCCACGAGTTCGGCGTCGGCTCGCAGCGTCGGCTCATGCTCCTCGCCGTGGTCGTAGGCGTACTGGCTGGTGATGTCGCGCAGCGCGGTGTCGATCTGGATGTTCACAAAGGCGGCGAAGTCGTCGACGTCGAACAGCGCCTGGGCCGAATCGGACACGCGCCAGACCACGTTGGCGGCGATCTCGATCGGATTACCGCGCTTGTCGTTCACCTTCAGCTTGTCCGAGGTGACGTTGCGCACGCGCATCGACACCTTCTTGCGGCTGTACCAGGGCAACACCCAGCGCAGGCCCGCCTTGCGGTCCGTGCCGCGATAGTCGCCGAACAGGAGGATCGCCATCGCCTCGTTGGGCTGCAGCGAATAAAGCCCGCACAGCAGGATCAGGCCCAGGACCGAAGCGAAGATTCCAGCGGCCACAGCGGCGGGAATCAGCGTCCCTTCAATGCCGAGCACGAGAGCCGCAGCGCCGCCCAGCATGAGCGCGAGCGAAACCAGAAGCATCAGGATGCCGCCGGAGGTCCGGGCCGGACGCTCGGCGGATGCGTTGATGGAAATGGTCATGTCATCAGCCCCTCAGTTGATGTCAGACTGATATCACTTGCATAGCTACGCTTCAAGATCATCGACATGCCGCGCCGCGACCGGGTAAGTTCGCCTTGCATTCGCCTCAAAAAGACGAAACTTGAGGCGTTCTCGGCCACCCGTTTCGGGGGATGGACGGGCGTGCGCGCTGAACAGTCGTAGGGATCAGTCTACATGCGTATCAAGCTCGCGGCGGCGGTCGCACTCGCGCCGTTGATGATCGCTTCCGGCGCCACGGCCCAGGTCGTGATCAACAACGAGCGGACGACGCCCATTGCGACCGCCACGGCGAACAATGGATCGCCCTCGGCGATTCAGATTGCGAACGGCGGCGTGATCCGCCTGACGTCAGGCACGGCGGTCACGATCAACTCAAGCCATGGGCTGACCATCGCGAGCGGCGGGCGCATCGTGATCGAGAATGCGGCCGATGGGTCCACCGGGGTTCTGATCCAGGGCGGCAACGCTGCGGACGTTTCCAACAGCGGCCAGATCAGTGTCACCGACAATCACGAAGGAACGGACACCGACAACGACGGCGACGTCGACGGCGCCTTCGCGACGGGCACCGGCCGGTACGGCATTCGCGTCACCGGCCCCGGGGACTTTACCGGCGACATCACGAACAGTCGGGGCGCGATCATCACCGTCGAGGGCAACCAGTCGGCGGCCGTTTCGGTCGAGAGCCGTCTGATCGGCGACCTGCGCAACTTCGGCTCCATCAACATCACCGGCGACCAGAGCTACGGCATCCGGACCGCCGCCGACGTGGATGGGGATGTCTGGGCGGGCGGTACGGTTTCCGCGCGGGGCGCCGGATCGGTGGGCGTGTCCGTGGAGGGCGACGTCTCCGGACGTTTCACCGTGGGTGGCTCCATCACGGCGACAGGCTTCCGTTACACGAGCGGTGTTCCGGCCAGCCAACTCAGCCTGCTTGACGCTGATGATCTCCTGATCGGCGGCCCCGCTGTCAGCATTTCCGGCAATGTGGCGGGGGGCGTGCTTTTCGATCTCGCCTACGTCAACGACCCGGACGACACGGACGATGACGACGACGGCATCCTGGATACCGACGACGCCGACGACAACAATAACGGGGTCAACGACGCCGACGAAGGCGCCGCCTCGGTCACATCCTACGGCTCCGCGCCGGCGGTCCAGATCGGTTCGCTGACGGACGCCGTCACGATCGGCCAGGTGGGGACTGGCGACCAGGCCTATGGTTTCATCAACCGCGGCACGATCACCGCTGATGGCGTCTATGAGGGCATCTCGGCCACCGGCGTTCGGCTGGGCCTCGAGGCCGGCCAGGCGGTCACGCTCACCGGCGGTTTCAGGAACGAAGGCTCCGTCAACACCTTCACTCTCGACGCCGGCGGCACGGCTGTGCACGTCGAGGGCGTGACGAACGTCGGCAGGCTGCTGAACAGCGGGCTAATCCTGGCCTTCGGTGCCGGCGACACGGACTTCACCATGGTCGGCGTCGACATCGAAGCCGGCGCGACGCTGACTGAACTCGTCAACAGCGGCGACATCCAGGCTTTCCTCAGCGGAGAGGCGGGTGACGCAATCGCCATTCGTGACGCCTCGGGCACCCTCACCTCGCTGACCAATACCGGCAGGATCGAAGCGGCTCTCGTCCCGACGGATGACGATGATGACGACGACGACGCCAACGACTTTCCCGGTGACGAAGTCATCACCGGCCGCGCCATCGCCATCGACCTGAGCGCCAACACCTCCGGCGTCACGGTCACCCAGGACGGGATCGACGACGGCGACGACGGCGACGACGGCATCGACGATCCGGACGCTGACAATGACGGCGTCGACAACGAGAATGAGCCCGCCATCACCGGCGAAGTGCTGTTTGGATCGGGTGACGACCTCTTCGACGTGCGCAACGGTACGGTCGATGGAGACATCAGCTTCGGGGCAGGGGCTGACACTCTCTCTGTCACTGGCGGCGCTCAGGTCCGTGGCGCGCTGTCCGATTCAGACGGCGCGCTTCAGATCAACGTCACCAACGGCGTGCTCGACGCCCGTCAGGCGACGGCGCTGAACATCACGGTCCTGGATGTCGGGGCCGACGGCGACCTGATCGTCACCGTGGACCCGGAGGCGGGAACGGCCGGCGGCTTCATCGTCAACGGCACGGCAAACGTGGCCAGCGGGGCTGGTCTCGGCGTGCGTTTCACTTCGCTCGTGGACGACCCGACCCGCTTCGTGATCGTATCGGCCACCACCCTGAACGCCGGGACCATCGACCAGACGCGGCTGCAGGAAAACTCCCCGTACATGTACGTGGTGAACGCCGGCGTCGATAACACCTTGAACCAGATCTACGTCGACGCCCGGCAGCGTACGAACGCGGAGTTCGGCTTCATCGCCGCCGAGTCGGCCACCTACGGAGCGTTCTATGAGGCGCTCGGCGGTGACGAGCAGCTTCTGAACGCCTTCCTGTCGCAGACCTCGCGCGAAGGCTTCTTCGATCTCTTCGAGCAGGTCCTGCCAGAACACTCTGGCGGACCGCTGATGGCGCTCGCCACGGGCGTCGACGCCGTCACTCGAGCGCTGTCCGGCCGGGGCTATCCGGCCCGCGCCGGCGAGACCAGCGCCTGGCTTCAGGAGATCAACTTCTACGCCGACAAGGACCGCGGCGAGGCCTATGGCTTCCGCTCCGAGGGCTTTGGCATCGCCGGCGGCGTCGAGCGCGGCACGGGCTTGGGCGCCTTCGGCCTCAACTTCGCCCTCACCTCCTCCGACCTTGAGGATCCGGAGTCGGCGGGCGAGGAGAACTTCGCGGCGCAGCTGCTGGAGTTCGGCGTCTACTGGCGGGCCCAGGGCACGCGCTGGCAGGTCTGGACCCGCGCGGCCGGCGGCTACGCCAGCTTCGACAGCGTCCGCCAGATCGTCGCCACCGGGATCAACCGCCGGAACGAGTCGTCCTGGAACGGCTACAGCATCGCCCTGGCGGGGGGCGTGGCCTACGACTACCAGGTCGGCCGCTGGAGCATCCGGCCCGAGGCGATCGTCGAGTACTTCCGCCTCAGCGAGGACGCCCACGAGGAGACCGGCGGCGGCGCGGGCTTCGACCTGGCGCTGGACGACCGCGAAGGCCACATCTTCTCGTCGACCGCGGCCATCACGATCGGCGCGGGCTTCGGCGAGAACAACTGGCTGCGCCCGGAAATCCGGCTGGGCTGGCGTCAGATCTTCTCGCACGACCCGGGCGACACGACGGCCCGCTTCGTGTCGGGCGGCTCGCCGTTTGCGCTCTCGGGCGACAGCCTGGAGGGCGGCGGCCCGATCGTGGGCTTCCGCCTGAACCTCGGCAACGAGTTGGGCTTCCTGGCGGTCGAGGCCGACGCCGAGATGATCGACGACTACGTCCGCTACGCCCTGCTGCTCCGCGCCAGCTTCCGCTTCTAGGGCGAGCCGATCACACAAGCGAAGGGCCGCCGGAGCGATCCGACGGCCCTTTTGCTTTGGAGATGGTGGGCGGCGAGGGGATCGAACCCCCGACCCTCTCGGTGTAAACGAGACGCTCTACCGCTGAGCTAGCCGCCCAAACGGAAAGGGCGCGAAGCCCGGAAGCCTCGCGCCCTCTCGCAAACTCTCGAACCAGCCTTAGCCGTTCAGAGCGGTCTTCAGGCCTTCGCCGACGCGGAAGCGGCAGGTCTTGGACGCCGCGCGAGCCACGGTCTCACCGGTGCGCGGGTTGCGCGCGGTGCCGGCGGCGCGGTTCACGGCCGCGAAGGTGCCGAAGCCGACGAGGCGGACATCCTGGCCGCTCTTCAGCGAGTCGGTCACGGCGTCGGTGAAAGCGTCCAGGGCCTTTTTGGCCTGGTCGCGGCTGAGCCCGGCTCCGTCCGCCATGGCGGCGATGAGTTCGGCTTTGGTCATCTGTGGTCTCCCAACCCTTCTGGAGGCTCCGGCTGGCCGTCTAGCCGACTCAGCGCGCCCCTTGCGGACGCATAAGAGAACAGCTTTTCCCTCGCGTCAAAAGGGAAACGCGGTTTCACGGCCATGAAACCACGTTTCCACAAGGGATTAGTGGGCGATCACCCCTCCGACGTCCTCCGGCGGGGCCGGTCGCGGCAGCGGCTCAGCTTCCGGGTCCCAGGTCACCGGCGTCAGCGGCTGGGTCAGGGCGTGCTTGAGAACCTCGTCCACGTTGGACACCGGGATGATCTCCAGCGCTTCCTTCACATTGGCCGGGATGTCCTCGAGATCCTTGACGTTCTCCTGCGGGATGAGGACCGTCTTGAGGCCGGAGCGGAGGGCCGCGAGCAGCTTCTCCTTCAGGCCGCCGATGGCGGTGACGCGTCCGCGCAGGGTCACCTCGCCCGTCATGGCCAGGTCCTTGCGGATCGGATTGCCGGTCAGCACCGAGACCATGGCCGTCACCATGGCGATGCCGGCGGACGGACCGTCCTTGGGCGTGGCGCCGTCCGGCACGTGCACGTGGACGTCCGTCGTCTCAAAGACCGGCGGCTTGATGCCGAACACCAGCGAGCGCGCCCGCACGTAGGAGGCGGCCGCGGAGATCGACTCCTTCATGACCTCCTTCAGATTGCCGGTCACGGTCATGCGCCCCTTGCCGGGCATCTTCACCGCCTCGATGGTCAGGATGTCGCCACCGAACTCGGTCCAGGCCAGGCCGGTGACGATGCCGACCTGATCGGTCTCGTCCGTCTCGCCATGGCGGTACTTGCGCACGCCGGCGTAGCGGGCCAGCCGCTCCTTATCGACGGTGATCGAGACCAGCTTCTCCTTGGCCATTTCGCGCACCGCCTTGCGGGCCAGGCCGCCGAGCTCGCGCTCCAGGTTTCGGACGCCGGCTTCGCGCGTGTAATAGCGGATCAGGTCCCGGATGCTCTCTTCCGGCACGATCCACTCGCCTTCCTTCAGGCCGTGGTCCTTGGCCAGCTTGGGCAGGATGTGGCGCTTGGCGATCTCGACCTTCTCGTCCTCAGTGTAGCCGGAGATGCGGATGATCTCCATGCGGTCCAGCAGCGGCTGGGGCATGTTCAGGCTGTTGGCCGTGGTGACGAACATGACCGGCGACAGGTCGTAATCGACCTCCAGATAGTGGTCGCCGAAGGTCGAGTTCTGCGCCGGGTCCAGCACCTCGAGCAGGGCCGAGGACGGGTCGCCGCGCCAGTCCGAGCCCATCTTGTCGATTTCGTCGAGCAGGATGAAGGCGTTGGTCGTCTTCGCCTTCTTCATGGACTGAATGATCTTCCCGGGCATGGAGCCGATGTAGGTCCGGCGGTGACCGCGGATCTCGGATTCATCGCGCACCCCGCCGAGCGACATGCGCACGAACTCGCGGTTGGTCGCCTTGGCGATCGACTTGCCGAGCGAGGTCTTGCCGACGCCCGGAGGACCGACGAGGCAGAGGATCGGGCCCTTGAGCGAGCCGGTCCGGGCCTGGACGGCCAGGTACTCGATGATCCGTTCCTTGACCTTCTCGAGGCCGTAGTGGTCCTCCTCCAGGATGGCCTCGGCGCGATCCAGGTCGATGGGCTTCTGCTTGGCCTTGCCCCACGGCACGGACAGCAGCCAGTCCAGGTAGTTGCGCACGACGGTCGATTCCGCCGACATCGGGCTCATGTTGCGCAGCTTCTTCAGCTCCGCATTGGCCTTGTTGCGGGCCTCCTTCGAAAGCTTGGTGCGGCGAATGCGCTTTTCCAGCTCCAGGAGTTCGTCGCGCTGATCGTCCTGTTCGCCCAGCTCGCGCTGGATCGCCTTCATCTGCTCGTTCAGATAGTACTCGCGCTGCGTCCGCTCCATCTGGCGCTTCACGCGGCTGCGGATTTTCTTCTCGACCTGCAGGACCGAAATCTCGCCCTCCATCAGGCCGTAGACCTTCTCCAGCCGGCGGGCCACGGACTGGGTCTCCAGCAGGCCCTGCTTGTCGGCGATCTTGACCGCCAGATGCGCAGCGACGGAGTCGGCCAGGGCGGAAGGATCGGTGATGTTCGGGATGGAGCTGAGGGCTTCGGGCGGAACCTTCTTGTTCAGCTTCACATAGTTCTCGAACTGCTCGACAACGGCGCGGGACAGGGCCTCGACCTCGCTGGCCTCCTCGATCGCATCCTCGACAGGCACGTATTCAGCTTCGAAATATTCGGCGCGGTCAGTGAACTGCCGGATCTCCGCGCGGCCCTTGCCCTCGACGAGCACCTTCACCGTTCCATCGGGCAGCTTGAGCAGCTGCAGCACGTTGGCCACCACGCCCAGACTGTAGATGGCTTGGGGCGACGGATCATCGTCGGTCGAATTCTTCTGGGTCGCCAGCAGGATCTGCTTGGACCCCTTCATCACCTCATCGAGCGCCTTCACTGACTTCTCGCGCCCCACGAACAGCGGCACGACCATGTGAGGGAAGACAACGATGTCCCGCAGAGGCAGGACGGGCAAAATCACAGGCTCAGACATCAAGTTCTCCAGGGCCGCCTTCGACAGCGACACGCGGCCTTCGAAGCCACCTCCTGGGAGCATGGCCCCTGCCCCCGACTCTCGGCAGGCATTACGCCGACTATGTGGCCCTTGCCCGCGCCGGTTCAAGCGGAGCCGCCGAAGCGTCCCCAGGCCTGAACGCAGCTAGCCGGCAAGGCGCTGCACTATGGCGCCGTGGAGCGCCGCGATATCGGGGAGGTCGGCGGTCTCGACACCGGACAGGTCGAGGCCCGTTTCCGCCTCCAGTCGCATGATCAGCACGGCGTGGTGGAGCGAGTCCCACCCGGGCACGTCCGCGGCGCTCATGTGGGGCTGCAGGGCGAAGTCTCGCAGGCCGAAGACCTCGCCCATCACGGCGTATAGCCGCTCGATCGGAAAGGTCTGGCTCATGTCTGGCTCCCGGCGCCGAAACGCGCCTCGTATCGCTTGAGGTTCTCAGAGCGGCTGATCTTGCCGCTGGTTGTCTTGATGAGCCAGCCCCGCTCAACCAGTCGCACGTCGCCGCAGGGCACGCCGGTCTCGCGCAGCACCGCCCGGTTGATCTCGGCCATCACGCCCGAGGGGTCCTGGTCGCCTTCGACCTCGGCGATGACGATCAGCTTCTCGGACCCCAGGGCTGCGTCGAACTGACCGATGGCTACGGCACGTCCGGCCTTCAGCCCCGGAATGCCGAGCAGCGCCGCCTCCACGTCATGCGAGAAGATGTTCTTGCCGTTGACAATGATCACGTCCTTCAACCGGCCGGCGACGAACAGCTCACCCTGGTCGAGGAAGCCCAGATCGCCCGTCCGGTACCAGCCGTCGGCATCGAAGGCCGCCTCGGTCGCCGAAGGATTCTTGTAGTAGCCGTCAAACAGGAAAGGCGCGCGCACGCAGATCTCGCCCATGACCCCCTCGCCGGCCGGCTCGCCGTTGGCCAGCACCCGAGCCTCCAAGCCCTCCAGCAACGGCCCATTCGACAACAACTCGACACCGTCTCGAGCCAAGTCCACCGGCCCTTCCCGCTCCAGACTCTCCCGAGACACCGTTACACGTCGAACAGGCTGGTTCGGTGTGCTCTGCGACACCGCGAAAACCGTCTCGGCCATGGCGTAGCATGTGCGGAGCGTCTGCGGACGCACGCCGCTATCGGCGTATCGCGTCAGGAAAGCGTCGAAGGTCGCGGCCTTGCAGGGCTCCGAACAGCTGACCAGGGCCTGTAGCGAGCCAAGCTCCCACGTGCGCCCCGGCGGCGCCATCCTGACGAGATGCTGGAAGGCGAAGTTGGGAAGCCAGGCGTGCGTCGCCTTCGCCCGCTCGACCGCATCCCACAGCAGCGTCGGTCGCGACGTCCAGACGAACGGATCGATCGGCACGATGCTCCCGCCCAGGCTCAGCGGCAGTAGGAAACTCGAGACTAGCCCCATGTCGTGATAGAGCGGAAGCCAGGACGCTACGACGGGCGGCCGATCCGAGCTCACCCCCAGCGATTTGGCGTAGGCGTCAACCTGCCGCGCGATGGCCCCGTAGGACAGCGCCACGCCCTTCTTCAGACCCGTCGTGCCGGAGCTATGCTGCAACAGGGCGAGATCGTCCTCGCCGCGTGGAACCGGCGCCAGCAACGGCTCGGCTTTCTCGACTTCCGACAGACGAAGCACACGGGCTCCACTGCCGTCCGCGCAGGGCTCCACTTCCGGCGCCAATTCGTCCCATGTCAGGATCAGCCGCGGCCGCGCATGACCGAAGAGGGTCTTGTGCTGCGCCCAGTAGAGCCCCGTGTCGTGTTTGCTGTTCGGATATGGCAGGAAGCTGGGCAGGCCACCGGCCGCCATCCCGCCGAGAAAGGCGGCGTAGGCGTCCGCGCCCGGCTTCACGATCAAACAGACGACGTCGTCAGGCGCCAGGCCAGAGGCGCGGAACAGCCCGGCAAATGACAGCGCTCGCCGCCAGAGATCGGCGTAGGTCTGGTCGCGCCAGGCCCCTGCTTCCAGGATCGAGGCGAAACGGCGACCCGGCTGTGCCGCCAGCGTCTGGATGTGTTCGAACAGCGCAGTCACCCGCGCCGCCTAGGGCGCCCTTCGACGCGTCGCAAGCCAAGGCTTTGAACGGAGGTCGCGCTCGTGCGTAAATACTGCGGAGCACTCCCATGAAACTCGCCACCATCGGATACGAGAGCGAAGCCCAGGCCGACGTGATCCAGCGGCTCAAGGCCGCCGGGGTCGAGCGGGTGATTGACGTGCGGGCGGTCGCGGCATCGCGGCGGGCCGGGTTTTCGAAGACCCTGCTCGGAAACTCTCTGAATGAGGCAGGGATCGACTATGTGCACCTGCGGGCCCTCGGAACGCCGGCGGCCGGACGGCAGGCGGCTCGGGCCGGGCGTCATTCGGAGATGGAGGCGATCTTCGCCGAACACATGGAGCAACCTGAGCCGCAACGGGCGCTGCGGCAGGCCGTGGACCTCGCGCGGGAGACGAAGACCGCCCTGCTCTGCTACGAGGCCAGGCACGACGAATGTCACCGCTCCATCGTCGCTGCCATGATGCTCGAACTGGCTCCGTTTGAGGTCGAGCATCTCTGACCCTTTGGGCTTGACCAAGCTTGGCCGTTCCCGAAACCTTGCCCGGCTGGCCGCGTTGTGTCGCGCGATGGGGGTCAGAGTCAGGAGACCAATGATGTCCAGAACCCAACTTCTCGCCGCCGCCGCCTTCGCGTGCGTCATCGGCGCGCCGGCCGTCGCCTCGGCCCAGGTCACCGGCGGCTATCCGCCGGGCACGCCGGTCGCAGAGATCGAAGCTCGCGAACGCGCCGAAACGGCCCGGCTGAACCAGGCCGTGCTGGAGCGCGACGCCCAGGTCGTCGCGGCCAACGCGGCCGAGGCCGAGCGCTTCGCCGAAGCCCAGGCCCGCTTTGAAGCCGCCCAGCGGGCCCACGCCGAGGCCCAGGCCCGCTATGAGGCGGAGGCCGCCGCCGCCAACGCCGCCCAGGCGCGATACGAGGCCGAAATGGCCGCCTGGCGGGCGCGGACGGGCCGTCCGGGCTGAACCCGGAGGCTTGATACGGGCGCCCGGGCTCGTCCCGGGCGCTTTCGTAGGGGCAAGCGGAACCGCAGGTGCGTCGGCTCGTTGACGCAGGGTTCACGACGCGTGGCGTCGCCTACCCGGAGCTTTTCATGAAGACCCGCTTGTCCCTGCTCGCCGCGACCCTGGTCGCGCCCTTCGCCCTGTCGGCCTGTGTGGTCGAGGACGATTCCGCCGCGGATAACGCCGGCCAGGCGGTCGAGAATGCGGGCTCCCAGGCGGCGGCCGAAGCTGACGCCGCCGCAGACCGGGCCGAAGCCGCCGCTGATCGCGCGGCGAGCGGACCGGACGTCGTCATCGATCCCCCGGACGTGGTCGTCGACGGCGACGATCGCGACGACACCACCGAGACCACGGTTCGCGCTGGTGAGGACGGTCTCGAAGTCAGGACGACCGAGCGGCGGAACTAATCGCGCCCGCAGGTCGACTAATAGACACAAGATGATCGGGCTCGCCCTGTGGGCGGGCTCGATTGCTTTTGCGTCTAAAGAAAACCCCGAATGGTCAAGCTTGTAGGCGGTCTCGGCTGATCGCCTTAACGACTTGGTTGTCTTATCGGCGCATCTTGCGAACTGGAGATTTCTCTTGATGACGAGCGCCGCCCATATTCTGGTGATCGACGATGACCCGCTCGTGCGGCTCATCGGCTCCCAGATGCTGACCCAGGCGGGCTATCGAGTTTCAGTGGCCGAGGACGGCGACGACGGCATCAAGCAGATCGCGGCCCGGCCGTTCGACCTGGTCGTCACCGACCTGATCATGCCGAACAAGGAAGGCGTGGAGACGATCCGGGAGATCAAGGAGCGCTGGCCGGAAACGCCCGTCATCGCCATCTCCAGCGGAGGCCAGCTCGACGTCGGCTTCTACCTCCCGCTGGCCAAGGCCATGGGCGCCGCGGCGGTCCTGCAGAAGCCACTCCGCAAGGAGACCTTCCTGCCGCTGGTCGAAGAGACCCTCGCCCAGGTTGAGCCGCCCGCTCCGTCCCGGTACGACCGCCGCGCCTGAGGAAATCCAGGGTCGCGCGGCGAGAAATGTCCGCTACCGGACATGTATCTGATATTTCGACATTATTTTATGTACGCCGGAACCTCCGACGCGCTCGCGCGTTGACGCTGCCCGTATCGGGGGAAGTCATGTTCGAAATTTATACCGGCAGAGGCAGGCGTGCGACGTCTGACAGACACGCCGGCTCCCCGCGCGGGTCGTGGATGTTCCGGCTGTTCATGCGCTGGTTCGCCCGGCCGCAGATCCGAGCCTGAGGGTCCTTACTGCAGCAGGCGGCTGCCGCCTGAGCTCGGTCCCACGCCCTCGGGCACGGGCACGTCAGAGGCGGTGTAGTTCGCGTTGATGAACAGCTGGGGCGAGCCTTTCAGTTCCAGCCGCTGCGAGACGATGACCGTCCAGGCGGACTCGCGGGCCACGTCGGCGGAACCCTCGACGATCAGCGTCGCGTCCGGGACGTAGATGACGCCGAGCAGGCTCTCGACCTGGTCGGAGGATATGATGAAGTCCTGCCGGTTGCCGCGGTCTGCGACCATGACGAGACCCGCATAGGCCCCCTCCTCCCGGCCTTCCAGATTGACCATGGCCCGGTCCTTAAACTCGAACTTCGACGCCTGGTCGAAGATGAGCACCACGTTCTCGCCGGACAGACGGGCGGCCTCCTTGATGACCAGCGCACCCTGGAGGAACCAGTGCTCCCCAGGCTGAAGCACCAATTCGGCGGTGCCTTCGATGCTAATGCCGTTGCAGTGCACGCCCGGGCTCAGAACATGACGCCCGGATGTCACGACGAGCGGAATGCGGCGGACCGTGCAGCCGACCGTCCGCCTCAGCAGCTCCGCGTTCAGGTCCAGCGATGCGAATGGATCTTCGATGGCAACTGCGCCGGTCGCCGGCTCGGGAGAGATCGACCCTTGGGCGCGAGTGACGGCCTGGACCGCCGCAGCCGTAATGCGCGCGACGCCCTCGACCCGGATGTCGTGGTTCGAATGCACCAGGCACGCCGGCGCGCGAATCTGGGAGGAGTCCTTGGCGCGGAGGACTTCGCTACCGGTTTCCCCATGTACGAGGACACATAGAGGCGTCACCGCGATCGAGGTGGCCGTCGCCTCGGCATGCATGTTCCATCCCCCGGGCGGCAGCATGTTTCCGAAAAAGGAGGTGCGGTTGGCATCAAGCACGGCGTGCAAGGCCCGCTCTCCCGAGGCGAGCGTCACTACTTCGACGCTGGGCGTGATGGATTGCGGCCCGTGCGCCCACTCCGACAGTTGCGCCTCTATGTACGAGAGGGCCCGCCCCTCCGGCCCCGCAGCGTCGACGGCGAGTCCCAGCTCTCGCGCACCCGCCAGGGCGGCCGCGTCGGCGATGCTCTGCAGACGCGCCCGATCCGCCTGGACCGCGTAGAGATCAACGCCGCCCAGCACCAGGACCGCCAGTCCCGGGACGGCGAGGGCGAACTTCAGGGCGATGACGCCGCGCGTGTTACGGCAAAGCTTGGACGTAAAGCGAGCGCCCGCACCGAGAACTTCGCGCAGCAGACCGCCGGTCCGCTCAGTCGCACGTCCCATGCTGCTACGTCGGCTCTTCATGCCCAACATACGCGCCCCCACACACGCTGGCCCCTCTACTTAAGCATCAGGTCATTAACGGCTGGTAGCCTGTGGATAGTCTGGGAGAGGGCCACTTGCGCCGAGGCGGTATTCACAGAAAACTCGCGGGTCTCGTGCTGGCGTCGCTGGGCGTCGCCTGCGCCGTGACCGCGTCTGTGGCCGCCTATATGGACGCCCAGCGGCAGGCCGAGCTTGAACTCCAGCGGCTCACGGCCACCGCAGCGGTCATCGCCTCCCTGTCGACCGACGCGGTCGCCGCCCAGGACCGGGCGATGGCCTTCCGCACCATCCGCGCCATCTCCGAGATGCCGAACCTGCAGTACGCGCGGTTGGAGGCGGCGAACGGCGCCCTGCTGGCCGAGACCGGCTCCGGCGTCCGGCTCGTGGGTGACGCGAGCATCGAGCAGTCGGACCGTCTGGACCTGCTGGGCCTGCTCACCACCAAGTCGATCACGGCCTCCACGCCCGTCGTGTCCAATGGCCAGGAGATCGGCCGTCTCGTCGTGTTCAGCGACCTGCCCGACGTCCGTTCGCGCCTGATGGCGACGATCTTGGCGACCCTGGCCGGCGCGCTCGTCGCGGCGATCGCCGGCCTGCTGGTCGCCTGGCGGCTCGGCGGCCAGCTGGCCCGGCCGCTGGTGGAACTGGCCGGCGTCATGGCCCGTGTCCGCTCGACCCACGACTATGGTCAGCCCGCCGAAGTGAAGGCCGACGGTGAGATCGGCGAACTGGCCGATGGGTTCAACGACCTGCTGCAGGCCATCCAGGTTCGCGACCAGGAGATCGCCGACCACATGGCCGGGCTGGAAGCCACGGTCGCCGAACGCACCGCCGAGCTGCGCGCCGCCAAGACGGTCGCGGAAGAGGCTTCTGCGGCCAAGTCCGACTTCGTCGCGGCCATGAGCCACGAGATACGCACACCGCTGAACGGCATCCTGGCCCTGTCCGAACTGCTGGCCGGCGCCGAACTGCCCGGTCGCGCGCGCCGCCACGCCGAGGTGATCTCCAAGTCCGGGCGGTCGCTGCTGGCCATCATCAACGACATCCTCGACTTCGCGAAGGTCGAGGCCGGCAAACTGGAGCTCGAAGAGGTCGAGGTGGACCTCACGGAGGCCGCCGAGGACGTGGCCGGCCTGTTCGCCGAGCGCGCCAAGGCCAAGGGGCTGGACCTCGCCGTCTTCGTCCACCCGGCCACACCCAGGGTCATGGGCGACCCGACCCGCCTGCGCCAGGTGATCGGCAACCTGCTCAACAATGCCCTGAAGTTCACCGAGACCGGCGGCGTCCTGATCTCCGTCGAGCCCAACCCCGATGGCTCCGAACGCATCCTCATCGGCGTCCGCGACACCGGCATCGGCATCCCGCCCGAAAAGCTGCCCCACCTGTTCGAGGCCTTCTCCCAGGCCGACCAGAGCACGACCCGCAAGTTCGGCGGCACCGGCCTTGGCCTGACCATCTGCGATCGCTTCGTGAAGGCGATGGGTGGCGAGTGGAAGCTGTCCAGCCAGGTAGGCAAGGGCTCGCTGTTCGCCTTCTCAGTGCCGCTCGTCACGCTCGAAGCGCCCGTGGCGCCAAGGTTCGATGACCTGCGGCTGCATCTCGAGGGGCTGCCGGCCCTCACCCAGGCCGTGGTCAAACGCTATGCGTCCGCCGTTGGGGCCCGGCCGGGCGAGGACGGGCTCATCGTCACCTCGGCCCAGACGCTGCGCGGCGCTGACTTCGAGGCGGCCCGAACGGTCGCCATCTGCGAGTCCGACGCCGACGCCGAGGATCTGGTCCGCCGGGGCCAGGCGGCCGCCGCCCTGGTCAGTCCGGCCGGCCAGGCCGAAATCTTGGCCCTGTTCCAGGCCGCCGCGGAGGGCCGGCCGCTGACCGCACCCGCTGCGCGCGCGCGCGCCGCGGACACCCTGCCCCGCTTCTCCGGCCTCCGTATCCTGGTCGCCGACGACTCTGACGTGAACCGCGAGGTCGCCGCCGAGGCGCTCGGCCGTCTCGGCCTGACCTGCGAGTTCGCCTGCGACGGCCGTGAGGCGGTGGAGGCCAGCCAGCGCACGCGCTACGACCTCATCCTGATGGACGGCTCCATGCCGGAGATGGACGGTTTCGAGGCCTCGCGCGAAATCCGCCGCCTGGAGGCCGAGGCCGGCGCCGAGCCGATCCGCATCGTCGCCCTGACCGCCCACGTAGTGGGCTCCGGCGCCGACGCCTGGAAGCAGGCCGGCATGGACGGCGTCCTGCACAAGCCCTTCACCCTGCGCGATCTGGCCCAGACCCTGTCGACGCATTTCCCAGACAGCGTCGCCGACGCGCAGGACACGGCTCCTGTCGCCAATCCGGCCCCTGTGCCTTCGACCGAGCCCGAACCGACGACAGACGAGACTCCGCTATTCGACGCCTCCGTTCGAGCCGAACTGGCGGAGATGGCCGAGTCCGGGGGCGACTTCGTCGAACGGCTCGAGGCCCTCTACTTCAGCCGGGCGCCCGCCGCGTTGAACAGCCTGGCTCAGTTGCTTGCCGCCGGCCAGGGCGCAGAGGCCGCCAAGGAAGCCCATTCGCTGAAGTCGATGAGTCTCAGCCTTGGATGCGCACGCGTTGCGGGCCTCGCCGCCGCGATTGAGAACGCCGCCCTCTCCGGAGAGCCGGCGCTGGGCCCCCTCGCCGAAGTCGGCGACGCACTGAAGGACACGCTCGCCGCGCTCCAGGCCCCGCAATCCCAGGCCGCCTGAACGTTCCACACTCGCACCGGTTAGACGTTCATGCGCGTCGCCCTGATCCTGCTCGCCGCCCTGGCCCTGTCCCTGTTGGTCTGGTGGCTGAGCGGCGGGCGGGCCTTCGTCTTCCTCCTGCCGCTGGTCTTGGGCCTGCCGCTGCTGTTCCGTCGGAGTGGTTAGTGAGCGGATTAGGGCCTTCAGCATGCTTTCAGATATCGGCGGCATGCTGACTGCGGGCGTCTATGGGGACTATCGAAAAATGCCGCGACTCTCGCAGGTGACACCGCGCATCATCGGTGGCGTCTTGCTGGCCTTCGCCGCCTTCATCCTCATCCTGGGCCTGAACACCGGCGAGACCTTCTGGCTCGCGGCGGCGACGCTCCTGTTATGCGGCGCGGTCGCCCTGATCCTGATCCGGCCCTGGTCGCGGCGGGTGTTGCTGCTCACCGCCCTGTCCGCCGCCGTCGTGGGGCTGGTCGGACAGGTGAACCAGGCGCTCCAGACCGACACTTCGGTCGTCGGCGCCGGCGTTGTCTGGCTGCTGTGGTCCGCGATCTGGCTCATCACCGCCTTCATGGGCGGCCGTTACCTGCCCGAACGCCGGGCCGGCGACTGATCAGCTTCTGAGGGAAGGACTGGCGGAGACGGAGGGAT
>CAMPGL010000012.1 GCA_946885435.1 uncultured Brevundimonas sp. | reverse complement strand
GATCGAGAAGCGCCTGGATCTGAAGGGTCCGTCGACGCTGTCGCCGATCGCCATGGGCGATACGGTCTATGTGGTCACGCAGGAGGCCGACCTGATCGCGATTCGCTGATCAGGCAGGTACAGTCGCCCGAATGGCGCTCAAACTCGCGATCGTCGGGCGGCCGAATGTCGGCAAGTCCACGCTGTTCAACCGGCTGGCGGGCCGCAAGCTCGCCATCGTGGACGACCAGCCGGGGGTGACCCGCGACCGGCGGTTCGGTACCGGGCGGCTAGGCGACATCGACCTGGAGCTGATCGACACCGCCGGCTTCGAGGACGTCTCCGACGAGAGCCTGGAGGCGCGCATGCGCCGCCAGACCGAACTCGCCGTCGACGAGGCCGACGTGGTCCTGTTCGTCGTCGACGCCCGCGAGGGCGTCGTGGCCCTCGATCGCATCTTCGCCGAGCTGCTGCGCCAGCGGCGCGACAAGCCGGTCATCCTCGTCGCCAACAAGGCCGAGGGCCGGGCAGGGGACCTCGGCGTCGGCGAGGCCAACTCGCTCGGCTTCGGAGAGCCCGTCGCCCTGTCCGCCGAGCACGGCGAGGGCATGGCGGATCTCTACCAGGCCGTCCTGCGCTACGAACCCGAGGAAGACCCCGAAGACGAGGACGAGGCCGGCAAGCCCGTCATGGTCGCCATCATCGGCCGTCCGAACGCGGGCAAGTCGACCCTGGTCAACCGCCTGATCGGCGAGGACCGCCTGCTAACCGGGCCCGAGGCCGGCATCACCCGCGACTCCATCTCCGTCGACTTCGAGTGGAACGGCCGCCCGATCCGCCTGGTCGACACCGCGGGCCTGCGTCGCAAGGCCAAGGTCAACGAGAAGCTGGAGAAGCTGTCGGTCGCCGACACCATCCGCGCCATCACCTTCGCCGAGGTGGTCGTTCTGGTCATGGACAAGGACGACGCCTTCGACACCCAGGACCTGCAGCTCGCCGATCTGGTCGAGCGCGAGGGCCGCGCGCTCGTCTACTGCCTGGCCAAGTGGGACAAGGTCGAGGACGGCGGCGATCGCCTGAAGGAAATGCGCGAGGAGGCCGACCGCAAGCTGCCGCAGCTGCGCGGGGCGCCGCTGGTGGCCCTGTCGGCGCTGACTGGGCGGCATGTCGACCGGCTCATGCCCGCGGTGCTCGACGCCCACCGCCAGTGGTCGGCCAAGGTGAAGACCCGCGACCTCAACGACTGGCTGGCGCTCGCCGTCCAGCGCCACCCGCCGCCCGCCGTCGACGGCCGCCGGATCAAGCCGAAGTACATGGCCCAGACCAAGGCCCGGCCGCCGACCTTCGTCCTGTTCGCCAGCCGCGCCACCCAGATGCCCGACCACTACCGGCGCTATCTGATCAACTCGCTGCGCGAGAGCTTCGACCTGCCCGGCGTGCCCATGCGGCTGACGGTCAAGTCGGGCGCCAACCCCTATGCGGAGGGTGGCGACAAGGCCCCGGCTCGCGAGGGCGCCCGCGCCAAGCGCCGGGCCTCCGAGAAGGCCGCGGACGCCCAACCCAAGGCCGTCTCCAAGCGGAAACCGAAGACCAAGACGGTCAGTGGCGTGAAGGCCTCGGCGTCCGGCAAGTCCGGCGGCTCGGCCCTGGTCGGCAAGCGCGCCAGAGGCGGCGCCCGCCAGGTCAGCCGCTCAGGCCGCGTGCGCACCGGCCAGTCGGGCAAGCCCAAGCGCTAGGCGCGCCCGGCCTTCCACTCCGGAAAGCTCACCAGCCCCGGCGGCGCCCGGTCCGGCAGGCACAGCTCGACCATCAGCGGTCCGATCTCGGACGGCTCGGGATGGATTGCCGGATCCTCACCCGGATAGGCCTGGGCGCGCAGTTGCGTACGCATGCGACCCGGATCGACCACGGCGACGCGGATCGGGGTGTTCTCGATCTCGTCAGCCCAGCAGCGGACGAGCGTCTCGGCCCCCGCCTTGGTCGCGGCGTAGGCGCCCCAGAAGGCCTTGGGCGCGTGCGCCACGCTGGTGGTCACATAGACGGCCCTCCCCGCATCCGATGCCCGCAGCAGCGGCTCGAACGAGCGGATCAGGCGATAAACGCCGGTGAAGTTGACCTTCTCGACCCGGGCGAAGTCCCTCAGGTCCGCGTGGCTCACGGGCGTCAGGCCCGCCGCGCCCATGGTCGCGGCCGTGTGCACCCAGGCGTCGATGCGGCCGAACCGCTCGTAGATCGCTCCGCCCAGCCGGTCGATCGCTCCGCCGTCCACCAGGTCGAAGGGCACCAGCGTGGCGTGCTGGCCCGTGGCGGCGAAGACGGCGTCGTCCAAGTCCTCCAGCCCGCCTTGGGTGCGGGCGGCCGCGACCACGTGCGCTCCGGCCTTGGCCAGGGCCAGGGCCGTGGCGAAACCGATCCCGCGCGACGCGCCGGTGACGACCGCGATGCGGCCTTTGAGAGGAGACTGTTCGGACATGGCGCGCCTGATAGCGCGGCGCCTCGTGCGCCGCTAGGCGCTCACCAGCAGAGACAGCTGGCGGCTGACCACGTCGCGGCCGCCTTCCTCCATCTCCCGGTCGATCAGACGGGTCGGATAGTCGCCGGTGAAATAGTGGTCGGTGAACTGCGGGGCGGCGTTGTTGCGGCCCGGCTCGCCCATGGCGCGGTACAGGCCGTCGATCGACAGGAAGCCGAGCGTATCGACCTCCAGCTTCTCGCGCATCTCCTCCAGGCTCAGGTTCGCGGCCATCAGCTGGTCGCGGTCGGGCATGTCGATGCCGTAGAAGTCCGGATACAGGATCTGCGGGCTGGCCGAGCGCAGGTGCACCTCCGCCGCGCCCGCCGCGCGCACCGCCCGGACCAGCTTCAGCGAGGTCGTGCCGCGCACGATCGAGTCGTCGATCAGCACCACCCGCTTGCCGGCCAGGGCCGACTTGTTGGGGCTGTGCTTCATGCGCACGCCGAGCTGGCGAGCGCCCTGGCTGGGCTGGATGAAGGTGCGGCCCAGATAGTGGCTGCGGATGATGCCCATCTCGAAGGGCAGGCCGCTTTCCTGGGCGTAGCCGAGCGCGGCCGGCACGCCGGAATCCGGCACCGGCACCACGATGTCGGCCTCGACGCCGTGCTCCTGCGCCAGGCCGCGGCCCATGGCCTTGCGCACCTCATAGACGGAGCGCCCGTTCACGACCGAATCCGGCCGCGAGAAATAGACGTATTCGAACAGGCACGGCCGGGCCGCGCGCTCGGGGAAGGGCTTGATCGAACGCAGGCCCTGACGGTCCACGACGATGACCTCGCCGTTCTCCACGTCGCGCTCGAAGGTCGCGCCGATCATGTCCAGCGCGCAGGTTTCCGACGCCAGCACCCAGGCCTCGCCCAGCCGGCCCAAGACCAGCGGCCGAATGCCGAGCGGGTCACGCGCGCCGATCATCTTGTGCCGCGTCTGGGCGACCAGGGCGTAGCCGCCCTCGATGCGGCTGAGCGCGTCGATGAAGCGGTCCACCGTCTTGGCGCGCCGGCTGCGGGCGATCAGGTGCAGGATCACCTCGGAGTCCGAGGTCGACTGGAAGATGGCGCCTTCGCCGACCAGCTGGTTCCGCAACTGGAGGAAGTTGGTCAGGTTGCCGTTGTGCGCCAGGGCGATGCCGCCGGAGTCGAGGTCCGCGAACATCGGCTGAATGTTGCGCAGGAAGCTGCCGCCCGCCGTGGAATAGCGGGTGTGACCCACCGCCGCCGAGCCCGGCATACGCTGCGACAGGTCCGAGCCGCCGAACGCCTCGCCGACCAGGCCCATGTGCCGTTCGGTGTGGAACCGCTCGTCGGCGACGCTGGCGATGCCGCAGGCCTCCTGGCCCCGGTGCTGGAGCGCATGCAGGCCCAGCGCCACAATGGACGACGCCCCGTCATCCAGAGCACCCCACACGCCGCAGACCCCGCACTCGAGGCGCAGGGTGTCGTCATCGGGATCGCGATGCGGAACAGGGCCGCTGGGGAGGGCGGTCATGGTCATTGTCCGGGCTGGGAAGCCGCCTCTGTATCAGATGATTGGGACGAGTCCGAGGCGCCGCGGCGAACCGAATCCGTGACCGTGGGCGTAACGCTGTCCGCCGCCCGGCCGATCCCGGGCAGGACCGCTTGGATGATCCGGGCGCCGGCGGTGGCAACCGGGTGAACCGCCGCCTCCCGGTACCAGCCGGGGACGCGATCTGGCGTCTGGGCCGCATAGAAGATCAGGTGGAT
The DNA here is from genome assembly GCA_946885435.1 of uncultured Brevundimonas sp. The sequence goes on along the minus strand of CAMPGL010000012.1, from coordinate 20,985 downwards.
GACGCCCAGCAGCACCAGCGCGCGGATGAAGCCGAAGGCCACCCCGATGCTGCGGTCCACGGGCCCCAGCCGCTCGTGATCGCGCATCGACTTCGAGGCCCAGGCCCCGATCAGGCGGACCCCGAAATAGATCAGAAAGAAGGTCAGCACCGCCGCCAGCACCGTGCCGACCCAGTCCGGGTCGAAGACGCTGCGGCCCAAAGGTCCGGTCACGGGCAGGGCGATCAGGGCCACCAGCGCGGCCAGCACGAAGGAGAACAGGCTGATGATCTCGCGCGCCCCGCCGCGAACCCAACCCGCCATGGCGGAGAAGAGGATCACGATGACGGCGAAGAGATCGTATCCGGTCATCTGCCGCGTGGTCCGCCTGCGAAGGCCCCATCATCAATGCGCTCGAGCGCTTCGGCAAGGCGCGATACGGACGCGACGTTCAGCACCTTGGCCTCGGCGGCGGCAGGAGGGCCCAGCGCCATGTCGAAACCGAGCTTGGCCGCCTCCTTCATGCGCGACTCCATCCGGTTCACGGTCCGGACCTCGCCCGACAGGCTGATCTCGCCGAAGACGACGCAGCGCTGGGGCAGGGGGCGATCCAGCGCCGAGGACACCAGCGCCGCCGCCGCCGCCAGGTCGGCCGCCGGCTCGGAGATGCGCAGGCCCCCCGCCACGTTCAGATAGACGTCCTTGTCGCCGAACCCGAGGCCGCAGCGCGCCTCCAGCACGGCCAGCACCATCGCTAGCCGGCCGTTGTCCCAGCCGACCACCGCGCGGCGCGGCGTGCCGTAGGCCGACGGCGCCACTAGCGCCTGGACCTCGACCAGCACCGGCCGTGAGCCCTCGATGCCGGCGAACACCACCGAACCCGCCGCCCGCTCGCCGCCTTCGCCGAGAAAGAGCGCCGAGGGGTTGGAGACCTCGTTCAGGCCCCGGTCGCCCATCTCGAAGACGCCGATCTCGTCGGTCGCCCCGAAGCGGTTCTTGCCCGCGCGCAGGATGCGGAACGGATAGCCCCGCTCGCCCTCGAAGCTCAGCACCGCGTCGACCATGTGTTCGACCACGCGCGGCCCGGCGACCTGGCCCTCCTTGGTGACATGGCCGACCAGCACGATGGCCACGCCCTTCTTCTTGGCCAGCCGCACCAGTTCGCCGGCGCAGGCGCGCACCTGGGTGACCGAGCCCGGACCGGCCTCGTGGGCGTCGCTCCACAGCGTCTGCACGGAATCGATGATGACCAGATCGAAGCTGTCGCGCTTCAGTCCGTCGAGGATCTCCCGCAGGCTCGTTTCGGCCGCAAGGTTCACCGGCGCGTCGGCCAGGCCCATGCGGGCGGCGCGCGAGCGGATCTGTTCGACCGCCTCCTCGCCGGAGATGTAGGCCACGCGGGCCCCCGCCTTTGCCGCCTGCGCCGTCACCTGAAGCAGCAGCGTCGACTTGCCGACGCCGGGGTCGCCAGCCAGCAGGATGGCCGATCCCGGCACGACCCCGCCCCCGCAGACCCGGTCGAACTCGGCCACTCCGGTCATCAGGCGCGGCGGTTCGGGCGTTTCCGACCTCAGGTCCTCGAAGCCGAGACCCCGTCCGCGCGAGGGCTTCAGCGCGCCCGGCGGCCGGGCCTGGGTCTCCTCGACCAAGGTGTTCCACGCCTGGCACGCGCCGCACTGGCCGGCCCACTTGGCGTGGACCGCGCCGCAAGCTTGGCAGACATAGATCGCGCCGTCGCGGGCCATGGGGTGTCCTTATCAGAGCCGCGCTGATTCTGCGGCGCGTCGGGGATGCGGCCCGGCTACGACAGGCGCGGTCGTGAGCGGTCCGGAACGCTCCTTTTTCCGGCAGGATTCCCGCCTGATTTCAGTCGCGTGCGGCAAATCGCCTGCTGAATATCCCCACAGCCTGGCGCGGCCCTAGACTGTCCACATGTCGATCCGCCGTCCCCTCACTACGTCCCCTAACGTCGCAGGCGGCCGCCCACCCATTTCCAATAATCTGGCGGGACCGCCACCAGGCAAGCACCCAAGTCGTTGTTTTCACGCGATCCAGCTGGCGGCTGTCGCGATGTGGCGGTCTATTTTCGATGGCGGCCCTTGCTGGCATGCTGGTCGCCGTCGCGCTCAGGAGGGGCCCATGAAACTGCTCGCTGCTCTCGTCCTCATGTCCGGCGTCGCCGTGGCTGGATGCCAGCCCGAAGAGGCCACCGAGCCGCCGGCCGACGCACCCGCCACCGAGAGCGCCGGCGCCTCGGGCCTGGCGCTGGCCGAGGCCGCCGTGCCGGGCGTGCTCGCGGTCGTGGAGGCCGACACCGAGAACTGCACCCTGCCCGAAGGCCGCGAACGCCAGGCCCAGGCCATCGATCTCGGAGGCGGGGTCGGGGCGGTGCTCGCCGACTGCTCGGCCGGCATGCGCGACGTGTGGCGCCAGCTCTACCTCGTTCGCGAAGGGGGCGGCGAGCCCGAGCGGGTCCCGCTCGTCCAGTACAACATCCAGGGCGACGGCCAATGGCGCGCCGAGTTCGCCCAGCCCGAACTGACCTGGATCGCCGAGGACCAGACCTTCCACTCCGCCACCCACGACGTGCGCGGCTGCGGCGTGGCCACGACCTGGCGCTGGGATGCGGCGGCGGGGCGGATCGCCCTGGTCGAACAGACGGAACATGATTGCGACGTCGCCGAAGGCGAGGACCTGCCCGAACCCCGCGTCATCTGGCCGACCAATCCGCCGACCCCGGAGCCCCAGCCCTAGACGTACACCCGAGGCACGCGCGGGCTGACCGAGGTCAGCAGCTCATAGGCGATGGTCCCGGCGTCCGCCGCCGCCAGGTCGACGGGATGGTTGGGGCCGAACAGCTCGACCGTGTCGCCGGCTCTGACCTCCAGGCCCGTCACATCGACACACATCAGGTCCATGGAGATGCGGCCCAGCACCGGCCTCAGCTCCCCCCCGACGAACACCCGGCCGCGCGGCGACCAGCTGCGCAGGACCCCGTCCGCATAGCCGGCGGCGACCGTGGCCACCATCATCGGCCGGTCCGCCTCGAAGGTCCGGCCATAGCCGACCGTCTCTCCGGCCAGCAGGTCCCGGACCTGGAGGATGTCGGCGGTGAAGCGCGCCACGGGCCGAATGCGCGCGTCGGGCCGTCCCTCCGGTCCGCCGCCGTAGAGGCAGACGCCCGGCCGGACCGCGTCGAAGATGAAATCCTGCCCAAGGAAGACCCCGCCCGAATTGGCGAAGGAGCGCACCGTCCCCGGGTATTTCCGCGCCGCCAGCTCGAAGGCCGCCCGCTGGGCCCGGTTCATCGAATGCTCCGGATCGTCGGCGCAGGCCAGGTGGCTGATCACCATCTCGAGCCCCGGGAAGGGCTCGGGCGCTTCCTCGGGGCGGACACCGAGCCGGTTCATGCCCGTGTCGATATGGAGCGCGCACGGCCCGCCGTCCGAGCCCAGCCACCAGCGGATCTGCTCCAGCGAACTGAGCACCGGCCGCAACTGAGCCGCCTGGAGCCTCAGGACGTCCTTGAGCCCGCATCCGTCCAGCACATAGATCGTCGGCCGGGATCCGACCGCCTTCCTCAGCGCCTCGCCGCCGGCGACCCGGGCCACGAAGAAGGTGTCGGCCCCCTCGGCCAGCAGCCGCCGCGCCACCGCGGCCCCGCCCAAGCCATAGCCGTCCGCCTTGACCACCGGATGCACCGGGGCCCCGGCCACCCGCGTCAGCGTGTGGAAGTTGGCCGCCAGCGCGTCCAGGTCGACGAAGAGCCGGGCCGGGGAGGGCATGCGGAGAGTGTCTTAGGCCGCCGAGGCCTTGACGATCTTGCCGGGATTGCGCGGCGGCTCGCCCTTGGGCAGGGCGTCGATCAGTTCCATGCCCTCGGTGACCTCGCCCCAGACGGTGTACTGCTTGTCCAGGAAGCGCGCGTCGTCGAAGCAGATGAAGAACTGGCTGTTGGCGCTATTCGGGTCCGAGGTCCGGGCCATGGAGCAGACCCCGCGCACGTGCGGCGCGTCCGAGAACTCCTGCTTCAGGTTCGGCTTCTTGGAGCCCGAGGTTCCGGTGCCGGTGGGATCGCCGCCCTGGGCCATGAAGCCGGGGATCACGCGGTGGAAGACCACGCCGTCGTAGAAGCCCTCGTTGGCGAGCTCGGAGATGCGCTGCACGTGGCCGGGCGCCAGGTCGGAGCGCAGCCGGATGGTCACGTCGCCCTGGGTCTCGCCCGTGTCGATGGTGAAGGTCAGGGTTTGCGGCAGGTCGGACATCGGCGGCTCCTTCAGAGAAGGCCGCCTTCTAGGCTCCGCCGCCGGGGGAGGAAACCCGCTTTTCGCGCCTCAAAGGCCGGCGAGGTGTTCCTTGGTCTTGGATTCCAGCTCGGCCGCCAGGGCGCCGCCGACCGGATGTTCGTCCGTCTGGATGCCGTCGCGCACGACCGCCTTGATCGCGTCGATGTGGGCGTCGACGAGATAGAGCGGGGCCTTCATCCGCACGTCCCCGTCAATCAGCTTGCACAGCGAAGCCGCGATGCGGGTCACGATCGGATATTCGTAGGTGGTCCCCAGGCCCTTCAGGTCATGGGCGCGCATGTAGAGCTGATCCATGGTCTGGGGCATGACGCCGACCATCCGGATCTCGGCGCGGGCGGCCTCCAGCTTGGTGACCTCGTCGTTCAGCCACTGGCCGAACTGCGACGACAGGTCCTTGAGTGCGGCCTCGGCGCGGGCCACGGCCGCGGCGTCGATGCCGAAACCGCCGCCGCCCACCTTCAGGCGCAGGGTGTTGGGGGGCTGGATGAACTGGGCCGGTTTGGTCACGGGGAACGCTCCTGTCGACGGCCCATGATGCACGGGACCGTTTAAGGACTCCTGACTCGCGGCTACGAGGCGAACTGCTCGGCCAGCACGCGCTCCTCATAGGTGCGGTCGGCGTCGAAGAGCATGGTCATGGCCAGGTCCCGCCGCTCGGCCACCTCGACCCGGGCGACGTGGCGGACCTCGACATCGTCTGCCACCGCACTGGCGGGCCGCTTGTCCGCCTCGTGCACCTCGAAGGCCACCTTCGCCGTGTGCGGCAGCAGCGCCCCGCGCCAGCGCCTCGGCCGGAAGGCGCTGATCGGGGTGAGAGCCAGCACGCTCGCTCCCAGTGGCACGATCGGGCCGTGCGCCGACAGGTTATAGGCCGTGGAGCCCGCCGGCGTGGCCACCAGCACCCCGTCGCAGATCAGTTCCGGCAGCCGGACCCGCCCGTCGACTGCGATGGACAGCTTGGCGCTCTGCCGTGTCTGGCGCAGCATCGACACCTCGTTGATGGCCAGGCCGGTGGTCACCTCGCCCTTCACGTCGACGGCCCGCATCTCCAGCGGATGGATGACCGTCGGCGTGGCTTCCGACACCCGGCGGCAAAGGTCGTCCTCGCGGAAGTCGTTCATCAGAAAGCCGACGGAACCGCGGTTCATGCCGAACACCGGCGTCTTCAGTTTCAGCGCGCGGTTCAGCGTCTCCAGCATGAAGCCGTCGCCGCCGAGCGCGACGATCACCTCGGCGTCCTCGATGGCGACGTGGCCGTAACGGGCGACCAGGGCCTGGCGCGCGGCCTCGGCCTCCGGCCTGTCGGAGGCGACGAACGCGAGACGAGGCGGCGAGCTGGTCATCCCGCTGAGGCGAGCCTCATGCCGGACGCCTTGTCAACGCACGGATGGGTCAGGCGGCGGCCTTGGGCGCGACCGCTCTGCGAAAGGTGCGGGCCGCGGCTTCCGGGTCGAGGTCGAACACGCGCATGATGCGAATGTCGAACTGGGCCCCGCCCGGATGGCCCGGCGTGCGCGCCCGAAGCTCCGCCAGCATCGACGGGAAGGCGGCCCGGTCGATGCCGACCGCCGCGCAGGCCAGGGCCAGGGGTTCGGCGTCGCGGGCGGCGCTGGCGCGCCTCACGTCGTCGACGGAAAAGCCGCCGAGCACGGCCAGGGCGTTCTCGAACAGGCTGACCCGGCCTTCGCGGGCGGCGCGCACGACATAGCCCGAAGACAACTGCCCGGCCGCGTCCAGCTTGGCGATGAGCCGGCGCTCCATCTCGTCGCGCTCGGGATCGGGCGCAGGAGCCATCCATTCGCTCTGCGTCGGTCGCCCGGCGTCACGCAAGGTGTCAGCCATGGCCGCGTCCAGCGCTGCGGTGTCGATGCGGAAACGCTCACCGATGGCCTGGCGCAGGGCCTGGCCGACCCAGGCGTAGAGCTGCTGGGCCAGTTCCTCGTTCAACTTGGGATGGCGGATGAGCGGCGCGCGCAGTCCGGCGATCCGCCGTGACGCCTCGACCAGCTTCCTCACGCCCGGCTCGGAGATGTCGGCGGTGGGGTTTCCGGCCAGGGCGGTCAGCACCGCCGGCTCGTTGCGGTCCAGGATGGCGTCCACGACCGTGGCGCCCAGGTGGGGCCGCCTGGCGACCTCGATCTGGTGCTCCACCGTGGCCTCGACCAGCAGCCGGATCAGGTCCTGATCCTTCAGGATCGGGCTCTTGGCGATGATCGGCCGGGCGATCTCGATCTCGTCCAGCGCCAGGATGTTCACCAGCGAGGCGGGGGCCCAGGCCGCGTCCGCCAGGCGCTCGGCCAGCGCCATGCGAATGTCATGTTCGGCCTGGCGCACCAGGGTCAGGAAGACGTCCGAAACTATCCCCTGGGCCGCGCGGATCTCCTCGGCCGAGCCTTCGCACAGATCGGCGATGCCCATGAGCAGGCGACGCCGGTCGTCCGGGACGCGGCTTCGCGCCAGCGCCATGAGGCGCGAAGCACGGGTTTCGTGTGCGACACCGTCCAGACTGAGTTCGACAGCGGCCAAGCGCCCCTCCGCCGGGTCACTTCCACGCGGCCTTTTCCGCGTCCCCGCCAACTTGGCCGTCGCCTGTGAAGACAGCGTTAACGCGTCGGAAACCTTGACGCCGTTCACCCACGGCGCGACGGTCCCGAAGGCTTTGCAGGAGGCGAAGATGGCCGATGGCGCGATGGTGTCCGTGAAGGACCAGGTTTCCGCCGAGGAGTGGCAGGCGCGGGTCGATCTCGCGGCGCTCTATCGCCTGGTCGCCCTGCACGGCTGGGACGACATGATCTTCACTCACATCTCCGCCCGCGTGCCGGGCCCGGAGCATCACTTCCTGATCAACCCGTACGGCTTCTACTTCGAGGAGATCACCGCCTCGTCGCTGGTGAAGGTCGATCTGGAAGGGCGCATCGTCCAGGAGACGCAGCATTTCGTGAATCCGGCGGGGTTCACCATCCACTCGGCGGTGCACGCCGCGCGCGAGGATGCGCATTTCGTCATGCACCTGCACACGGTCCACGGGGTAGGGGTCGCCTCCCAGGCCGAGGGCCTGCTCTCCATCAGCCAGAACGCCTGCCTGCTCCAGCACCAGGTCGCCTACCACGGCTATGAAGGTCTCGCCCTGAACCACGACGAGCGCGAGCGGCTGGTGGCCGACCTCGGCGACAAGTCGCTGATGCTGCTGCGCAACCATGGGACGCTGGCGGTCGGCCGCACCGCCGCCGAAGCTTGGATCGGGATGTTCTTTCTGGAGCGGGCGTGCGCCCAGCAGGTCGCGGCATTGTCGGCGGGGCGGCAGGGCGTGCTTATCGCGCCCGACGCGGCTCAGGCCGAGACCAAGGAACAGGGCCGGGGCATCGCGTTTGTGGCGGGGCTGGCCTGGCCGGGCGCTCTGCGTCAACTCGACCGGCGGTCTCCCGGCTACGACGCCTGAGGCTGCTGCTCGGGGCGGCGGCGGCGCTCGCGCCGTCGACGGCCCTGGCCGGCGCCTGGTCCCTGCCGCAGGGCGACGCCCAGGTCATCGCCAAGGTCGAGGTGCTGCGTGCGGAGCAGGGCTTTGATCTCGACGGAACGCTCCGCGATCTTCCCGCCCCGCGCGAGGACGACATCGCCTCGCTGTTCGCCGAATACGGCCTGACCGACACCGTCACTCTTCAGCTCAAGACGGAATGGCAGCGGGGCCTGGACGCCTTCGCCGACTATGAGGGGGCCGGACCGACCGAGATCGGCTTGCGCTGGCAGGCTTGGCGGGACGACCACAACGCCCTGGCTCTCTACGTTGGCTACGCCACCGCCGGGGCAGGCCGCAACGCCGGCTACGCCGCGCCGGGGGAAGGCGAGGGGGACTGGGAGGTCCGCGCGCTCGCGGGCCACAGCGACGACTTCGACTGGCTGGCCGGCGAGCGCGCCTTCATCGAGGTCCAGGTGGCCCGCCGCTTCCGCTCCGGCCTGCCGGATGAGGTCCGCGGCGACCTCACATTGGGCGTCGAGGCGGGCGACGACTGGTTGTTCCTGTCACAGATCTACGGCGGTCTGACGCTCGACGGGGGCGAGGCCGCTTGGCTCAACAGCGAAGTGTCCGTGGTCCGCCGCTTCGGCGACTGGAGCCTTCAGGCCGGCTGGCGGGAGCCGGTCGCGGGGCGCGAGGCGCCCGCTCAACGCGGCGTCGTCCTCGGCGTCTGGCGACGGTTTTGAACCGTATCTGCGTTGATTGCTGAGTCCGCTCGGCCTAATCCCTCCAGCCGAACGCCTCCCCCGGAGCCTTTGTCTGTGTTCAAGCGTCACTTTTTCCTGGTCGCGGCCATTGGGCTCGTCTGCCTGATGCTGATCGCCGTGGTCCTTCGCGCGATTCTCGGCGGCGGCGAGGCTGAAGGCGGCCCCGGTGGGCCTGGCGGTGGCCGCGGAGGGCCGGGCGGCCGCGCCCAACAGGTCGAGGCCGTCGCCCTGACCCAGAGGACCTTCACCGACGGTATCCAGGCGCTCGGCGTCGCCAAGGGCCGCCGCTCGCTCGACATCACCTCGGCGACCACGGAACTGATCACCCGGGTGATGTTCACCGACGGCCAGCGGGTCTCGGCCGGCACACCTCTGGTCGAACTTCAGGCCGGCGAAGAGGACGCCGATATCCTGACCGCGCGCGCGAACCTCGTTCAGGCCCAGCGCGAGGTCGAGCGCTGGCAGGAACTGGTCGATCGCGGCGTCGCCCCGCGCGTCCAGCTCGAGCAGGCCGAGACGGCCCTGGCGACGGCGCAGGCCGGCGTGGCCGCCGCCCAGTCGCGGCGCGGCGACCGCATCATTCGCGCGCCGTTCTCAGGCGTGATCGGTCTGTCGGACGTGACGCCGGGCACCCTGGTCAATCCGGGCCGCGTGATCGCGACCCTCGATGACATCTCGGTGGTGCGCGTCGATTTCCCGGTGCCGGAGCGTTACCTCGGTCGCATCCGGTCGGGCACGCCCATCACCGCCACGGCCGACGCCATGCCGGGCGAGACCTTCGCGGGCTCGATCTCCCTGATCGACACCCGCGTCGACCCGACCACCCGGGCGGTGACCGCCCGCGCCGAGTTCGCCAATCCGGGCGGCCAGATCCGTCCGGGCATGCTGATGCGGGTGCGGGTCCAGCAGGGTGAGCGCCAGGGCCTCGCCGCGCCGGAGGCCGCCGTCCAGTTCGAGGCCGATCAGGCCTATGTCTATCGCATCGCGGGCCAGGGCGAGGAGCTGCAGGCCCAGCGCGTCATCGTCGAGACCGGCGTGGTCGAAGGCGGCTTCATCGAAATCACCGGCGGTCTGCAACCGGGCGACCGGATCGTCGCCTCCGGCCTGAACCGGATTCAGCCGGGCGCGCCGGTCCGCATCGGCGGCGGAGCCCCGCGGTGACGCTCTCCGAGATCTCCGTCCGGCGCCCGGTGCTGGCGGCGGTCGCCGCCATCGTGCTGGTCGTCATCGGGGCGGCCGCCTTCTTCCTGCTGCCGGTCCGCGAGCTGCCGGACATCGACCCGCCGATCGTGTCGATCTCGACCGACTACGCGGGCGCATCGGCCGAGGTCATCGAGAGCCGCATCACCGAGCCGATCGAGCAGCAGGTCGCCGGCCTGCAGGGCGTCGAGCGGATCACCTCTTCCAGCCGCGACGGCCGATCGCGCGTGACCATCGAGTTCTCGCTGGATCGCGACATCGACGCGGCCGCAAACGACGTACGCGACCGCGTCAGCCGCGTCGCCGGCCGTCTGCCGGACCAGGCCGACCCGCCCCAGGTGGCGAAGGCGGACAGCGACTCCTCGCCGATCATGATCGTCTTCTTCCGCTCGACGACGATGAGCCGGCTCGAGCTGACGGACTACGCCGACCGCTACCTCGTCGAGCGCTTTTCCAACGTGCCGGGGGTCGCCGCCGTCCAGATTTACGGCGAGCAGCGCTACGCCATGCGCGTGTGGCTGGACCCGGCGGCCATGGCCGCGCGCGGCCTGACCGTTCAGGACGTCGAGGCGGCCTTGACGAGCCAGAACGTGGAGCTGCCCGCGGGCTCGCTGGAGTCGACCAGCCGCGACTACACGGTGCGCGTGGCCCGCAACTTTGCGAGCCCCGAGGATTTCGCTCGCCTGCCCCTCTCAGGAACGGCCGCGGAAGGCGGCTATGTGACCCGGCTCGGGGACGTGGCCCGTATCGAGGAGGCCGCCGCCGAGCAGCGCCGCCTGTTCCGCGGCAATGGCCAGGACCAGATCGGCCTGGCCATCACCCGCCAGTCCCAGGCCAACGACCTGGAGATTTCGCGGGGCGTCGAGGAGGTGGTCGCCCAGGCCCAGGGGTCGCTGCCCGAAGGCTCCGAACTGGTCATCGCCAGCGACAACTCGGTCTTCACCAAGCACGCCATCGAGGAGGTGTGGGTCACCATCGGCATCGCGCTGGCGCTGGTGGCCCTGGTCAACTTCGTCTTCCTGGGCACGCTGCGCGCCGCGCTCATCCCGTCGATCGTGGCGCCGATCTGCCTGCTGGCGACCTTCATCGTCCTGGCGCCGCTCGGGTTTTCCCTGAACCTGTTGACCCTGCTGGCGCTCGTGCTGGCCATCGGCCTGGTCGTCGACGACGCCATCGTGGTCACCGAGAACATCCAGCGTCGCATCGACCACGGTGAGCCGCCGCTGGTCGCGGCCGGCCGCGGTTCGCGCCAGGTGTTCTTCGCGGTCGTCGCGACCACTATCGTGCTGATCTCGGTGTTCGCGCCCCTGATGTTCCTACCCGGCTACGTCGGCCGGCTGTTCGTCGAACTGGCGGTCGCCATCGCCGCCGCGGTGGCCTTCTCCGCCTTCCTGGCGCTCAGCCTCTCGCCGATGCTGGCGTCCAAGCTTCTGCGTCCGGCCAAGACCGAAGGCTGGCTGGCCCGCAAGGTGGACCTCGCCATGGACGCGCTGCGTCGCTCCTACGCCGCCACGCTCGACATGATGCTGGGCAAGCGGTCGGCGGCCTTCCTGGCGGGCGGAGCCGTCCTGCTCGTCGCCCTGGGCGCCGGCGCGCTGTTCCTGGCCCTTCCGAACGAGCTGACGCCAGCCGAGGACCGGGGCCGGGTCGTCGTGCGCGTCGAGGGGTCCGAGGGCGCGGGCTACGATTACACGCGCCAGGTGATGATGGAGCTTGAGCCCATGCTCGCCGCCTATGTGCAGAGCGGAGAGGCCGACGGCTATCTGGTGTCCGCGCCGGGATTCGGCGGCGGCAGCTTCAACAGCGGCAACGGCGTGCTGATCCTGGCTGACTGGGGGGAGCGCAACCGCTCCGCCGACGAGATCGCCCAGGAGCTGAACGGCCAGCTTGGCGGCATCACCGGCGCGCGCGTGAACGCCTCCACCCCCGGCGCCTTCCAGCGCGGCGGGGGCGGCGGAAGCAGCGTCGACTTCATCATCACCGGTTCGGACTATGAGTCGATGTACGCCTGGATCCAGCCGGTCTTCGCGGCCGCCCAGGCCAACCCCGGCCTGTCGCGCCCGCGGATCGACTACGAACCCAACGCCCCGCGCCTGCTGGTCGACGTCGACCCCGAGCGGGCCGCCGCGCTTGGCGTGTCGGCCCAGGGCGTCGGACGCACGCTTGAGACCATGTTCGGCGGTCGCCGCGCGACCACCTACATCCGCGGTGGCCAGGAGTACGACGTCCTCCTGCAGACCGAGCGAGCCAACCGGCGTCAGGTCGAGGACCTCAACCTTCTGTACGTGCGTGGCGAGGCGGGCACGCTGACGCCCCTTTCGTCGGTCGTCGACACGCGCACCTCGGGCGACACGCCGGACCGTCGCCGGCTTGACCGGCTTCGGTCCATTACCCTCAGCGCCGATCTCACCCCCGGATATACGGTCGCGGACGCCGTCAGCTTCTTCGAGACGCAGGCCGCCGAGCAGCCGCCGGGTCCGATCGTCCGCTGGGGCGGCGCCGCGCGCGATCTGGACGAAGCCGGCGGGGCCGTCGCGGTCGCCTTCGGCCTGGCGCTGCTGCTGGTGTTTCTGGTTCTGGCGGCTCAGTTCGAGAGCTGGATCTCGCCGGCTGTCATCATGCTGACGGTCCCGCTCGCGGCGGCCGGAGGCCTGTTCGGCCTCTACATGGCTGGGTCCAGCCTCAACATCTATTCTCAGATCGGCCTGATCATCCTGATCGGCGTGGCGGCCAAGAACGGCATCCTCATCGTCGAGTTCGCCAACCAGCTGCGCGACCAGGGACGGACCATCCGCGACGCGGTGATCGAGGCCTCGTCGCTGCGCCTGCGGCCGATCATCATGACCTCGATCGCCACGGCCTTCGGCGCCCTGCCGCTGGTGCTCTGGCAGGGGGCCGGCGCGGCCAGCCGCCAGACCATCGGGGTGGTCATCTTCGCAGGCGCGATGTTCGCGACCCTGCTGACGTTGTTCATCCTGCCGGTTTTCTACAACCTGCTGGCCCGCTACACCCGCTCTCCCGAGCATGCTGCGCGCGAGATCGAGGCCTTCGAGGTCGAGGAGACCCGCGCCAGCGGCCAGCCCGCAGAGTAGAGTAGGACCGTCCATGGAAAAGCTGATCGAAGGCTACCGCCGGTTTCGTGACGGCGGGTGGACGTCGCACAGGGGCCGTATGGAGACGCTCGCCGCGGAGGGGCAGAAGCCTCACGCCCTGATCGTCGCCTGCTCCGACAGCCGGGCCGATCCGGCCATGGTTTTCGACACCGCGCCCGGCGAGCTGTTCGTGGTGCGCAACGTCGCCAACCTCGTGCCGCCCTTCGCGCCGGACGGGGATTTCCATGGCACGTCCGCGGCGCTCGAGTTCGGCGTGCGCGTCCTCGAGGTGCCGAATATCGTTGTCATGGGCCACCAGAAGTGCGGCGGCATCAACGCCCTGGTCCACGGCTTTCCCGAACAGGTCCAGGACTTCGTGAAGCCGTGGATGCGCATGGCCCAGCCGGCGGTCGACGCGGCGCGCGCCGCCGGCACGCCCGAGGACCTGATCGACGACGTTTGCGAACATGAGACGGTCAAGCTCAGCCTGGCCAACCTGCGCACCTTCCCCTGGATCGCCGAGCGCGAGGCGGCGGGCCTGCTGAAGCTCCACGGCTTCCGGTTCGGCATCGCGGACGGGCTGCTCGAACGCCTCGGCGAGGACGGAACCTTCACGGCCGTCTGACGGCTGCGACGAACGGACGCTCGGGTTGAGGAGGCGCGATCCTTGACCGACCCGGGCGGTCTCCCTAGCTTAGGTGTGCGGACCGGGCCCCTCTGGCGATCCCTATGATCGTGATGTCGGACCGCATCGAGCGTGCTCGGTGCGTCACGGGGCTCCCCCTCCACCCCCTCGTTCCGTGCCGGGCACGCTCCTCAACACAGAGGAGACGACCATGCTGCATATCCATCTCTATCGCGCGCGCCGCCGTCATCAGGCGCTGGCCGAGGCGATCGATGAGGAAACCCGCCGCCTCGCGCCGAACGCCGAGCGGCTGGCCTATCTGAAGCGCCGCAAGCTGATCGCGCGCGACGAGATCGCCGCGCTCGAGCGCGCGATGGACGCGCCGGCTCCCCAACCGGCCTGATCTCTCAACTTCACCGCCTGGCCTCCGGCTGCATCGCGTAGCCGGGGGCCTCTTCGCGTCTGAACCTCAAATTCCCAGAGACCTGACAGATGGAATTCATGCTCGCCGAGTGGCTCGGCAAGCCGGCCTGGATGTGGCTGGCCTTTCTCTCGATCGTGGGCGTTCTGCTCGCGCTTGACCTCGGCGTCCTGCACCGCGGTCAGCGCGAGATCGGCGTGCGCGAAAGCCTGCTGCTCTCCGCCGGCTACATCGCCGTCGCGCTTCTGTTCGGCTGGTGGGTCTGGGCCGAGCTCGGGTCCGAGCGCGGCATGGAATACCTGACAGGCTTTGCGGTCGAGAAAAGCCTGGCGATGGACAACGTCTTCGTCATTGCGATGATCTTCGCCTTCTTCGCGATACCCCGACACCTGCAGCATCGCGTGCTGTTCTGGGGAATCCTCGGCGTCATCGTGCTGCGCGCCATCATGATCGGGGTGGGCGCGGCGCTCGTCAGCGAGTTTTCCTGGGTCCTCTACATCTTCGCCGCCTTCCTGATCCTGACGGGGGTCAAGATGCTGGCCTTCGACGGGGGCCATAAGGACGTCGGCGACAATCCGCTGGTGCGCTTCCTGCGCCGCCGGATGCGGGTCACCGACCAGCTGCACGACGACCGCTTCTTCGTCCGTCTGCCGGACGCCAAGGGACGGCTGGTCACCTGGGCCACGCCCATGTTCCTGGCGCTGGTGCTCATCGAGATCGCGGACGTGATCTTCGCGGTGGACTCCGTGCCGGCGATCTTCGCGATCACGACGGATCCCTACATCGTCTACACCTCGAACATCTTCGCCATCCTGGGCCTCCGGGCGCTCTATTTCGCGCTGGCGGCGGTCATCCACCGCTTCGCCTATCTCAAGCAGGCGCTGGCGATCCTGCTGATCTTCATCGGCGGCAAGGTGTTCGTGGCCGACATCTTCGGCATGGAGAAGTTCCCGGCCGAGTGGTCGCTCGGGATCACCGGCGCCATCCTTCTGACCGGCGTGCTGTGGTCCCTTTGGCGCACGCGTGAACCGGTCGCCTCATGACCGACCTCCTGGAAGGGTATCGCCGGTTCCGGGAGACCGAATGGCCGCGGCTGCGCGCCCGGTACGAGCGGCTGGCCCGTCGGGGCCAGTCGCCGCACACCCTGGTGGTGGCTGGGTCGGACAGCCGGGTCGACCCGGAAGTCATCTTCTCCGCGGGACCGGGCGACCTCTTCGTCATCCGCAACGTCGGCAGCATCGTGCCGCCTTACCGGCCCGACCGAGGCTATCACGGCACGAGCGCCGCGCTGGAGTTCGGGATATGCATCCTGAAGATCCCGCGCATCGTCGTGCTGGGTCACTCCGGGTGCGGGGGCGTGAAGGCTCTTGTCGAGGGCGCGCCGGCCCAGGCCCGCGACTTCCTCGACCCGTGGCTGTCCATTGTGGAGCCGGTGTTATGGCCGACGCCTGAAGGCTTCGAAGAGCGCCGGCTCTACGATCACTTCGAGCGCGCAGTCGTGCGCGAGTCGCTGGCGAACCTGCTGACCTTCCCATGGATCGCCCACCGAATCCGGTCGGGCACACTCGAAATCCTGGGGTTCAGGTTCGTCATCGCCACGGGCGAGCTGGAGCCGATTTCAGCTCCGACGGTAGACACGCCTCAGGCCGGCGCGGCCTCGCGTCGGTTTTCGAGATAGGCGCTCACATGGCCTGTGACGTCGGCCATGGTGTCCTCCCAGGAACGAGTGCCCTGGCCTCGACTCAATGACGCCCGCGTTCGCGGTCCAGCGCCTCGAGCACGTACTGGCCTAGGCGTTCGGCGGCTCGGCTCAGCGAGCCGGGAGCTTTCATCAGCGCGATCTCGGTGTCCTCCAGCGCCGGTAGACCCGAGTCCGGCCCGAGGGTGACCAGATCGCGAGGCGCCATCTCGCGAGGCAGGACGGACAGGCCCAGGCCCGCGCGCAGCGCCGCATGCTGCCCGGCCAGCGACGGTGAGGTGTAGGTTACGCGCCAGGATCGGCGCGCCTGCTCCAGCGCGCGGATGGCTCGCCGCCGATAGACGCAAGGGGAGGGCGCGACCACGAGCGGCGCCGGCTGGTCGGGCGCAATCTGGTCTGGAGAGGCGGCCACCCACACCAGAGGCTCGCGCCAGACGCGGACGCCCAGGTCCGGTCCCATCGGCTCGCGCTTGACCAGCGCCAGGTCCAGACGGCCATCGCGGATCATCTCGAGCAGGCCCATCGTCAGCTCGCACGTCACCTGCAACGCCACCCGCGGGTGCGCCTTCGAAAAGGCCGCGAGGATCTCCGGCAGATGGGTGGTGGCGAAATCCTCGGGCGCACCGAGCCGGACCTCACCTTCCAGGCCCTCGTCGCTGAGACCGGCCAGGATTTCGTCGCTGAGTCTCAGCAGGCGGCGCGCCTGCGGAAGAAGCAGCTCCCCCTTTTCGGTCAGCCGCACCCCGCGCGGCGCGCGAGTGAAGAGGGGGCCGCCCAGTTGCGCCTCCAACCGTGAAATCTGAAGACTGACAGAGGCCTGTGTCCGACCGAGCCGCGTGGCGGCGCGCGTCATGGAGCCGCTGTCAGCCACGAGCGCGAAGGTCTGCAGAAGCTGGAGGTCAAGCATAAAGCTATAATAGCGGCTTATGTGTCACATAGTCAGCATTGGATTTCATCATGGGTTTCCCGCCCCTAGAAGCCGCCGGCCTTCAACACGGGAGCGCCTCTGATGATTCGAACTCTTGCACTTCCCCTCGCCATCGCTGCGACCCTGACGACCCTCCCGGCCGCGGCGCAGACGACGCAGCCGTGCCCCGCCGTGACAGAAGCGGCGGTCGCCGGCCTCTTCGACCGATGGAACGCTTCGCTCGCCACGCTCGACTCCGACGCTGTGGTCGCGAACTACGCCGAGGACGCCGTGCTGCTGCCCACGGTGTCGAACCAGCCGCGCTTCACCCAGGCGGAGCGTGAGGACTATTTCGACCACTTCCTTGAGGGCCACCCCCAGGGTGAGATCCTGGAGCGCCGGATCCAGCTGGGCTGCGGCATGGCGGTGGACTCCGGCCTCTATCGCTTCACCTTCAGCGACGGCCGGCAGGTCACGGCTCGCTACAGCTACGCCTACCGGCATAACGACGGCGAGTGGCTGATCGTCTCGCACCACTCCTCGGCCCTGCCGGAGAGCGAATAATGGAGTGGCTCCAGGCCGCGGCGCCGACATTGCTCGCGCCCGCGATCCTCTTCTTCGCGCTCGGCATGGCGGCCGGCTGGCTACGGTCGGACCTGTCCTTGCCGGCCGGCGCGGCGCGAACCCTGTCGCTCTATCTGATGCTGGCGATCGGGTTCAAAGGCGGCGTCGAGGCGGTGCAGGCGGGACTGTCCGTCTCCTTCGCCACCGCTGCGGTCCTGGGGCTCCTTCTCAGCTTTTCCCTGCCCATACTGGGCTTCCTGGGCCTGCGCCTGCTCCAGCTGGAGCGGGTGACGGCGGCGGCGACGGCGGCCCACTACGGATCGGTGTCGGTGGTCACCTTCGTCGCCGGAACCCAGTTCCTGGAGGCCGCGGGGGTCGAGTTCGGCGGCCACATGGTGGCCGTGATGGCCCTGATGGAGACGCCGGCGATCATAACCGGCCTGCTACTCGCCGGCGCGGCTCAGGCCGAGGGCAAGTCCCGCAAGGAGTTGTGGCGCGAGGTCGCCCTGAATGGGCCGGTGTTCCTGCTCGTGGGGGCCTTCATCATCGGCGTACTGACCGGCGAGCCCGGCATGGCGCGGCTGGAGTTGTTCGTGGGCCCGATCTTCCAGGGCATCCTCTGTCTGTTCCTGCTGGACATGGGCCTGATCGCAGCCCGGCGTCTCCGCCATGGCGCGCGGCTGAAGCCGACCCTGGTGGCGTTCGGCGTGCTCATGCCTCTGACGTCGGCGGTGATCGCCGCCAGCATCGGCACGCTCAGCGGCCTGTCGGTCGGTGACACCGCTGTGCTGACCATGCTTGCCGCCAGCGCCAGCTACATCGCCGCGCCGGCGGCCATGCGACTGGCTCTGCCCAAGGCGGACTCGGGCGTCTATCTGACGCTCGCCCTGGGGGTGACCTTCCCCTTCAACGTCGTGATCGGCCTGCCGCTTTACACGGCGCTGGCGCAGGCGCTGCAGTAGGTGTGGCGCCTCAGGCCGGCTCGGCTTCAAGCCGCTTGTCGAGGTAGGCGCTCACGTGGCCTTCGACGTCGGCCATGTTGTTCTCCCAGAAGTGGGAGGCGCCCTCGATCAGATCGTAGTCGATGACGATGCCCTTCTGGGTGCGCAGCTTGGCCACGACGCGCTCCACTTCGGGCGGTGGCACGATGGTGTCGGCGGTTCCGTGCAGGAACAGGCCGGAGGCCGGGCAGGGGGCCAGGAACGAGAAATCGTACATGTTGGCCGGGGCGCTGACCGAGATGAAGCCGTCGGTCTCCGGACGGCGCATCAAGAGCTGCATCCCGATGTAGGCGCCGAACTGGTAGCCGGCGACCCAGGTCTGGGTGGCCTGCGGATTGTGGGCCTGCAGCCAGTCGAGCGCCGTGGCGGCGTCCGCCAGTTCGCCGATCCCGGAATCGAACTCGCCCTGCGAACGGCCGACGCCCCGGAAGTTGAACCGCAGGGTGGCGAAGCCGCGCTTCATGAACAGGTGATAGAGCTGGACCGCCACCGGATTGTTCATGTGCCCGCCCGCCTTCGGGTGCGGGTGCAGGATCAGCGCGATCGGAGCCGTCTCGGACTTGCCCGGCGAATAACGGCCCTCGATACGTCCGGCGGCCCCGGGCAGGATCACTTCAGGCATAGACAACCCCAATGAAAATCAGGCGCGGAGCCGCCTGCAATAGTTGACTGCCCCGCTCGGATTTCTTAGATGACGCGCGGTCTCGCCCGCGCGGCGGCGGTATGTAGCACAAGCCCCGTTGAGCGCGCGTATTTTCTGAACGAGGGAGCCGATGCGGCTGTCCACCAAGGGGCGCTATGCGGTCATGGCCATGGCCGATCTCGCCCGCAATAGTTCGACGGCCGGCGGTGAGCGGGCGGTGTCGCTGGCGGAAATCGCCACGCGCCAGGAGATCAGCCTGTCCTATCTGGAACAGCTGTTCGCGCGCCTGCGCCGCGCCGGGCTGGTCAGGAGCGTGCGGGGTCCGGGCGGGGGCTACCGGCTGGCGAACGCCGCCACCGACACCTGGGTGGCCGACATCGTTCTCGCCGTCGACGAGCCTATTCGCGCCACCCGCTGTTCGGGTCAGGGCTCGCCCCGCGGCTGCATGGTCGGCGGCGAGCGCTGCATCACCCACGACCTGTGGGAAGGCCTCGGCCGCGAGATTCACCGCTATCTCGCCAGCGTGTCGCTGGCCGACGTGATCGCGCCGCGGGGCTGCCCCACGGCGCGCGTGGCCGCCGCCCTCGAAGGAGCCGCGGCGTGAGCGTCTATCTCGACTACAACGCCTCGGGCCTCGTCCGCCCGGAGGCCCTAAAGGCCGCCGCCGAGGCGCTGGCCGACAACGGCAATCCGTCGGCCGTCCACGCCGCGGGCCGACGCGCCCGCGCGCGCATCGAGACCGCGCGCGCCGAGGTCGCCGCCCTGGTCGGTGTCGAGCCGTCGAGCGTCATCTTCTCGTCGGGCGGCACGGAGTCGAACGCCCAGGCCATGAACAGCGCCATTCGCTCCGGCTTCGAGCGGCTCATCATCGGGGCGACCGAGCACCCCTGCGTCGCCGAGGCCGCGGCCATGAGCGGGCGCGAGGTCACGGTCATCCCGGTAGACCGCCACGGGATCGTCTCGCTCGAGGCCATCGAGGCCGCGCTGAAGGCGGGCGGTCCCGCCTTCGTCGCCATCCATCATGCCAACAACGAGTCCGGCGTCATCCAGCCAATCTCGGAGATCGCCGCCCTGGTGCGCGCGCACGGCGGCTGGCTGCACGTCGACGCGGTCCAGTCGGCAGGCAAGATTCCGGCGCGGATGGACGAGCTCGGCTGCGACACCCTCACGCTCTCGGCGCACAAGCTGGGTGGGCCGCAGGGCATCGGCGCCCTGATCGCCGGGCCGCGCGCCACGGTGCACAAGACCCTGTTCGGCGCTGGCCAGGAACGCGGCCTGCGCGCCGGAACGGAGAATGTCCCGGGCATCGCCGGCTTCGGCGCGGCGGCCGCCTGCGCGCGTGCAGAGCTCGAGGCCGATCACGATCACGCCGAATGGCGCGACGCGGCGGCCGAGGCCATGAAGGCCATGGGCGCGGTGGTCGCGGGCGATGGCGTCGCGCGCCTGCCCAACACCCTGTTCGCCGCAACGCCCGGCTGGGCCTCGATGCAGCAGCTGATGGCGCTCGACCTCGCCGGCGTCATGGTCTCGGGCGGCAGCGCCTGTTCGTCCGGCAAGGCCAAGCCTTCGACGGCCCTGGTCGCCATGGGCATGGACGATCTCGCCACCTCGGCGATCCGCGTGTCCGGCGGCTGGGGCACGACCGAGGCCGACTGGACCCGTTTCACCACCGCCTGGACCGAGGCCCTGGCCAAGCAGCGCGCGCGTCATCCCGAGATGGAGCCCGCCTGATGGTCGCCGTCGCCAAGACCGTCGAGACCGTCCGGGACCTCGAAGCCTACAAGCATGGCTTCGTCACCGACGTCGAACAGGAGTTCGCCCCGGTCGGCCTCAGCGCCGAAACGGTCCGCTTCATCTCGGCCAAGAAGGGCGAGCCCGAGTGGCTGCTCGAATGGCGCCTGGCCGCGCTCGAACGCTGGCAGGCGATGGAGGAGCCGACCTGGGCCAAGGTCGACTATGTGCCCGCCGACTATCAGGCGCTGCACTACTACGCCGCGCCCAAGACCAAGGAGGGGCCCAAGAGCCTCGACGAGGTCGACCCGGAGATCCTGGAGACCTACAAGAAGCTCGGCATCCCCTTGCGGGAGCAGGAGGTCCTGGCCGGCGTCCAGGGCGCGCCGAAATATGCGGTGGACGCCGTCTTCGACAGCGTCAGCGTCGTCACGACCTTCCGCGAGGAGCTGGCCAAGGTCGGCGTGCTCTTCATGTCGTTTTCCGAGGCCGCCCGCGAACATCCTGAACTAGTTCGCAAATACCTCGGCTCGGTCGTGCCGGTCTCGGACAACTATTTCGCCGCCCTGAACAGTGCGGTCTTCTCCGACGGGTC
>CAMPGL010000011.1 GCA_946885435.1 uncultured Brevundimonas sp. | reverse complement strand
CGCTCGACTTCGCCAAGGCGATGATCGACGAAGGCTTCCACCCGATGACCATGTACTTCCCGCTGGTCGTTCACGGGGCCATGCTGATCGAGCCGACCGAGACAGAGTCCAAGGCCGAGCTCGACCGCTTCATCGAGGCCATGCGGGCGCTGGCCCAGGCGGCCAAGGCCGGCGACGTCGAACGCTTCAAGGGCGCGCCCTTCCACGCCCCGATGCGCCGCCTCGACGAAACCCGCGCCGCCCGCTCGCCCAAGCTGCGCTGGACGGCGCCCGCCGGCAGCAACCTGGCGGCGGAGTAACGGTCGACGGAAAAGCGCTCCGCCGGTCTGGCGCCGGCGGAGCGACGGCCCGATATGGGCCCGATGTCCCCCCCAGACGCTGCGGCGCACTCCCCTCACCCCGGCATAGGCTTCAAGGCGTTCGTCGTCATGATCGCCTCGATGATGGCGCTGAACGCGCTGGCCATCGACGCCATGCTGCCGGCCCTGCCCTCGATCGGCGCCGCGCTCGGCGTCGCCGAGGGCAATGCGCACCAGTGGGTGGTGACCGCCTATCTGCTCGGCTTCGGCGCAGCCCAGATCGTCTACGGGCCCCTGGCCGACCGCTATGGCCGGCGGCCGGTGCTGCTGGCGGGACTGGCCATCTACACCCTGTTCGGCCTGCTCGCGGCCCTGGCGCCGAGCTTCGACATGCTGCTGCTCGCGCGCGTGCTGCAGGGCTTGGGTGCGGCTTCGTTACGGGTGCTGGCCGTCTCCATCGTCCGCGACTGCTATTCCGGCCGGACCATGGCCCGGGTCATGTCGCTGACCTTCATCGTCTTCCTGGGCACGCCCATCCTCGCCCC
The DNA here is from genome assembly GCA_946885435.1 of uncultured Brevundimonas sp. The sequence continues at coordinate 25,556 of CAMPGL010000011.1, read as the reverse complement.
GAGCCTGGGCCAGCTGATCCTGTTCGTCGCCGAGTGGCGCGCGATCTTCCTGGTCCTGGGCGCGGCCGGCGCGGCGGTCCTGGCCTGGACGGCGTTCAAGCTGCCCGAGACCCTGCACCCTGAATACCGGCTGCCCATCCGCGCCGACCGCATCCTGGCCGGCGTGCGGGAGACGCTGAGCCACCGCGTGGCGGCCGGCTACATGCTGGCCATGGCGATGATCACGGGCGCGCTGTTCGGCTTCATCAACTCCTCGCCGCAGATCTTCACCGAGATTTTCGAGGCCCCGACGGTCTTTCCCATCGCGTTTGCGGGCATAGCCGGGGCCATCGCCGTGGCGTCGATCCTGAACGCGCGGCTGGTCGTGCGCCTGGGCATGCGGACCCTGTCGCACATCGCGCTGCTGGGCTTCACCACAGTGGCCGTCGTTCACACCTTGGTCGCCGCGACCGGCCACGAGGTGATGTGGACCTTCATCGCGCTCCAGGCCGCCACCATGTTCTTCTTCGGCCTGATCCCCGGCAACTTCGGGGCCCTGTCGATGGAGCCGCTGGGCCACATCGCAGGCACCGCCTCCTCAGTCCAGGGCGTCGTCACCACCACCGGCGGCGCCCTGATCGGCTTCTTCATCGGCCAGCAGTTCGACGGCTCCACCGTGCCACTGTCGGCGGGCTTTGCGGTCTGCGGCCTCCTGGCGCTCGGCTGCGTCCTGTTCGCCGACCGCGGCCGGCTGTTCAGCCCCGGCCCCGCGCGCGCCTGACCATAAAAAAGGCCGCCCGCATCGCTGCGGACGGCCCCTCTCGTCTGTGTCCGACCGCCTTAGCTGCGGTCGTCGTCCGTTGCGTGACCCGCGGCCGCGCCGGCCGCGCCGCCGACCGCCGCGCCCACCGGGCCACCGACCACGGCGCCGGCGATGGCGCCGGTGGCGGCCTTCTGTTCGACCGTCGTGCCGCACGCGGCGACCACGGCGGCGACCGCCATCATGGCGGCGATCACTCCTGCTTCCTTGCGCATCTGAAACCTCCTTTGAGCCTGCGTCAGGAAACGGACACGAGGCTTGGCGGTTCCGGCCGAGCTCAGGAGCGGATGGCGGTGTCGTAGGCCAGCCGCAGCGAGTTGCATGTCGAGGTCATGACCACGCGCGGCGACAGCCGTCCGTCGGCGCCGTCCGAGGGATCGGCCGCCAGGTTGCTTTCGCCCAGCAGGCGCGCACGTTCGATGTAGGGCTCCATCAGCGCAACGGCGGCCGCCTGATCGAGGCCGCGGTCGATGCGCAGTCGCGACACGGCCAGCTCGAACATGGTGACGCCGGTGCGCAGGTTCTCCTGCGAGCGCGTCTCGTCGGTCGCCGTGTTGGCCATGGCCCCGTAGAAGCCCGCGCACTCCGACAGAAGAAGCCAGTACGGGCGTCCGTTCGAGCCTTCGAGGAGGCTAGGCCCGTCTTGCTGGTGGCGGTAGGCGAGGTCGTTGGCCGCCGCGGGCGCAGCGAGACCGGCGGCCGCGGCGGCCGCGGCGATCAGGCTCATCCAACGCATCGTTCTCTCCCTCATCTGCGTCAGCCGAACCGGCAGGATGTACCTCCCCCGCGCCGGTGACAATCTCCCGGAGCAGCCCCAGAGAATCATGCGCCCGCCCCTCACCGACCGGAGTAATCCACAGCCCTCGGCGGCTAACGACGAGCGTGTTTTGCCGCACTGCAAGATGACCGTTTACATCCGGCCCAAGTATTCGTGTGACTGCTTATCTTTAAGCCCCGGCGGCGCCGCGCGGCACTCATGTATTTGTCATTTCACCGGCTGCGATGCTGCGCCGCACCATAAACTTGCGAATCGAACACATTGGAGCCATATTCCGGTGGCTAATGCCCGCCTCGACGCGCGGCGGGCCAGGTCCTCTCGCGCGTCATTCGCTTCCGGGTACGTCCTGCTTTGGGTGGACGGGGAAGCCGTTGTCGGGGGGCCGTAGGCCCTCGCCGCAGAGGACATGGAGTCTGTGACACTTCCGAAGCGCCTGCGCGCGCCACGGATTCCCCGTGGGCTGCTCGCTCCCCTGAAAGCCCAGATCACGCGTCAGCGCGCGTCGGTCGCCGCCGCAGCATTTGGCGGCGTGGTGGGTCTGGCCATCGGTTTCGCCTATCTCGGCGGCGCGGTGGCCCAGTCGGCGACAGTGCGCGGCCAGGCCAATCGGATCGCAGGCGCCTATGACTCCGGCTTCACCGAAGAGGCCCTGGCGGCCGCCGTCGGCGGCCTCGACCACAGCGCGCTGATCATCGCGCGCCGTCACGATCCCTACACCGTCGCCGGCGCGGCTCAGCGCGACCGTCAGGCGGCCATGCTCACCGCCATGCTTGAGCAGCGCCGCGGCGGCGCCCAGCTCATCCAGGCCAGCACCGGCCCGACCGATCTGCGCGGACCCCTGGATGTTCAGGGCGCTCCCGCCTTCCGTCTCAACGGCGCGCTCGAGGGCTCCCGTGACCTCGATTGCCTGACCCAGGCCGTCTATTACGAAGCGCGCGGCGAAGGCCAGGCGGGCATGCAGGCGGTGGCCCAGGTCATCCTGAACCGCGTGCGCAGTTCAGCCTTCCCCAACACCGTCTGCGGCGTCATCTTCCAGGGCGCGGGCCGCCGTACCGGCTGCCAGTTCAGCTTCGCCTGCGATGGCTCCATGCGCGGTCGCCGCGAAGGCGGCGCCTGGGAGCGCTCGCGCCGGGTCGCGGCGCGGGCTCTGGACGGTTACGTCTACGCCCCGGTCGGCAACGCCACGCACTTCCACACCACGGCGGTCAATCCGCGCTGGAGCGGCTCGCTCACGCGCGTGACCCAGGTGGGCCAGCACATCTTCTACCGCTTCGGCGGACGCCGCGGTCGCGGCGGCGGCCAGTTCACCTACACGCCGGAGCGCGAAGCGCCGCGTGAGGTGGAAACCCTCCAGGCGAGCCTGGTCCCGACCGAGGCCATCGAACAGGCTGGCGAGCGCGTCGTTTCGGCCCTCACGGGCGAGACGGTTCCCGCCGCCACGGCCGAAACGCCGGCTCAGCCGCCGGCTCCGGTCGCGGTCCCGTCCGCCGTCGAGATCGTGGCGACGGCGCGGCCTACCGCCTAACGGTCCTGGACGCTCCGCTGGGGCGTCAGGTTCTGGCGTGTGTTCGCCTGTCGGCCCTGCTGATCCAGATTGACGTCTGCGTCGCCCGGCTGGCCTGACTGCAGGCCGGTCTTGAGGTCGCGCCGATCCGCCGTCGCATTGTCGGGCGTGTTTCCGGCGCCGAAGCTGCGCTGTTCGTCTGGCACGGGCGGAAGCTTGCTCATGGTGGGCTCCTTTCTGGCCTGAACAACGGTTCGCGCGGCCCGCCGGTTGCAGAACGGTGGTCAGCCGTCCCGCCCCGGGACGCGCCCAGAGCCCGCCCATGTCAGACGCCCCTTCTTCCGCCCCATCCGCCAGCCGCGCCGGAGCGCTGGACGCGCTGCGCTTCCTCGCGGCCGCCTTCATCGTCCTGTACCATTTCGGATCCCAGGCCCCGACGCCCCTGGCCGAGCTGTCGCCCGTGTTCGAGCGCGGCTGGCTGGCCACCGACTTCTTTCTCATTCTCTCGGGCTATGTGCTCGGGCGCGCCTACGGTCCGGCGCTGGATGAGCGGCGGCTGAACTGGAGCGGCTTTTTCGCCCGGCGACTGGCGCGGGTCTGGCCGGCTCAGCTGATGGTGCTGGCCGGGCTTGCCCTGCTGGTCTTCGCGACCTCCCTCATCGGGGCGGACTATGACCCCCGGCGCTACGGCGTGCAGGACTTCTTCAGTCAGGCGGCCCTCATCCACGGCTGGGGGGTGACCCAGCAGGCCGGTTGGAACGAGCCCAGCTGGACCCTGTCGGCCCTGATCGTCTGCTACGCCGCCTTCCCCTTGATCTGGATGGCCTGCCGGTCTCTGGACGGGCGTCCCGCGGCGCTGATCGCCGGCCTGTCGGTGCTGATCGCAGGCGCCGCCTTCAGCCTCGGCGCGCTCGGCCTGTCCTTCTATGACCTGCCCTTCCATCTCGGGCTGGTGCGCGCTCTGCCCCTCTTCATCCTCGGCCTGCTGATGGCGCGCTTCATGAGCGGCCGGACGCGGACGCGCGCCTTCTCGGTCGCATCCGGTCTCGCGGGGTTGGGGGCCCTGATCACACTTCAGGCTCCCCAACGCACGGAACTGGTCGCCTTCGTCACCCTCGTCGCCATCGCCGTGATCGTGCTGTCCGCGGACGGGTTGCGGCTGCGCTCCAACCGCTGGGTCAAGGCCGGCGCGGACCTGTCCTTCGCCCTCTTCATCAGCCACGCCCTGGCCGGCGCCGTCTGGTTCGGGCTCGCCGAAAAGCTCGGCGGGGGCTCGAACTGGCTGGCCTGGATGGGCGGCCTGACCTTTGCGCTCGTCTTCGCCTGGGCCTTTCACCGGTTTGTGGACGCCCCGCTGCAGCGGCGGATCAAGACGATGCTCAACCGCCCGTCCGTGCCGGATCTGCGCCTCGAGCCGCGCCGGATGAGCTAGAGGGCGTCGAGCCCCACGTCGAGCGCCGGGGCCGAGTGGGTCAGCCCTCCCACCGAGATGACGTCCACCCCCGTCTCGGCGATGGCGCGCACCGTCTGCAGGGTCACGCCGCCGGACGCCTCCAGCACCGCCCGGCCGGCCGTGATCTCAACGGCCCGGCGCATGTCGTCCAGGCTGAAGTTGTCGAGCATCACCACGTCCGGCTCTTCCGCCAGGGCGGCCTCGAGCTGGTCCAGGCCGTCGACCTCGACCTCCACCTTGACCAGATGCCCGGCCGCGGCGCGGGCGCGGCGCACCGCCTCGCCGACGCCCCCGCAGAGAGCGACGTGGTTGTCCTTGATCAGGATGGCGTCATCCAGGCCGAAACGATGGTTCACCCCGCCGCCGCAGACGACCGCATGCTTCTCGAGCGCCCGCAGGCCGGGGGTCGTCTTGCGCGTGTCGGTGATGCGCACGCCGGTTCCTTCCACGGCGCGCACGAAGGTCCGGGTTAGGGTCGCGACGCCGCTGAGGCGGCCCAGCAGGTTCAGAGCCGTCCGCTCCGCCGCCAGCAGGCTCCTGGCGTCCGCCTCGACCTCAGCCAGCGTCGCGCCCGCCTCGGCGTCCTCGCCGTCGCGCACGCGCAGGGCGATCGAGGCTCCCGGGTCCATGGCCAGCACCGCCGCGCGCACGCAGGCCATGCCCGCGATCCGGCCCTCCCGGCGCGTGGCGAAGACGGCGCGCAGCCGCGCGTCGGCCGGCACGCAGGCGCGTGACGTCAGATCCCCGGCATGACCCAGGTCCTCGGCCAGGGCGGCCCGCACGATAGGCTCGACGATCAGGTCAGGCAGGGGCGAGATCATTCGGCGGCCAGGGCCTTCATCGGTTGCAGGCGGACTCGGGTCGAGCGCGCCTCGGAGAACGTTTCAGGACAGTCGCTGCGGAAATGGGCGCCCCGGCTCTCTCGCCGGTCCAGCGCGCCTTCGGCGATCAGGCGGGCGGTGGCCAGCGGCGCGGCCAGGCCATGGCGCGACTCCAGTTCGGCGATCACATCGAGCAACAGGGCCAGGCCGTCCGCGTCCCGCTCGACGCCCGCATGGGCGCCCATGGCGCCGCGCAGTCGGCGCAGCGCCTCGTCCGGTAGATCCGGAGCTGCCGCGCCGTGCGCGTCCTTCAGGTCGGTGGCGGCGATCGCGGCGGCGGCGCGCCCGGCGAGCCGCCCGAAGGCCGCCGCCTCCAGCAGCGAGTTGGAGGCCAGTCGGTTGGCGCCGTGCACCCCGGTCGCGGCGCATTCGCCCGCCACGAACAGGCGCTCCAGCGACGTGCGGCCTTCGGCGTCGGCCGCGACGCCGCCCATGTGATAGTGCGCCGCCGGCGCCACCGGCATTGGCTGGCGGCGCGGGTCGAGGCCAGCCGACATGCAGGCGGCGAACACCGCCGGAAAGCGCTCCGGCATCTCGGCCCCGACCGCGTCTCGCGCATCGAGAAAGGCGCCCCGGCCCTCGGCCCGCGCCCGGTGGACCGTGCGGGCGACAATGTCCCGGGGCGCCAGGGCGCCCAGCGGATGATTCGTCACCAGGGCCCGGCCGTCTGCGTCGATCAGGCGAGCGCCTTCGCCCCTCAGCGCCTCGGTCGCGAGCGGCGCCGGGTCGAGCCCGAGATCGAGCGCCGTCGGGTGGAACTGGACGAACTCCGGATCGCGGATCTCGGCGCCGGCCAGGGCGGCCAGGCCCAAGCCGTCCCCCGTCGCCGAAGCAGGGTTGGTCGTGACCTCGAACAGACCGCCGACTCCGCCCGTCGCCAGCACCACGGCGTCGGCGGTGATCTCGGTCAGGCGCCCGGCGCGTTCGACGATGACGCCGCCAACGCGGCCGTGGACGTCCTGAAGCAGGCCGCGCAGACGCGCGGTCAGAACATCGATGTGCGCGCTCGCGGCGGCCGCGCGCCAGACGGCGTCGAGGATCGCCCGCCCCGCGCCGTCGCCGCCGACCCGAACGACGCGCGGACGGCCATGCGCGGCCTCCAGGCTGGTCGCGAAGCCGCCGTCAGGTGTGCGGTCGAACGGCGCGCCCAGGTCCGCCAGCCAGCGCACCGTATCTGGCCCGGCCCCGGTGAGTGCCGCCACGGCCTCCGGATCGGCCAGCCCCGCCCCCGCTGCGAGCGTGTCGGCAGCGTGCAGCTCGGGCGTGTCGCCGGCTGCGACGGCGGCGGCCAGACCGCCCTGGGCCCAGGCGGAGGCGCAACCGGATCCGACCGGGGCTCCGGCGACCAGCAGCACCCGCTTCGGCGCGGCGGCGAGCGCCGCCGACAGGCCCGCCAGCCCGGCCCCGACGACCAGCACGCCCGGATGACGGACGCGATCCGTCATCAGCCGACCACCCGCCGGTCGCGCAGCAACAGCGCGATCAGCATCAGCAGCCGCGCCGTGCGCGGCTTGAGCGGCAGCGTGGCCACCGGACGCGGCACGTACCGCATCAGATCAGCTCCACGTCCACGTGGTGGCGCGCCTTGACCAGGTCGTAGCGGGCCGGAATCACCGGCGGCGGCAGGTCCACCATCCGCTGCACGGCCAGCCGGGCGCGCTCGGCCACGGCCGGATCGACCGTCACCTCGAACTTCATGTCGCGCAGGCAGTCGCGGATATTCTCCAGCGTGATGCGCTTCATGTGCGGGCACAGGTTGCACGGCCGGACGAACTCGGTCTCCGGCGCGTCGGCGGCGACATTGTCGGCCATCGAGCACTCGGTGATGAGCACCACGCGCTTGGGCTTCTTCTGGATGACGTAGTCGTTCATCGCCGCGGTCGAGCCGGCGAAGTGGCTTTCCTCCAGCACCTCGGCCGGGCACTCCGGGTGGGCCAGGATCTCGGCGTCGGGCCAGGCGGCCTTCAGCTCGCGGATGTCCTCGGCGGTGAAGCGCTCGTGCACCTCGCAGCGCCCCTGCCAGGCGATGATCTTCACATCGGTCTGGCGCGCCACGTTGCGGGCCAGGAACTCGTCGGGGATCAGGATGACTCGATCGACGCCCCACTCCCGCGCGGCCCATTCCACCACCTGCACGGCGTTGGCCGAGGTGCAGCAGATGTCCGTCTCGGCCTTCACGTCGGCGGTCGTGTTCACATAGGTGACCACCGGCAGGCCCGGATAGCGTTGCTTGATCAGCCGCACGTCCTCGCCCGTAATCGAACTGGCCAGCGAGCAGCCGGCGCGCAGGTCCGGGATCAGCACCGTCTTTTCCGGCGACAGGACCTTGGAGGTCTCGGCCATGAAGTGAACGCCCGCCTGGACGATGACCTTGGCGTCGGAGCGCGCCGCTTCCTTGGCCAGGCCCAGGCTGTCGCCGACATAGTCGCCGACCCCGTGGAAGATCTCGGGCGTCATGTAGTTGTGGGCCAGGATGACCGCGTCGCGCTCGCGCTTCAGCCGGTTGATCTCGGCGATCAGCGGGGCATGAAGCTGCCATTCGAGCGGCGAGACATGGGCCCGGACCTTCTCCCAGATCCCCGCCGTTTCGCGCTCCACCTCGGGAGTGAAGCCAAGACCACCGTCCGCCATGCCCAATCTCCTTATGCTCAGTCTGAGCATATAAAGGGCCCAAGGAAAGGCCGGGATCGCCGGCCGACTTATGCTGCTTTTGAGCATAAATGTGAGGCTAATGTAGGCCGATGCGCGCGGAACGCAAGCGTCAGTCGTCCTGGGGTCGTTCGCGCCCAGTCTCTCCCAGAGCGTCCCCCAGCGCGCGCCTCAAGGCGTCCGCGTCATAGGGCTTGGACAGCAAGGGCCACGGCGCGTCGGACAGGGCCCGGTCGATGGCCTCTCCGGCGTAGCCGGAGGCGAGCAGCACGCGGATCCCCGGCCGTTTCGCCGCTACCTGCCGCGCCAGCTCCACGCCATTCACGCCCCCGGGCATGATCACGTCCGTCAGCAGCAGGTCGAACTCGTCCGCCTCGAGCGCCGCCAGACCCTCAGCGGCGTCGGCGGCGCGGATGACCTTCAGGCCCAGTCCCGCCAGCATGTCCCCGCAGATGGCCGCCACATCGGGGTCGTCCTCGACGAGCAGGACGCGCACGCCCTCGAAGGGCCGATCGTCCAGCGGAGCGGGCCGCCGCTCCACCGGCTCCGGCGCGGGCTCACTGGCCGCCGGGAGGTAGAGGCTGACCGTTGTCCCCTGCCCCACGGCGCTGTCGATCTCGACCACTCCGCCGGACTGCCGCACGAAGCCATAGACTTGGCTGAGGCCCAAACCCGTCCCCTTGCCAACCGCCTTGGTGGTGAAGAAGGGCTCGAACACGCGCTCGCGCACCTCGGGCGGCATGCCGGCGCCGGTGTCGCGCACCTGGATCAGGACATAGTCGCCTTCCGCCGCCCCCTCCTTCTCACCGGCGGCGAGGCGGACCGCGCGCGTCGACACCTCGATCCGCCCTCCGTCCGGCGTCGCGTCGCGGGCGTTGACGATCAGGTTGATCAGCGCCGCCTCGAAATGGGCCGGGTCGATGCTGACCGCAGGCGCCGCGGGATCGAGCGAGAGATCGAGACTCACCGCCTCTCCCACCGCCCGGCGCAGCAGGGGATCTCCCTCGGAGATCAGGGCGTTGAGGTCACTGACCTGAGGCCTCAGGGCCTGCCTGCGTGAGAAGGCCAGCAGCTGGTGGGTCAGGCGTTCCCCGCGTCGCGCCGCGGCCAGGGCGGCATCGATCAGCCGCTCGCGTCGCGCCGTGTCCTCTCCGGACCTCGTGACCATGTCGAGCGCGCCGATCACTACGGTCAGCAGATTGTTGAAGTCGTGCGCCACCCCGCCCGTCAGCCGGCCGACGGCCTCCATGCGCTGGGCGTGCATCAGGGCCGCCTCCGCCCGGTCCTTCTCCGCCAGCGCCTCGGCGACGCGCGCCTCGAGCAGTTCGTTGATGTTCTGCAGGTCGTGCTGGACCTTGCGCGCCTCGGTCACGTCATAGGCCACTCCCACGAAGCCGAGCAGCTCGCCGGCCCCGTCGAAGCGCGGGCGGGAATAGGACCGCAGCCAGCGATAGGCCCCGTCCTGGCGCCGGTAGCGCGCCTCCAGCATGAAGGGCTCGCCCGTCGCCTCGCCCGCCACCGACTCGGCGATGACCCGGTCGATGTCGTCAGGATGAAGGGACTGGCGCCAGTCGGCGTTCAGCGCCTGGTCGTAGGTCCCGCCATGGAATTCGACATAGGCCTGGTTCACGAACGCCCGCCTGCGGTCGGCCCGCGTCACCCAGATGAGCACCGGCGCGCTGTCGGCGATGGAGCGGAAGCGGGCCTCGCTCTCCTTGACCTCGATTTCGGCGGCCGCGCGTTCGACCGAGGCCCAGACGCGGTCCGCGACCTCTTCCGCCAGATCGATCTCCGCATCGGTCCAGACGCGCCGTTCCGGGTTGTGCAGGAACAGGAACGCCCTCAGCCGCCCGCCGCGCACGATGGGCACGCGAAGGAAGGACCGGACGGCGAGCGCCGTGAAGGCCGCGGCCGAGTCGGCGGTCCGGGTGTCCTCGGTCACGTCGCTGACCGCCACGGTCTTGCGCGCCTTGAGGTCGCGGCTCAGCGCGGGCCCGAAGTCGTCCATCGGATAGACCCCGGTCGCGCTTTCAACCGAGCCGTCGGTCCAGTCGGCCCCGACCGTCACGTGCGTCTCGTCCTCGTCCACCTCGCCATAGCCGGCGCGCGCGACCCCGAGATGCTCGCCGAGCAGACGCGTGGCGGTCGCCGTGATCTGGGCTGGCCTTTCCAGGTCGCGCAGGCTGTCGCCCAGGGTCAGCAGGAAGGCGTGCTTGCGCTCCTGCTCGCGTAAGACCTCGGTCGCCTCGCGCGTCGCGGTGATGTCGAAACCGATGCCGACATAGCCCAGGAAGACGCCCTGCTCGTCGAAGCGAGGGCTCGTCGCGGCGCGGATCCAAACCCATTCTCCGCTCGCCTTCCGGAAACGGGCGTCCCAGCCATAGGGCAGTCTTTTCGGGTGCGCCGCTTCGCGCGCGGCACAGACCGCGGGCAGGTCCTCAGGGTGGACCTTCTCCAGCCACACCTTGCCGAGAATGGAGGCCTGCGTCGCGCCTCCACCCAGCATCTCCACCAGCGCCTGGTTGCCGAACAGGAGGCCGCTGTCGGTGTCCGTGATCCAGATCGGGGCAGGCGCCGTATCCGCCATGGTCCGGAACCGCTGCTCGCTCTCACGCAGCGCGGCCTCCGCCTCGCGGGCGTCGGTGACGTCGACGTTGACGCCCGTCATCCCCTCGTAGGCGCCGTCGGCGCCATAGCGAGGCTGGGCGTGGGTGGTCATGATCCGCCAGGCGCCGTCGGCCCGCCGATAGCGCGCCTCCACGTCGAAGGGCTCCCCCTTGGCCGTGGCGGGACCGGCGACGGCGAACATCGCCTCTCGGTCATCCGGATGGATGGTGTCGGGCCAGCTGAAGCCGGCGAGGTCGTCCGCGGCGCCCCAGAACTCGCGCAGCGCCTTGTTGAGGTGAATGCAGTTCCCCTCGCGGTCGCCCATCCACAGCATCACGGGGGCGCCCTCCGCGAACCTGCGGAAACGCTCCTCGCTGGCTCTGAGGGTGTCGGCCGCGCGGCGGGCGTCGGTCACGTCGTGGGCGACGCCGATGACGCCTTTCAGGCTCTGATCGGCGGAAAAACGCGGCAGGATGGTGGCTTCGATCAGGCGGTATTCGCCGTCGGCCCGCCGCATCTCGGCTTCAAGCTTGAAGGGTTCGCCGGAAGCCGCGCCGGCCGCGATTTCGCGCTGGACGCGCGGACGCTGATCCTCGCGAACCGTCTCCAGCCAGCCCATGCCCAGAAGCTGGTCGGGCGAACGGTCGCCCCAGAAGTCCCGAAACAGCCGGTTCAGATAGACCCCGCCGCCCGACGGGTCGCCCATCCAGAGCATGACGGGCGCATTTTCAGCGATGGTGCGGAATCGCTCCTCGCTCTCGCGCAGCTGCGCCCGCTGAGCTTCCTTAGTCATCCGCGCCTCGCCGAGACCTCGGAAGGCGACGCGCAGGAAGGCGCCGAACGGTACGGCGAACAGCACGTTCAGCCCGAACAGCAGGATCGACAGCAGGTACCGTTCGGCGTCGAAGGCCGCCGGCTCTATTCCCACGAAATAAAGCGCGGTGCTGGCGACCACCGACAGCACGCTGGTCAGGACGCCTCCACGCCAGCCTGCCCACAGCGAAGCGACCAGCACCGAGGGAATGAAGATCGTCATGCCGCTGGCCGGCGCCATGATCGGCATCAGCAGCAGCCTCAGCGCGACCAGCGGCGCCAGGCAGACCAGACTGCGGACAAGCAGCGTCACGAGTCCGCCTGAGGACGCGCTCGCCAGCCTCGTCAACACCGCGTCGAGCTTCATCCCCTGGCGGGCCCCCACATCTCGCCAACCTCGCCCAACGGCCAAGGCGGCGCAAGGTTCCGCGCGGTAGGTAAAGGCCCGGCCTTGCATGGGCGCGGCGCCACCCTACGTCAGGGCGACAGACACAGGAGGCGCCGATGACCATTCAACCCAACACCGGGATCTCGGCCGTGGCGCGTGGCGAAGTGGCCGCCGCCCTCACCAAGGTCCTGGCCGACAGCTACGCCCTGTACCTCAAGACCCACGGCTACCACTGGAACGTGCGGGGCTCGAACTTCAACGAACTCCATGCCCTGTTCATGGCGCAGTACACCGAGATGTGGCAGGCGCTCGACGAGGTGGCCGAACGCATCCGCGCGCTGGGCGAGTTCGCGCCCCAGGGCTATTCCGCCTTCGCCAACCTGACGGGCATCAAGGACGGCGACCCGGAGAAGGACGCGCACGCGATGCTGCGCGAGCTCCTGCAGGATCATGAAACCGTCGTCGCGACCCTGCGGAACGGCGTCGAGATCGCCGAGCAGAACAAGGACGTCACCAGCGCCGATCTCATGACTCAGCGGCTGGCGACCCACGAGAAGCACGCCTGGATGCTGCGCGCCACCCTGGGCTCGAAGTAGCCGGGCCACGAAAGCGCCGGAAAACAGGCTATAAGGGACGGATGAGACGGCGGCTCCGCATCGCGAGACTCCGGCTGGGCCGCACGGCCCGGCGCGCGACGCCGCACGCTCGCCGCGCCGTCATCCGGGCCATCGACATCATCCGCGTCGCGCCGGCCGCCTTCGCCGCCATCCTGGTGATGGGCGTGGCCCTGTCCGCCAGCTCCTCGATCCGCGACCTGGAGCGCGCGGACGTGCGCGGCATCGTCTCCACGGTCGGCCCGGATCTGTCCGAAGAGGCCCTGATCCGGCTGTCTGGCCGGATGGATCCCGCCGCGCGAACCCTAGCCCGCCGCCACGACCCGGCCATCACCCGCGCCGTCTGGGGCGTGACGCCGGGCTGGGAGAACATTTCACTGACCGGCCGGCCGACCATGGACGCCCTGACCCGCACCGGCGTCGACGCCCAGCGGCTGAACGCCGCCGTGCCCGTCGTGTCCGGCGCGCTTCGCGCCATGCCGACCTTCCGCTTCACCCCGGCCACCGACGGGGATCGGCGCCGCGCCCAGCGCTGCCTGGCCCAGGCCATCTACTACGAGGCCGCGCTGGAGCCGCGCCGCGGCCAGGAGGCGGTCGCCCAGGTCATCCTCAATCGGGTGCGCGATCCCAACTTCCCGGCCTCGATCTGCGGGGTCGTCTATCAGGGCGCGGAACGCACCACCGGCTGCCAGTTTTCCTTCACCTGCGACGGCTCGTTGTCGCGGGCGCCCGTCGCCTGGGCCTGGAACCAGGCTGAGGACGTCGCTCGCCGCGCTCTGGAAGGCTTCACCGCCGCCTGGGTGGGCACCGCCACCCACTATCACGCCGACTACGTGCGCCCGTGGTGGAGCCCCACTGTGACCAAGGTGAATCAGGTCGGGGCGCACATCTTTTACCGCTGGGCCGGTCGGGCCGGGGACACGCCCGCCTTCCGCCAGCGCTATTCCGGCCGTGAGCCGGTCATCGACGAAGCCCGCTTCGCCCGCCCCCGTCTCCTGCAGGTCGCCACCGACGCGGCCGCGCTCGAGGCCGCCGGCGTCATAGAGGAGGGCCGCACCGTCGTGATCGACGGCCGGGAGCGCCAGGTCGGCATCGTCAGCCTGGGCGGACGTCGCCAGGCCCAGGCCGACGAGATCGCCGCCATCAACGAACGTCTCGCCGCCTTCGAAGCGGAGCTGGAGGCCCCGAGCCGCCCTCGTCCCGACGTGCCCCAGCTGGAGGTCGAGGAGGTCGGCCGCGAGCCCGCCACGGTGGAATAACGACGGCCGATTGAACTAAGTCGGCAGCTTTGCATTTAAGCCCAGCCGACCGTTGGGGGCCCGGCGAGCTACTCTCGGACGCACCTTGCCTTTCTCGACCTTCGACCCAGACCGCCTGAGCCGCGCCCTGTCAGCCGCGGAGATCGTGGGCGCCTGGGAATGGGACATCCCCGCCGACAGGATCGTGGCCGACCCCCAGTTCGCGCGCATGTTCGGCATGTCCGAGGAACAGGGCGCGGCGGGTCTGCCGATCCGCGCCTACGAAGAGACCTTTCACCCCGACGACCGCGAGCGCGTCACGGCCGCCATCAACGCCGCCATCACCTCGGGCGAGCCGTTCGAATGCGAGTATCGCATCCGCGACGGAGACGGCTGGCGCTGGATTCTCGCGCGCGGCCAGGCCGAGATGTCCGATGACGGCCGGGCCTTGCGGTTCCCGGGCGTCGCGGTCGACATCACGCGCCGCAAGGAGGCCGAAAACGCCCTCGCCCGGACGGGCAGCGCGCTCGCCGAAAGCGAAAGCCGCTTTCGCGCACTGGCCGACACCATGCCGCAGATGGTCTGGGCCACCCAGCCGGACGGGCTGCACGATTACTATAACGCCCGCTGGTACGAGTTCACCGGCGCGCCGGCCGGCTCGACCGACGGCGAGGGCTGGAACGACATGTTCCATCCGGAGGACCAGGACCGCGCCTGGACGCGCTGGCAGCATAGCCTGGAGACCGGCGAACCCTACGAGATCGAATACCGCCTGCGCCGCGCCGACGGCGTCTACCGCTGGACGCTGGGCCGCGCCTTGCCGGTCCGCGATCCCGAGGGGCGGATCATCCGCTGGTTCGGCACCTGCACCGACATCGACGACCTCAAGCAGGCGCAGGCCGCCCGCGAGGTGCTGAGCCAGGAGCTCAGTCACCGCATCAAGAACATCTTCGCCGTCGTTTCGGCCCTGGTCGCCCTGTCGGGCCGGCAGCATCCCGAGGCCAGGGAGTTCGCCAAGTCGCTGCGCACCCGCATTCAGGCGCTGGCCCGCGCCCACGAGTTCGTGCGGCCGCACACCGCCGCCTCAGCCCCCAGCATCGCCGGCTCGACTCTCCAGGCCTTCCTGCGCGACCTCCTGGCCGCCTATCAGGACGACGACGGCGGCAATGTCGTGATCGAGGGCGACAACGCCATCTTCGACGATCAGGCGGCCACGCCCGTCGCCCTGCTGTTCCACGAACTGGCCACCAACGCCGCCAAGTACGGCGCCCTGTCGGTCCCCGGGGGTCAGGTCACCATCACCTCGGCGTTCGAGGGCGACCGGTTCCGCCTGACCTGGCGGGAGACGGGCGGCCCCTGCGTCGAACAGGAGCCGTCCGGGACCGGCTTCGGCTTCACCCTCTCGCAGCTGGCGGTCGAGGGCCAGCTCGGCGGCCGGCTGGAAAGACAATGGTTACCGGAAGGACTCATCCTCACGGCGGACCTGCCTGTGACCGCATTGTCACGCCGGCGTCACGCGCCTACTTGAGGTGAAACCGACGACCGCTTTGTGAGTTGAATCCGCTACCTGACTCCACGCCCGATCCATGACCGCTCGCATTTTGATCATTGAGGACGAAGCCGTCGTCGCCATGGAACTGGGGTTCCTCCTCGAGGACCTCGGCCATGAAGTCGTTGGTTTCGCGACTGATTCCCGCTCGGCGCTGACGCACGCCGAGCGCGGCGGGCTGGATCTCGCCCTGGTCGACATTCACCTCGCGGACGGCCCCACGGGCGTGCAGCTGGGCAAGACGCTCGCCCAACGCTTCGGCGTCAGCGTGCTGTTCATCACCGCCAATCCAGGGATGGTTCAGGGCGATGTGGCCGGCGCCGTCGGCGTCCTGACCAAGCCGACTGACGACCGCGCGGTCCAGAAGGCCGTGAAATACGCCCTCGCCCGGCGTCTGGGCCCGCCGCCGGCTCCGCCGCCGCCGCCCGAGATGCGCCTGCTCGGCTAGAGCAGCAGCGCGCCCTCGTGGGCCAGCAGCCAGCGTTTGCGCTCCACCCCGCCGCCAAAGCCGACCAGCGCCCCGTCCGCGCCGATCACCCTGTGACAGGGCAGGATCAGCGGGATCGGATTGCGATTCAGCGCCACGCCCGCCGCCTGAGCCCCGCCGGGTTCGCCCGCCCGCCGCGCCATTTCGCCATAGCTGATCGTGGACCCCGCCGGGATTTCGGCCAGCGCCCGCCAGACCCGCTGATGGAAACCGTCCCCCTCGACGTTCCAGGCGATGCGGCCGAGCGCGTCGCGCCGCCCCGAGAAATAGGCGTCGAGCTGCTCCTCGACCCGGGGCTCGGGATGGCCCGCCTCGACCGTCACGTCGGGCCGCATCGCCCGCACCCGGCGGCCGAAGTCCGCATCCGCGCCCTCGAAACTGACGGCCGTCACCCGGCCCGAGGCGTCGCTCGCCAGGCCCAGCTCGCCGAGGGGGCTGGCGTAGCTCCAGATGCGGATCGCGCTCATTCGGCGCGGGGCGCGGCCACGCTGAGGGTCCGCCCCTGCCAGGCCAGGCCGCCCGCTCCGGCCGCGGCGAACAGCGCCGCCAGCGTCAGCCAGTAGCCGTAGCGCACGTCGAAGCGGATCGCGTCCGCCATGGCCGCCTGCATCTGCGCCGCCATCGGGTCGGCGTCCGCCTGCGGCTCGGTCGCTTCCGCCCGGGCCGACGAGATGGCCATGTTCATCCCCACGGCGCACAGCAGGAAAGCCGCCGCCGCCGCGCCCGCCAGCGCCAGCGCCGCCCGCCGCGCCGGCTTGAGCAGCAGGCTGGCCGCGAGCCCGCCCACGATCAGCAGCAGGGACAGGATCGCCCACCACGCCGGATCGGCGTCCTGGCTAGCCGCCGCATCGCCCAGAGCGTCCATTTCGCCGATGGCCATCTGCCAGCCGGTCGCCGAGGCGATCTCCTGCCCCTGGCACGACACCAGCAGCCACGGCATCAGGAACCCGGCCAGGGCCACGACCTTGGCGATCCGCGCGATGTTCATCCAGCTCATGTCGCCCTCCCTCGGCGGGTGGAGCCTACCACCGTTCGACGGCGAGCCTCACAGTCCGCGCAGGAATTCGAGCAGGGCCGCATTCACCTCGTCGGGCCGTTCCTGCTGGATCCAGTGGCCGGCGCCCTTCAGCTCGATCTGGCCGCGCAGGTCGGTCAGCCAGTCCTTCTGCGCCGCCTCGGCAGGCCCGGCGTAGCGCCGCACCGGGTCCACCTCGCCGACGATGAACAGCGACGGCACGTCGATGGTCTTGCCCTGGGCGAAGGCGGTCAGCTGCCAGTTGCGATCGATCGCCCGGTACCAGCCGAAGGGCCGCGCGAACCCGCCGCGCTCGAAGGCGCGGACGTACTCGCGGAACCACCTTTCGGGCAGCCACGGCGGCAGCTGGGCGCGGTTGCTGATGCTCTCGAGCAGCGTCTTGCCGGCGGGAATGAAGCCGGTGGACCGCTGGTCCTCGGGCGTCGCCCCGTCATAGGCCCAGAAGCATTTGCGCAGCGCCGTCTCGACGTTCTCGGTGAACTCGACCAGCGCCTCTGCGTCCTGGAAGCGGTTGATATAGAGGTCGCCCGTCCCCAGCCGGTCGGTCAGGGCCTGCATCATGGCAAGCGGCGGCCCCGACGGATTGCGCGCCTGGAACGGCACGCTCATCCCAACTACCGCCGTGAACACATCCGGCCTCAGCAGGGCGCAGTGCCAGGCCACGTAGGACCCGAAGTCGTGGCCGACGATCACCGCCGTCTTCTCGCCCAGCGCCCGGACCAGATCGACCATGTCGCTGACGAGATGCAGCACCGTGTGGTGCGCGGCCGGGACCTTCTCGGTCTTGCCATAGCCCCGCATGTCGGGCGCGACGGCGTGATAGCCGGCCTCGGCCAGGGCCTCGACCTGCGCTCTCCAGCTGACACCCAGCTCCGGAAAGCCATGGCAAAGGATGACCAACGGGCCCCTGCCCGCCTCCAGGACGCTCTGGGTCAGGCCGTCGGTGTGGATTTCGCGCGTGTGCATGGCCCCCGCCTAGCACGAAACAGGCTCAGGAGCGGCCCACGTCCAGCGGCCGAATGTCCTCGCCCAGGATGTCACGCACATACAGCGCCCGGACCATGACGTAGACGGTCACCGCCAGCGGCACGGCCAGCAACACCCCGATCGGCCCGAACATCAGGCCGAAGACGGCGATCGAGAACAGGGTCACCATGGGCGGCAGGGAGGTGATCTGACGCTGGATCACCGGCATGATCAGATTGCTCTCGATCTGCTGCACCCCGACGTAGACGCCGAGCGCCAGCAGGAAGGTCGTCGGCCCGCCCGCCACAGCCAGCAGCAGCCCAGGGATGGCCGCCAGCGTCGGCCCCACGATCGGCACCAGCACGCCCAGACCCGCCAGCACGCCCAGCAGAACCGGCGAGGGAATGCCGACCAGCCACAGGCCCAGGCCGGTGATCAGCCCCACCCCGATCATGTCCAGGCCGGTGCCGAGCAGCCAGTACTTCAGCCCTCGGCCTGTCTCGCACAGGGCTTCGCTGACCTGCTCGCGATGGTCGCGCGGGATCAGCAGCAGCGCGCCGTTGCGATAGCCCTTCGGATTGATCGACAGATAGACGCCGCCCGCCAGCACCAGCACGGCGTTGGTCGCAAAGCCGCCCGCGCTCATCAGGAAGTTCTTGAGTCGCCGGGCGAACCCTTGGGCCGCCTCCCCGACCCCGTCGGACAGTCCCGCGCCCTGGGCGTACGCCCTCAGCCGCGCCAGCAACTGGTCGCCGAACGGCAGGTCCAGGATACGGCGCTCCGCAGCCGCCAGGGTCTCGGGCAGGGTGTCGGGAAGCCTGTCCAGCTGGCTTTCGATCTCCAGCCAGAGCAGGGCGAAGCCCCCGCTGATCACGGCGAGCAGCAGCAGGGTCGACACGAACAGCGCCAGCCGCATCGGCAGCTTCGCCCAGCGGTGCAACAGGTCCGCCACCGACCGCAAGAGGATGGCGATAAGCACCGCCCCGAAGATCATCAGGATCACGCCGGCCATCTTCAGCACCAGCGCGATCAGGCCGACCACGGCCACGACAAACAGAACGCGCCGGACGAAGGTCTCGTCCAGCGCGTTGCCTGTGATGGTCGCCTCCTTCGCGGGAGGCGCCTTTGCGGGCGTCCGGGCCATGCGGCCTGAACGCCCGCGCGTGGCTTAGGTTCAGGCCGCCTTCTTCGGCGCGAAGCGGCCGTAGAAGGTCTCGCCCTTGGCGGCCATGTCGCGGAGCAGCTGTGGCACCTTGAAGCGGTCGCCATACTGTTCGGCCAGCCGGTCGCAGGTCTCGACGAAGGTCTTCAGGCCGATCTCGTCCATCATGCTGACCGGACCGCCGGTCCAGGGCGCGAAACCCCAGCCGAGGATGGCGCCGAGGTCCGCCTCGCGCGGATCGTCGATGACGCCCTCTTCCCAGCACCGCGCCACCTCGACCGCCTGGCGGTAGAGCAGCCGTGTCTTCAGCTCCTCGACATGGGTCGCCGCCTCGACGCCCTCGCCGAAGCCCTCGGTCTTGGTCACCGGGGCCAGCTCGGACAGGCCTTCCCACAGGCGCTTCGGCTTCGTCGAATAGTCGTAGAAGCCCATGCCGTTCTTGCGGCCGTAGCGGCCGCCCTCGACCATCCTAGCGACGATGTCCTGGCCGGGGTTCGGCACGTACTTGTCGCCCAGATCGGCCTCGGTCTGCTTGGCGATCTTGTAGGAGAGGTCCAGCGCGACGTCGTCGTGCATCTCCAGCGGCCCGCGCGGCATGCCGGTCATCCGCCCGACGTTGTCGATCAGCGCCGGCGCATAGCCTTCCTCAAGCATGGCCATGCCCTCGATGAGATAGGTCGAGAAGCAGCGCGAGGTGTAGAAGCCGCGGCTGTCGTTCACGACGATCGGCGTCTTCTTGATCTTCAGAACGTAGTCCAGCGCCTTGGCCAGCGCCTCCTGGCCGGTCTTCTCGCCCATGATGATCTCGACCAGCATCATCTTGTCGACCGGCGAGAAGAAGTGGATGCCGATGAAGTCCTCGGGCCGCACCGAGGCTTCGGCCAGGCCCGTGATCGGCAGGGTCGAGGTGTTCGAACCGAACACCGCGCCGGGCTCCAGCTGGGCCTCGGCCTTCTTGGTGACGTCGGCCTTGATCTCGCGCGTCTCGAACACGGCCTCGACGACCAGGTCCGAGCCCTTGACCAGGGCGTAGTCCGTCGTGGGCGTGATCAGGGCCAGGGTGGCGTCGGCCTTCTCGCGGGTCATCTGGCCGCGCGAGACGCGCTTTTCGATCAGGTCGACGGCGTATTGCTTGCCCTTCTCGGCGGCTTCCTGGCTCTGGTCGATCAGGACCGTCTCGATGCCGGCCATGGCCTGCACATAGGCGATGCCCGCCCCCATCATGCCGGCGCCCAGCACCGCCACCTTCTTGGCGTCGGACTTCGGCACGCCGGCCGGGCGCACCGCGCCCTTGTCGAGCTCCTGCTTGGACAGGAACAGGCTGCGGATCATGGCCCGCGCCTGCGGCGTCATCAGGGTCTTGATGAAGTAGCGCGTCTCGATCCTCAGGCCCGCCTCGATCGGAACCTGCACGCCCTCGTAGACCGACTTCATCAGGTTCAGCACGGCCGGGTAGTTGCCGTAGGACTGCTTGCGCAGCATGGCGTTGCCCATGACGAAGACCTGCATCCCCGCCGGGTGGTAGGGGCCGCCGCCGGGAAGCTTGAAGCCCTTGTCGTCCCAGGGCTGCTGCGCCTTGCCGCCGCCCTTGATCCAGGCCTTGGCCGCCTCGACTTCCGAGCCCCTGGCCATGACCTCGTGGACCACGCCCGCCGCCTTCGCCTCTTGAGGCCGCCAGGACTTGCCCTCGCTCATCTGCATCAGCGCGGCCTGCACGCCGATCAGGCGCGGCAGGCGCTGGGTGCCGCCGCCGCCCGGGAACAGCCCGACCTTGATCTCGGGCAGGCCCAGCTGGATCTTCGAGTCGTCGCCGACCACCCGATAGTGGCACGCCAGGGTCAGCTCCAGCCCGCCGCCCAGCGCCAGGCCGTTGATGGCCGCCGCCACCGGCTTGCCGCAGGTCTCCAGCTCGCGCAGCGCGCCGTTCAGCCGCCAGCCGGCGTCATAGGCCTCCTGCAGCCCCGCCCCGCCCAGCATGCCGCCGGCCATGTCGCCCAGGTCCGCGCCGGCGCAGAAGCCGGTGTCCTTGCCCGAGGTCAGCACCGCGCCCTTGATCGCCTCGTCGGTGCGGATGCGCTCCACCACCTGCGGGATCTCGGCCATGACCGAGGAGGTCAGGGTGTTCATCGACCGGCCCGGCACGTCGAAGGTGACCGTGGCGATGCCGTCGGCGTCGACGTCGATCTTGAAGTTTTCCATCTCTGTCGGCTCCCGGATCAGACGCGTTCGATGACGGTGGCGGTGCCCATGCCGCCGCCAATGCACAGGGTGGCGAGCGCGGTCGACTTGTCCGAGCGCTCCAGCTCGTCGAGCACCGTGCCCAGGATCATCGCCCCGGTGGCGCCGAGCGGGTGGCCCATGGCGATGGCGCCGCCGCAGACGTTGATCTTGTCGTGCGGGATATCCAGCGCCTGCATGTATCGCAGCACCACCGCCGCGAAGGCCTCGTTCAGCTCGTAGAGGTCGATGTCATTGACCTCCATCCCCAGCCGCTTGAGCAGCTTGCGGGTCACCGGTTCCGGCCCGGTCAGCATGATCGAGGGCTCCGAGCCGATCGAGGCCCCGCCCAGGATCTTCGCCCGCGGCTTCAGGCCCAGGGCCTGGCCCATCCCCAGCGTGCCGACCAGCACGCCCGCCGACCCGTCGACGATGCCGGACGAGTTGCCCGGCGTGTGCACGTGGTGGACCCGCTCGACCTCGGGGTAGCGCTGGTTGATCACGGCGTCGAAGGCCATGTCGCCCATCATCTGGAACGAGGGGTTCAGCCCGCCCAGGGTCTGCATGTCGGTGCCCGGGCGGATCGTCTCGTCACGGTCCAGCTGCGTCAGGCCCAGCTGGTTGCGCACCGGGACGACCGACTTCTTGAAGCGGCCCTCTTCCCAGCTCTTCGCCGCACGCTTGTGGCTCTCCACGGCGTACGCGTCCACGTCGTCGCGCGAGAAGCCGTACTTGGACGCGATCATGTCGGCCGAGACGCCCTGGGGCACGAAATAGGTCGGGAAGGCCGAGGACGGATCGACCGGCCAGGCCCCGCCGTCCGAGCCCATCGGCACCCGGCTCATGGCCTCGACGCCGCCGCCGACGGCCATGCGCGCCTCGCCCGAGGCGACCTTGGCCGCGGCCATGTTCACCGCTTCCAGGCCCGAGGCGCAGAAGCGGTTGATCTGCACGCCCGCGGTCTCCTGCGACCAGCCGGCGTTCAGCACGGCGGTGCGCGCGATGTCGGCGCCCTGCTCGCCCACCGGCGAGACGCAGCCCAGGATCACGTCGTCCACCTGCGAGGTGTCCAGCCCGTTCCGGTCGCGCAGGTTCTCCAGAACCTGCGTCGCCAGGCTCAGCGCGGTGATCTCGTGCAGGCTCCCGTCCTTCTTGCCCTTGCCGCGCGGCGTGCGCACGGCGTCGAAGATATAGGCCTCGGCCATGGTCGGTTTCCTTTCGGGACGGAATCTCGCCGAGCCAGAAACCCTACGCTTACGTCAACGTCAAGTTCTTATCGGTCGGGCGCGGGGTCGCAGGACCCTGTTGCAGGACGGACACGCCTGATTCCGCCCCGGCGCGTTCACCATCCTCCCCCGGAACGCCCCGCCCGATTCGCGCATTGGCCTTTGCGGAGGAGGATCCATGACCCGTTCAGGCCCGCGTTCGAAGGACAAGACCAATCTGCGGCTCGTGACGCCGGAGTCCGGCATCTACGAGCTGATGAAGACGCCCGAGACCACCGGCGAGCGCGTCAAGCGGCTTCAGATGGAGGCCCGCGCCCTGGCCGTGGAGGAGATCGAGGCCCTGGAACGCGCCCTGCGCGAAGCCGCCCGGCTGGCCCGCGAGATCTCCACCGGCGGCGACGCCTATCCGGTCGGCGCGCGCGAGCTGGCCTCGCGCATGGCCGAGGACCTCCCGGCCCGCGCCGAGACCCTCAAGCAGATCGCCGCGCGCAGCCTCTAGGCCACGCCCCGCCGCCTACCAGATGTCGACCTGCAGGCTGAACATGCCCGTCTCGCCGGCCGAGAGCGTCGAGACCTTGGCGTAGTACATGCCCGTCACCGGCGCGACGAAGTTGACCTGGCTGTCCAGGCCCGTCTCGCCCCCGCCGGAGTCGTCGTCGCGCGCGATCTCGTGGAAGGTCCCGTCGATCCAGCGCCCGACGTAGAGATAGCTGTCGAACTCGCTGGAGCGCTGCGTCACCCGCACCCGCTGGCCCGCCTGGGCGTAGAAGCCGCGGTACTCGAAGTTCGCGCCGTAGCCCGGATTGTCCGTCGAGGTGATCCAGCCGTCCACCACCACGCCCGACGGCAGGCCGCCGTCCGCCGTCGTCGAGACGTCCTCGACATAGAGCCGGTAGGACCCCGTCGACCCCGTCCCATAGGTCGAGGCCCTGACCTCGAACACGTCGTCGGCCACCGACTGGTAGTAGAATTCCGAGTTCAGCCCGCCGCCGGAATCGTCGTCGTGCAGCAGATCCGTGTATTCGCCGTACTCGTTCAGGAAGCCCAGGATCACGTACGGGTCCATATCGTCGGACTCGAGCCGGATGCGGATCACGTGGTGCGCCGGCAGGCGGAAGCGATAGCCCTCATGGCGCCGCCCGTCGGCGTCCATCGCGTCCGAGCCGTCGATATAGCCGCTCACCCGGATCGGCAGGCTGTTGACGCTCGGGTCATAACCGCCGCCCGCCGGGGGCATGTCTGTCCGCTCGAGCGTATAGGCGCCGAAGTCGTCGTAGCTGAAGCTCGTCGCCCGCACCTCGTACTCCCCGCCTTCCTGCGCCAGGAAGTCGAGCATCGAGTCCAGGCTGCCGGTCCCGTCGTCGTCATGGGCCAGTTCGTGGAAGTCTCCGCCCGGGATCGAGCGGCCGATCTGCAGATAGGGGTCGATCTGGCCGTCCGGCGACCGCATGGTCAGCACCACCCGCTCGCCCGGCCGCGCCGTCAGGCGATAGCGGTCGAACCGCCCGCCGGTCGACGACACAGGATCGCGCGCCTCCAGCCGCCCGTTCACCGTCGCATAGGGCATGATCTGCTGCTGCGCTACCGCCCCGCCGGCCACCGCCAGCCCCAGGACGGCCACGGCCGCCCCCGTCATCCAAGTCGCACGCATGCCCGATCTCCCCAGATCCAAAAAGCCCCAGTGTCCAAGCTTAACCATGCTGCGCCCCCCGGCGCCAAGCACCTGCCCGTTCCTGACGAATTCGCCGACCAAGGCCCCGGATTTTCGCCGACCCGGATTCGGCGTAGCCTGCCCCCTCACCCGGAGGATCCGCCGATGAAAGCCCTGACCGCCGCCCCCGCGCTCGTCGCCCTGCTGGCCCTGGCCGCCTGCGACCAGACTCCGGCCACCGAGGCCGAACCCGACACCGCCGCGCCCGCCGAGGCCGCCTCCGCCGAGACCTCGGCCCCCGACGCCGCCTCCGACACCGTCGAGGCCCGCGTCCGCGAGGGCCTGTGGCAGACCGTCATGACCGCCGACGGCCAGACGGTGACCAGCCGCGCCTGCATGGACGACAGCATCAGCGCCATCCAGACCTCGTCCCAGGCCTCGATGGGCGACTGCTCCCAGACCATGAACCGCACCGGCGACGGCTGGACCTTCGCCAGCCGCTGCGCCCTTCCCACCGGCGGCGAGACCTCGACCGAGGGAACCATGACCGGCGACCTCGAGACCGCCTACCGCGTCGAGGCGACCACCACCACCTCCGGCGCCCCCATCGCCGCGCTCAACCGCACGTCGGAGATCACGACGGAGGCGACGTATCAGGGGGAGTGCCCGGAGGGCTGGCGGCCGGGGGATGTGGAGGTCGCCGGGATGCGGATGAACCTGGGGGATATGCAGAGGCAGGCGGAGGAGATGGCGGGGCGGTAGGGGGCAAGCCTGGCTATAAGGCCACGTTTCCGAAGATCCGCAGATCGGCGGACACCCACGCTCCCATCACCTGCGTCATCCCGTTCCGACCGAGCCTTTGACGGCTTTACCGGTGAGCCGAAGGTCTGCTGCCCCGTCGCAAGGCAGTCTACGCGGCGCCTGTTAGCAGGGTCGAGCCATACGATCCTGGTCAGGCGTGGAGGCAGAGCACGACGAACTCTGCGAGCGTCGCCCAGATCATTTTCAGATGGTCCGGAGAGACATTGAAGTTTGGGGAATGCACATATCGGTTGAGGGTGTCGATCGACACGATCGCCTCACCTCGTTCGAGCTTCGTGAGCGCGCCGAGGTATTTTCTGTCGATTTTCCCCTTGGCATGCAGGTCCGCAGCAACCTTGGCCGCCTTTTTCGAGAGCTTGTCTGCCTCATAGACACTCACTAGCGGCGTTCGGGCCACGTAGTTGTCGACGGCGAGTTCCAGAAGCACCCGGAACAGAACCGAAATGGCGTTGGGGTGCTCGCTCAGCTCCAACTTGTACTGGAGCTCCTCCCAAATCTCGCGATGCCGGTGCAAGTGGGCCGGCCACGCAATGCCGTAATCCACATTCGGATCCGCCATTAATGTCTGCGTCGTCGTCTCCGTTATCTCGACCGTATCCGGAACGATGCGGCCGCCCAGATCGATCGGATTGCGTGCCTGGGCGGGCAGCAGGACTTCCTCGAGCTTGGCGATCGTTTCCGGCGTGGGCCGGGCGATCTCCAGCCCTTCCTCCGAG
>CAMPGL010000010.1 GCA_946885435.1 uncultured Brevundimonas sp. | reverse complement strand
GGACCGGGTGCGGCTGACCGAGGATGATCCGCCGGCGGCCCGGCCGATGAACGCTTACGCTCGCACCAAGCTGGAGGCCGAGCGGCGGGTCCTGGCCGCCGATGGCGGCGGGATGCGGACCACCGCCATCCGCCCGCGCGCCCTCATCGGGCCGGACGACGCCGTCCTCCTGCCGCGCGTGATCCGCCTGGTGAAACGCGGCCGCTTCCCGCTGTTCCGCCAGGGACGAGGCGAGGTCGAGCTGACCGACGTCCGCGACGGTGCGCGCGCCCTGATGCTGGCGGACCGGGCCGAAGGGGCGGCAGGCCAGGTGTTCAACATCTCGGGCGGTCGGCCCGTGCCGGTGAAGATCCTGGCGCTGGCTCTGAGCGAGGCGCTGGACCGCCCGATCCGCCTCATTCCCGTGCCCATGGCCACCGCGCAGCTGGCGGCGCATGCGGCCGAGAAGATCGCGGCGATCCTGCCCGGTCGGCCCGAGCCGCCCCTGACGCCCTACTCGCTGGCGGCCCTGGCCTATTCTCAGACGTTCGACCTGTCGCGTGCTGAACAGGTGCTTGGCTACCGCCCGCAGCACGACGCGCTGGCGACCGCGCGGGCTCTCGCGCCGTCGCTGACCCCATGACGCCCCGCGTCCGCCTGCACCTGCTCCAGGCCGGCTCCTGCCTGCATCCGGAGGCCATGGCGCGGGCGGGCGCCAGCCTGTGTCCGGCGCGGTTTCCGGCCCTGGTCGGGCTGATGCTCCATCCGGATCAGGGCGCGGTGCTCTTCGACACCGGCTATGACCCGGCCTTTGGCGCGGCGACGCGGCGCTGGCCCGAGCGGCTCTATCGCCTGGCCACGCCGGTGACCCTGGCGGCCGGGGAGTCGGTGGCCGAGCAGCTGCCGGCCTTCGGTCTGGCGCCGGCGGATATCCGTGCGGTGGTGATCTCGCACTTCCACGGAGACCACGTGGCGGGCCTGCACGCCTTTCCCGGCGCTCAGATCTTCTGCGCCCGCGCGGGCCTGGGACACCTGCGTTGTTGCGGCCGCTTCGGCGCGGTGCGTCAGGGCATGCTGCCGGGCCTGATCCCGGCCGACCTGGACCGGCGCGCGCGCTTCTTCGAGGAACTGCCACGGCGGGCCCTGCCGTCGACGTACGCGCCGTTCGAAGGCGGCGCCGACCTGTTCGGCGATGGATCGCTGCTGGCGGTCGAGTTGCCGGGCCATTGCCCCGGACACTGGGGCCTGGCGCTGCGAAGCGAGGACGACCGACTGAATTTCATGATCGGGGACGCCGCCTGGTCGCGCCGCGCGGTGCGGGACAATGCGCCGCCGCCACGCCTGACCACCGCCCTGCTGGGCGAGACCGTGACCTACCGTGAGACGCTGAGACGGCTGCATCAGCTCCATGGCCGCAATGCGGACCTGCGGATCATCCCGTCCCACTGTCCTGAAGCAGCTGAGGAATGCGACCGTGTCGGCTGACCGCGCCGCGCTGGTTCGCGCCTGGTTCGACGCTTGCTGGTCACGGAGCGCCCTTCGGAGCCGGGCGGACCTGACGAGACGGCAGGGTCGCCTGTGGCGGCGGATGGAGCCGACGATCCGCCGCACGCCCGCGTTGGCGCACCTGGCCGGGCGGCCGCTGTCCGAGTTTCCGGTCGTCAGGCCGCAGGACATCCGCGGCGACTTCGCACGCTGGAACACCCTCGGATTGGGCCTTGAGGAGGCGGAAGCCGCCGCCGACGCCAACGAGCGGGGTGAGCCGGGGGAGGTCCGGCCGGGGGTCGCGGTCGGCTTTTCGACGGGCTCCACGGGTCGGCGCGGCCTCTTCGTCAGCACCGCCCTGGAAAGAGGCGCCTATCTCGGCCATGCCCTGGCTCGCCTGCTCCCGGCCTCCGTGTTGCTCAAGCCCTTGCGGATCGCCTTGTGCCTGCGGGCCGGCAACCGGCTCTACAGCGACGTGGAGCAGGCCGGGCGGGTGCGGTTTCGCTTCTTCGGCCTGCAGCCCGACCGCGCTGCTCTGGAGGCCTACGAGCCGCAGGTGCTGATCGGGGCCAGCCAGGTGCTCGCGCACCTCGCCCGCGCCGGCGGCGGGGTCCGACCCGCGCGACTGTTCTATGGCGCCGAGGCCATGGGCGAACGGGAGCGAGCCTGGATCGCGACGCGCCTCGGCGTGCGTCCGGATCCGATCTATCAGGCGACGGAGGGCTTTCTCGGCTGCGCCTGCCGGTTCGGGACCCTGCATCTGAACGAGGACGTGCTCGCGGTCGAGCTCGCGCCGACTCACGCGCCGGGTTGTTTCCAGCCCATCGTCACCGACCTGCGCCGCACCAGCCAGCCGATGGTGCGGGTGCTGCTCGACGACCTGATCGAGCCCCTGGAGACGCCCTGCCCCTGTGGCTCGCCCCGGCTGGCGATCCGCGGTGTCGCGGGACGCGTCCAGGACCTGTGGACCTGGGGCAAGACGGTCGTGACCCCTCGGGAGGTCACCGAAGCGATCGAGACGGCCGTCTCGCCTGACGCCCGCTGGCTGGCCGGGGCCTCGGCGGACGGCGTGCGCCTTGAGATCGAGGCCGAGCAGGCCGGGGCCGCGACGCGCGCCCTCGGCGACCTGCTGCGCCGCCGAGGCGTGGCGGCCGACATCTCTGCCATGGCTTTGTCGACCCCTGACCGGCCCAAGCGCCGACGCGTGCGATGGCGCGATGGCTGAGCGGGTCCTGATCACCGGCGCCCGGGCGCCCGCCGCCCTGGTGGTCGCGCGCAGTTTCCAGGCCGCGGGCTTCGAGCCGCATCTCGCGGACAGTTGCCCCGCCTGGATGGCGCGGGCGTCCCGCGCGGCGGCGCGGGTGCATGCCTATGCCGCACCCCGGACCGATCCGGCGGGCTTCGCGCGCGATGTCGCCCGGCTGGTGGAGACCCTGGACCCCGTGCTGTTCGCGCCCACCTGCGAGGAGGTCTTCCACCTCGCGCCGGTCGCCGAGGCGGGCGGATGGGGGGACCGGTTTTTCGCGCCGTCCCCCAGTGTGCTGGCCGGCCTGCACTCCAAGCACAGGTTCGCCGAAACCTGCGCGGGGTTGGCCGTTCCCTCACCCCGTACGGTCCGCGTCACGGATCCAGCCGGCTTGAGAGCAGCCACGCCCGAGCCCGAACGGTGCGTGGTGAAGCGCGAATTCTCGCGGTTTGGGGTTCAGGCCCTCGTCGGACCGAGCCGCGCGCAGCTCGACCGCCTGCAGCCCAGCCCGGCCCAGTCCTGGGTGGTCCAGGATCGCATCGCCGGCGAGGAGGTCAGCTTCTACGCGGTCTGCGTCGACGGCCGGCTCACCGCCTTCTCGGCCTATCGCTCCACCTGGCGGCTGCGGGGCGGCGCCGGCTACGCCTTCGAAGCGCTTTCCGGCGATCTGATGGCCCGGCTGCGCGGTCATGCCGAGGTCCTTGCCCGCGAGGTGGTCGGGCGGGGCCAGTTCGCCTGCGACGCCATCGTGGACGCGGACGGAGAGGCCTGGCTCATCGAGTGCAATCCGCGCAGCACCAGCGGCGTCTTCCTGTTCGCCAGGCCGGACGCGCTGGCGGCGGCCATGCTCGGGCGCGAGGCGGACGACGCCCTGATCCCAGCCTGCGACGTGCGACCGGCCATGTGGCGCTATGGGCTGCCCGAGGCGCTTCGGCGTCGCGAGTTCGCGGCCTGGTCACGCCAGCTTAAGGCCGGCCGTGACGTGATCGGCGCCCCGGGTGACCGGGCGCCGGTGCTGGGGGCGATCCTGGACAGTCTCGTCTTCGCGCGCCGCGCGCGGCGGACGGGCCAGAGCCTGGAAGGCGCCATGACGGCGGACATCGAGTGGAACGGAGAGCCCGTGTGACCCCCCTGCCCGACAGCATCGCGAGGAGCTGGCAGCTGGTCTGCCTGTCGCGTGAGCTCGGCATGGGCCCGCTGGCGCGCAGGGTTGCGGGTACTCCGATCGTGCTGTTCCGCGGCCGCGACCGCCGGGCCGCCGCCCTGCTGGACCGCTGCCCGCACCGCAACTTTCCCCTGTCGGAAGGGCGGCTGCGCGACGGCGCGCTGGAGTGCCCGTACCATGGCTGGCGTTTTGGGCCCGACGGCGCCTGCCACGAGGTCCCGGGCTGTCCGCTGTCTTCCGAGGAGGGCCGCCGCCTGTCGGCCGAGCCGGTCGCCCTGATCGAGCAGCACGGCGGGGTCTTCGTCCGGCTGTCGGCCGACGGACCCGAAGACCTTCCTGACCTCGGCGAATGGGGCGCCGCTGATCACGACCACTTCTGGTGGTCCCAGGGCGTCTGGCGGGGCCGGCCGATCGACGCCATCGAGAACGTGCTCGACCCGTTCCACACCAATTTCATCCACGACGGCTTCATTCGCCGCAGCAGCCGGCGCATGCCGGTCCATCTACGCACCCGCGTCTTCGAGGACGGCATCGAGTCGGTCATCGAACAGACCCAGCCCGACCTCGGCTGGATGTCGCGCGTCTTGGAGCCGGACCGGCAGCAGAGCCGAACCCGCCTCTATGCGCCCACCACCGTCCAGGCGCGCTGGGAAGGGGCCAAGGGGCTGACTCTCTGCGTCTCGGCCTTCTTCACCCCGGTAGACAGCGGCCACCTGCGCCCCTTCGCCCGCTTCACGACGCCAAGGGGGCGAGGCCCCGGCTGGCTCAAGGAACTGGCCATCCGCGCCTTCCTCGCGCCGGTGGTGGCGCAGGACCGCCGTGCGCTGGCGCGCCAGCTCGACGGCATCGAAGCCTTCGGCGGCCCCCGCTTCCGGCAGGGCCCCGGCGATCTGCTAGGGCCGCGCGTCGCCCAACTGTTCCACGGCGAGCGGCTGGAGCCCGGCGAGGAGGGCCCGTTCGAACGGACCCTCTAGGCCGCGGCCTCGACCGCCGACCGAATGTCATCCGGCCAGGCGATCGCCTTGTGCGTCTCGAGCGAGGTCGCGACGATGCGTTGGTCAGCGCGCCAGAGGACTTCACCCGCGCGCTCGACGCGGTGCCGCAGGTCGAGCGACGAGCGGCCGACCTTTACGACGTCCAGGTGGAATTCGAGCTCGTCCCCATGAAAGCCGGGGCTCTCGAACTGCAGGTTCAGGGCGACCGTCGGCGTGCCTATGCGGCGCTCGGCGACCATCGCCGGCCAGGGGTGGCCGATGTCGGCGAAGAAGGCCTCCATCACCCCGACCATCAGGTGCAGGTAGGAGGGGAAATAGGCGATGCCGGACGGGTCGCAGTCGCCGAAGGTCAGGGTGCGGGTCGTGGTGAAGGCGGCCATGGCTGGTCATCCCACGCTGTCGGAGGCCACGCCAGCTTGAACCTTGGCGCGGGCGCGTCCACTGTCCCGGTCGGTCAGCGAGAGGGAGCCCATGCGCATCGTCTGCATCGGCGGAGGCCCCGCCGGCCTCTACTTCGCCCTGCTGATGAAGCGCCGGCGTCCGGCCCACCAGATCACCGTCGTCGAGCGCAACCGGCCGTATGACACCTTCGGCTGGGGAATCGTCTTCTCCGACCAGACGATGGAGTCGATGCGCCAATGGGACCCGGAGACGGCCTCCGCCATCGAGGACGCCTTCAACCACTGGGACGACATCGAGCTGGTCTTCAAGGGCACGCGCCAGCGCACCACGGGCCACGGCTTCGTCGGCATCGGCCGCAAGAAGATGCTCAACATCCTGCAGGACCGCTGCGTGGAGCTGGGCGTCGAACTGGTCTTCGAGCGCGAGGTCAGGAGCGACGAGGAGTTTCCGGACGCCGACCTGATCATCGCCGCCGACGGGGTGAACTCGGTCATCCGCGCCCGCTATCCGGAGGTGTTCCAGCCGGACATGCTGGTGCGGCCGAACCGCTACATCTGGCTGGGCACGGACAAGGCGTTCGACGCCTTCACCTTCGACTTCCGCCGCACCGAGCACGGCTGGTTCCAGGCCCACATCTACCGCTTCGACGAAAACACCTCGACCTTCATCGTGGAGACGACGGAAGAGGCCTTCCTCGCCCACGGGCTGGACACGGCCGACCAGGACCAGTCGATCGCCTTCTGCGAGGGGCTGTTCGCAGAGACGCTCGGCGGCCATCGGCTGATGACCAATGCACGGCACCTGCGCGGCTCGGCCTGGCTGAATTTCCAGCGGCTGGTCTGCGAGCGGTGGAGCCATTTCAATGGCCGTAGTCACGTCGTCCTGATGGGCGACAGCGCGCACACCGCCCACTTCGCCATCGGCTCGGGCACCAAGCTGGCCATCGACGACGCCATCGAGCTGACCCGCCAGTTCGACGCCTTCGGCCACGAGGGGGCGCGGATCCCTCAGGTGCTGGAGGCCTACGAGGCCGAGCGGCGCATCGGCGTGGTGCGCATCCAGAACGCGGCGCGCAACGCCATGGAGTGGTTCGAGGTGGTCGGCCGGCGCTACGCCGACCAGTTCGAGCCGGAGCAGTTCATGTACTCCATGCTGACACGCTCGCAGCGGATCAGCCACGAGAACCTGCGGCTGCGCGACCCCGTCTGGCTGGAGGGCTATGAGCGCTGGTTCGCCAAGCGCGCGGGTGTGAAGGTCCCTGCCGGCGAGAAGCCGCCGCCGCCGATGTTCACGCCTTACCGCGTGCGCGGCATGGAACTGTCCAACCGCATCGTGGTCTCGCCCATGGCCATGTATTCGGCGACGGACGGCCTGCCCGACGACTTCCACCTTGTCCACATCGGCGCGCGCGCCATGGGCGGGGCGGCGCTGGTCTTTCCTGAGATGACCTGCGTTTCTCCGGACGCGCGCATCACCCCGGGCTGCCTGGGCCTGTGGAACGACGACCAGGCCGAGGCCCTCCGCCGGATGGTCGACTTCGTGCACCGCGAGACGGACGCGAAGATCGGCATGCAGCTGGGTCACGCGGGCCGCAAGGGCTCGACCAAGGTCCCCTGGGAAGGCGACGACGAGCCGCTGGATGAGGGAAACTGGCCGCTGATCTCGGCCTCCGCCCTGCCCTATCTGCCGCGGCTTCAAACGCCGCGGGCCATGACGCGCGAGGACATGGACCGCGTGACCGCCGACTTCGTCGCCGCCACTCAGCGCGCCGCCGAGGCCGGCTTCGACATCCTCGAGTTGCACGCCGCGCACGGCTATCTGCTGTCGAGCTTCCTCTCGCCCCTGACCAATGTGCGCGAGGACGAGTACGGCGGCGATCACGCGGGCCGGGCTCGGTATCCGCTGGAGGTGTTCCGGGCCATCCGCGAGGTCTGGCCGGACGACCGGCCGATCTCGGTGCGCATATCGGCGCACGACTGGGCCGAGGGCGGTAACACGGCCGCGGACGCGGCGATCTTCGCCGAGCTGTTCAAGGCGGCCGGCGCGGATCTGATCGACTGCTCGTCGGGCCAGGTCGTGGAGGAGGCCGAGCCGGTCTACGGCCGGATGTACCAGACGCCGTTTTCGGACCGCATCCGCAACGAGGTCGACGTGGCGACCATCGCGGTCGGGGCGATCTCCGAGGCCGACCACGCCAACTCGATCATCGCGGCGGGCCGCGCCGACCTGTGCGCCATCGCCCGGCCGCACCTGGCCGATCCCGCCTGGGTGCTGCACGAGGCGGCGCGGATCGGCTATCGAGGCGTCGCCTGGCCCAAGCAGTACCGCTCGGCGCGCTGGCAGTACGAGACCAACCTGGCGCGGGCCGCCGAAGGAGCGCGATGAGCGAGCGGAGACACGCGCTGGTCACGGGCGCTGGCACCGGCATCGGCCGGGCCATCGCCCTGGCGCTGGCCGGCGCGGGCTATGCCGTGACCCTCGCGGGCCGCCGAGCGGAGCCGCTGGAAGCGGTCGCAGGCGAGATCGACGCTGACCGCAGCCTCATCGTCGCCGGGTTCGACGTGACGGACGCTGCCTCGGTCGAGGCGGGCGTCGCTCGGGCGGTCGAGCGGTTCGGGGACATCGCGGTGCTGGTCAACTGCGCGGGAGAGGCGCCCTCGGCGCCCTTCGAGCGGACGGACCGGGCGATGTGGGACCGGGCGCTGGGCGTGAACCTGACCGGCGCGTTCCTTACGACCCAGGCCGCCCTGCCCTCACTGCGGCGAGCGGGCAACGGGCGGATTATCAACATCGCCTCGACAGCGGGGCTGACGGGCTACGCCTATGTCACCGCCTATTGCGCGGCCAAGCACGGGCTGGTCGGGTTGACGCGGGCGCTGGCGATCGAGCTGGCGAAGACGGACGTGACCGTAAACGCGGTCTGCCCCGGCTTCACGGACACGCCGCTGCTGGAAGGGGCGGTCGAGACGATCACGGCCAAGACCGGCCGCTCGGCCGAGGAGGCGCGCGCCGGGCTGGCGCGGACCAATCCGCAAGGCCGACTGGTCACGCCCGAGCAGGTGGCCGACACGGTGGTGTGGCTGGCGGGGCCGGGCGCCTCGGCGGTCACCGGCCAGGCGATCGTGGTGGCCGGCGGCGAAGTCATGGCGGGCTAAGGGAAGACGATGACCAATCCGATGCAGGCCAAGCGCCGCGCCTTCAAGGACCACCGGGCCGAGCACTTCCGCTTCGAGACCAGCGAGGACGGGCGGGTCGCGACGATCACGCTTGACCGGCCCGACAAGAAGAACCCCCTGACCTTCCAGAGCTATCAGGAGCTGACCGACCTGTTCCGGGCGCTTGGCCAGGCCAGCGACGTGCGGGCCGTGGTCCTGACCGGCGCCGGGGACAACTTCTGTTCCGGCGGGGACGTGTTCGAGATCATCGAGCCCCTGACCCGGATGGACATGCCGGACCTGATCGCCTTCACCCGGATGACGGGCGACCTCGTGCGCCAGATTAGAGCCTGTCCGCAGCCGGTGATCGCTGCGGTGGATGGGGTCTGCGCCGGCGCGGGCGCGATCCTGGCCATGGCGGCCGACCATCGGATGGCGACGCCGGAGGCCCGGACCGCCTTCCTGTTCACCCGCGTCGGCCTGGCCGGGGCGGACATGGGCGCCTGCGGGATCCTGCCGCGCATCATCGGCCAGGGCCGGGCGGCGGACCTGCTGTTCACGGGCCGCGCCATGACGGCGCAGGAGGGCCACGCCTGGGGCTTCTACAATGCGCTCCACCCGCGCGAGAGCCTGCTGGAGGCGGCCCAGGCCTACGCCCGCAACCTCGCCGACGGGCCCTGGTTCGCCCACGCCATGACCAAGAAGATGCTGGATCAGGAATGGTCCATGGGCATCGAGGAGATGATCGAGTCCGAGGCCCAGGCCCAGGCGATCTGCATGGCCACCGGCGACTTCCGCCGCGCCTTCGAAGCCTTCGCGGCCAGGGAGAAGCCCCGGTTCGAGGGGAACTGAGCCGATGCTGACCGGCCCCTCTCGCGAGCATCTAGACTGGCCGTTCCTGGGCGAGGAGCACCGGGTGCTGGCCCGAGAGCTGGACGCCTTCATCGCCGCGGGCGGCCTGGGCGAGATCGACCACCATGACGCGGACGCGGCCTGCAAGGCGCTGGTCCGCCGGCTGGGCGAGGCGGGCGTGCTGAGGCGCTGCGTGCCCGCGGCCCATGGCGGGGCCTCGACCGAGATCGACAGCCGGGCGCTGTGCGTCATCCGCGAGACCCTGGCCTGGCACGACGGCCTGGCCGACTTCGCCTTCGCCATGCAGGGGCTGGGCACCGGCGCGATCAGCCTGTCGGGTACCGAAGAACTGAAGGCGCGCGTCCTGCCGAAGGTGGCGGCGGGCGAGCTCATCTCCGCCTTCGCCCTGACCGAGCCCGAGGCCGGTTCCGACGTAGCGGCCATGGCGACCACCGCCCGCCTGGACGGCGACGTCTATGTGCTGGATGGGGAGAAGATCTTCATCTCCAACGGCGGAATCGCGGACGTCTATACGGTCTTCGCCCGCACCGGCGAGGCGCCCGGCACGCGCGGCATCTCGGCCTTCGTGGTCTTCGCCGACACGCCGGGCTTCGAGGTGGTCGAGCGGATCGAGACGCTCGCGCCCCACCCCCTGGCCCACATCAGCTTCGACGGCTGCCGCGTGCCGGCCAGCCAGCTGCTCGGCGAGCCGGGCGAAGGCTTCAGGATCGCCATGCGGACCCTCGACATCTTCCGGCCGTCGGTGGCGGCGGCGGCTCTGGGCTTCGCGCGCCGCGCGTTGGACGAGGCGTTGGCCCACGCCCGCTCTCGGCGGATGTTCGGGGCGACCCTGGCGGACCTGCCGACCGCCCAGAGCACGCTCGGCGAAATGGCCACAGCCATCGACGCGGCCTCCCTGCTGGTCATGCGCACGGCCTGGCGGCGGGACGTCCAGAAGCTGAACGCGACAAAGGAGGCGGCCATGGCCAAGATGACCGCCACCGAGAACGCCCAGTGGGTCATCGACCAGGCCTTGCAGATGTTCGGCGGCCGCGGCGTGCGCTCAGGCGAGATCACCGAGCGGCTCTATCGCGAAATCCGCGCGCTGCGCATCTATGAGGGGGCGACCGAGGTGCAGAAGCTGATCATCGGACGCGAGCTGATGAAGGCGGCCGCGAAGTGAACGGGCGCCTGTGGATCCCTTCTCCCCTCGGGGGAGAAGGTGGCCGCCGGAGGCGGTCGGATGAGGGGGCTCTATCCGCGCGCCCTTATTCCGACGCTGGCCCCGGCACGGCCAGCCCCCTCAACCGTCATGCTTCGCATGCCACCTTCTCCCCCGAGGGGAGAAGGGAATGGATGCTCAGATGAGCGACAGCCCCCACCGCATCCTCCAGCCCGAAGGCTGGGCCCGACCGGTCGGCTACGCCAACGGGATCGAGGCGCGCGGGCGGACGGTCTTCGTGGGCGGGCAGATCGGCTGGAACAGCCAGTGCCGCTTCGAGATCCACGACCTGCCGGGCCAGGTGCGCCAGGCGCTGGAGAACGTGCTGGCGGTCCTCGCCGAGGCCGGCGCCGGGCCCGAGCACATCACGACCATGACCTGGTACGTCACCGACCGAAAAGCCTACTCCGCCTCGCTGAAGGAGATCGGCGCGGCCTGGAAAGCCACCATGGGCCGCAACTTCCCCGCCATGGCCGTGGTCGAGGTCTCGGGCCTGATCGAGGATGAAGCCTTGGTGGAGATCCAGGCCACCGCGGTGGTACCGGACTGATCCCTAGCGGGCGAGGTCTACAATCCGCTGAATGAGCGCGCTGTCGGCGTCGAACAGCGGGTCGAGCACCGTGAAGTGATCCAGTCCCGGCAGCGCCTCGAACCGCGTGTCCGCGCCCGCCTGGCCCCAGCGGTCGGCTATGTCGCGGCTCTGGCGGATAAATTCAGGGCTCTCTGCGCCACCAACAACGCAATCGAGCACCGCTCCGGGCGGGACCGGCCAGTCGACCGGCGACAGGGCGGCCGCCTCCGTTTCATCGAGACTGAGCGCGACGTTTAGGCTCGTCGGAATCAGCGGCCGCAGGTCGAACACGCCGGAGATGGCCACCGCGGCCTTCGCCCTTCCCTCGCTGACCATGGCCGCCGCCATGTGGCCGCCGGCGGAATGGCCGAAGACAACCGGCGCCTCGCCCGTCTCCTTGCGCAGCCTATCCAGCGCCGCCCGCACCTGATCGAGGATGCGGCCGAGCTTCACCTGCGGCGCCAGGTCATAGCTCGGCACGGCGAGCCCGACGCCGTGGGCCAGGAGCGCCGGCGCGATCCCGGAGAACCAGCCCTTGTCGAGCGCCTGCCAGTAGCCGCCGTGCAGGAAGACGGCGACCGGCCTCCCCTCGCCCGCGCTGAACAGGTCCATCCGCTCGCGTGGGCCCTCGCCATAGGCGATCTCGACCGGCGGATGCGCCGCCCGCGCGGCCTCGGCCGAGGCCTTCCAGCGCGCCATGACGGCCGGGTGGTCGGGACAGCGGGCGCGGTTGTTGTACTCGGCTTCGAGGTCCAAGCCCGCTTCGCCCTTTTGCGCCACGCCGTCCTCCGTTAGTCAGAGGCGCCTAGAGCCCCGGGAACCGCCGCCATGATGACCCCCATCTTCGTCCTCATCAAATGCGAGCTGGGCTTCGCCAACGACGTGGCGGCGGACATCGTTGACAATGTCGAGAACGTCTCGGAGGTCTATTCGACCTCGGGTCAGTACGACCTGCTGGCCAAGTTCAACCTGGCGCGTGGGGCCGACATCGGCAGCTTCGTGACCAAGCACGTCCAGACGCGGCCGCACATCCGCGACACCTTCACCATCATCACCTTCTCGCCCTTCGTGCCGTCGAAGCCGGAATGATCTCTTCGCCCCGTCAGGGGAGAAGAGGGCCCCGCGCACCGGAGCGCAGCGGAGGTCTGCGCGGGAGATGAGGGTTTTGACGCGGGCGGTGGAACGCCCCTCACCTCCCGCCCAACCGCTTCGCGTGCCGCTCAGCGTGGCGGGGCCCTCCTCTCCCGCTGCGCGGGCGAGGAAACTGCTCACCCGCGCAGACGGAAGCGCTGGATCTTGCCGGTCTGGGTCTTGGGCAGGGCGTCGGTGAAGCGGACCGAGCGGGGGTATTTGTAGGGCGCGATGGTCGCCTTGACGTGGTCCTGCAGGATCTGGCGCTCGGCGTCGCAGGCCTCGACCCCCTCGGCCAGCACGACATGGGCCTCGACGATCTGGCCGCGGGCCTCGTCCGGGGCGCCGACGACGGCGCATTCGGCGACGTGGGGATGGGCCAGCAGGGCGGCCTCCACCTCGGGCCCGGCGATGTTGTAGCCGCCGGAGATGATCATGTCGTCCGACCGGGCGACGAAGTGGAAATAGCCGTCCTCGTCCTGGGTGAAGGTGTCGCCCGTCAGGTTCCAGCCGTCGCGGACGTAGGACCTCTGGCGCTCATCCGAGAGGTACCGACAGCCGGTCGGCCCGCGCACCGCCAGCCGCCCGACCTCTCCGCGCGGCAGCTCCGCCATGTCGTCGCCGACGATGCGGGCCTCATAGCCGCTGACCACCCGACCGGTGCAGCCGGGCCGAGCGTCATCCAGCCGATTGGAGATGAAGATGTGCAGCAGCTCTGTGGCCCCGATGCCGTCCAGAATCGGCTTGCCGGTCTTCCGGGTCCAGGCCTCGAAGATGGGCGCGGGCAGG
This sequence comes from uncultured Brevundimonas sp., assembly GCA_946885435.1. The sequence goes on along the minus strand of CAMPGL010000010.1, from coordinate 13,424 downwards.
GTCTCGCCGGCCGAGACCGCGGCCCTGAGCGAGGAGAGGTCGGCGCCCGCCTCCATGCCTGCCAGCATGGCGCGGTAGGCGGTCGGGGCGGTGAAGACCACCGTGGCGCGGTAGGTCTCGATGATCTCCATCATGTTCGGCGGGGTTGCGCTCTCCAGCAGGATGCCGGCAGCCCCGAAACGCAGGGGAAAGACGGCCAGGCCGCCCAGGCCGAAGGTGAAGGCCAGCGGGGGCGAGCCGACGAAGACATCGTCGGGTGTCACCTGCAGCACCTCCCTGGCGTAGCCGTCGGCGATGATCAGGAGGTCGCGGTGGAAGTGCATGGTCGCCTTGGGCGAGCCGGTCGTGCCCGAGGTGAAGCTGAGCAGGGCCACGTCGTCGCGGCCGGTCTCGACATCGACAGGCGTGACCGGCTGGTTCAGGGCGACGCGGTCCAGCTCGGCGTCATGGTTGGCCGTACCGTCGAACCCGACGACCTGCTTGAGGAAGCGGCTGTCCTTGGCGCAGGCCACCAGCTCGTCCATCAGCCGGCTATCGCACAGGGCCAGGCCGATCTCGGCCTTGTCGACGATCTGGGACAGCTCGCCCACGCGCAGCATGGGCATGGTGTTGACCACCACCGCGCCCGCCTTGGTGGCCGCCAGCCAGCAGGCCACCATCGCCGGGTTGTTGGCCGAGCGGATCAGCACCCGGTTCCCGGGCTTGACGCCATAGGTCTCGACCAGCGCCCGGGCCAGCCGGTTGGTCCAGTCGGCCAGCTCCTTGTAGGTCCGCCGGCGCCCATTGCCGATCAGGGCGGTGCGGTCGCCGAAGCCCCGCTCCACCTGCCGGTCGGTCAGCTCGACCGCCGCGTTCAGCCGCTCGGGATAGTCGCAGCCGCCTAGCCGAATGTCCGGCCACTGGTCGGCGGGCGGCAGGTTGTCCCGCGCGAAGGTGTCGACGTGCCCCGTCCAGCCCAGCATGCGTGACCTCCCCTTCTCCCGGGCGAATTTCTGGCATGCGCGGCTTGCGTCTCCAAGCCGCGAGTTCGCATCGCCAGCGCGCGAAAGCGCATGACAAAGAAGTAACTACCTCCCGTGGCGGAGCGCGGTTAGCTGTGGACTGGGCTGAACCCGGGGGGTTTGGCGCTCCTCCAGTTTGGTTCTTTGCATGACCCGCCTCCGGATTCTGCTGCTCGCCAGCGCCGCCTTCCTCGTGCCCGCCGTCGCGCTGGCCCAGACGACGCCTGCGCCGCCCCCCGCGGACGAGCAAGAGCAGGCGGAAGCCGAAGAGGGCGAGGACGAGGCCGAGGACACCGCGGTCGAGGGCGTCGTCGTCCAGGGCCGCGCCAACGACATCCGCACCTCGATCGATTCGGTCAGCTACTCGACCGCCGAGGACCTGCAGGCCGCGACCGGGACGCTGGCCGACGCGCTGCGCAACATTCCGTCGGTCGAGGTCGACCCGCAGGGCATCGTCAGCCTGCGCGGCGACCCGACCGTGACCATCCTGATCGACGGCCGCCCGTCGGCCATCCTCAGCGGCGAGGGCCGGGGCCCGGCCATCCTGCAGATGTCGGCCGACCAGTTCAGCCGCATCGAGGTCATGACCAACCCGTCCGCCGCCTACCGGCCCGACGGCTCCGGCGGCGTCATCAACCTGATCACCCGTCCTAACTTCGTGCGCGAGGGCCAGACCACCAGCGGCTCGGTGCGCGCCAACATCGGCACCGACGGCCGGTACAACTTCGGCGGCAACATCGCCTGGACGCGCGACCGCCTGACCCTGACCGGCGACTTCGGCCTGCGCCATGACGGCCACCTGATGCAGACCGACCGGGTGCGCGAGCGCATCGACACCCTGACCGGCGACGTCTTCGAAAGCCGCCAGTCCCAGACCATGGACGCCGAAATCGACGGCCGCTACGCGCGGCTCGGCGCCGAATACCGGCTGAGCGACGGCGTCCAGTTCACCGGCGAACTGCGCCGCCAGGAGTTCGAGAGCGGCGGCGAAGGCGTCGAGCTGTTCGAGAGCGACGACGCCTCAGGCGTGCTGGTCGCGGCGAGCGAGCGGCGCGGCTCCGGCGGCTTCCGCGGCGAGTTCAGCGGCGTGACCGCCCGGGTGCTGCGCACCTTCGGCGAGGGCCACGAATGGTCCAACGAGCTCCGCTATGACGTCGGCGAGAACGGCTACGACCAGGACGGGGTGACCCTGTTCACTCTGCCGGCCCTGCCCTCGGTCTACGAGAGCATCAGCAACGGCCGCGAATCCAGCCAGCTGAACTTCGCCAGCGCCTACACCCGCCCCATGTCCGGCGAGGGCAAGCTGCGCGCAGGCTACGAGGCGGAGATCACCGCCCTGGAGTTCAGCAACGAGGTGCTCCGGGGCCCGTCGCCCTCGGCGCTGGTGGTCGACCCAACCGTCACCAACCGCTTCGACGCCGATCAGTCGGTTCATGCCCTGTACGGCACCTATGAGCGCCCGCTCGGACCCGTCTCGGCCCAGTTCGGCCTGCGGGTCGAGTATGTCACGCTGGACCTCGACCAGATCACCAGCGGCGTCCAGGAGTCCAACGACTACTTCCGCGTCTATCCCAGCTTCCACGTCGTGCGCGAACTGTCGGACACCCAGGAGCTGCGCGGCAGCTACAGCCGTCGGGTGCAGCGGCCGGGCCCCGGTGACCTGAACCCGTTCCGCGTCTTCGTCGATCCCCTGAACTACCGGTCGGGCAATCCCGACCTGGAACCGCAGGTGACGGATTCGTTCGAGCTGACTTGGCTCAGCCGCGCCAACCAGACCTTCTACCAGGCCACCCTCTACTACCGGGACACGTCCGACGCCTTCACCCAGGTCGTGACCGACATCGGCGGCGGGGTGCTGCTGAGCCGGCCCGAGAACCTGGGTTCCAGCCGCGCCGTCGGGGTCGAGTTCGTGGCCAACGGGCGGCTGCACCCCACCCTGCGCTACAACGCCTCGATCAACCTCTACAATCAGCAGATCGACGCCTCGGGCATCGCCTTCGGGGAGGACGCGGAGACGACCACCATCAGCGGTCGCGTCAATCTGAACTGGCAGCCGACGCCCAAGGACTTCCTGCAGATCGGCGGCTTCTGGACCGGCGAGACCGTCTTCGCCCAGGGCCGGCGCGAGCCGTCGGGCATGATAAACCTGGGCTATCGCCGGACGCTGACGGATCGCCTCGCGTTGCAGTTCACGGTCCGCGACCTGTTCAACACTTTCGGCGACGAGACCGTCTACGAGACCCCCGCCTTCACCGACCGGACCGAGCGTGTCTTCGGCGGACGGGTGGCCTTCATCGGCCTGACCTGGACCTTCGGCCAGGCGCAGAACCGACAGCAGCAGCCGCCGGCCTTCGACTTCTCGGCGCCGCAGACGGGGCAGTAGGTCCGGTCGTCAGCCCAGATAGACCACCCGCCGCTTGCCGGCCGCGCGGCCTTCGCGGACGTGGCGCTCGTGCTCTCCCGAGGCATGGGCGTCGCGTTCGTTGGCCTCGACCCAGTGGGTGCTCTCGATGTCCTTCTGGAGCGCCTTGGCCGCCATGGCGTGGGCGACGAAGAGGGTGTCGACCACCGCGCCCGCGAACGGCACCGCCGCCGTGGCCGTGTCCGCCGCCAGATAGCCGGCCATCCGGATCAAGGTCGCCGGCGAGGCCTTGGCCCGTACACCCTGCATCAGCAGCCAGGCGCCCGCGCCGACGGTGTAGGCGTCGCCCGCCCAAGGCACCCAGGTCAGCAGGCCGTCCAGCCCGACCCCGAAAGGGCCGATGCCCACCACGCGGTCGGACAGCTTCTTCAGGCCTTCGACATTGGCCCAGATCTTTTCGATTTCGCGGACGGTGCGGGGCATGGGATCCTTTCGACCGCGGGGGCCGGATGCTTTAACGCAGCGAAAGCTCTACCGTTCACAGTCGGACCGTGCCGTTGAACACTGTTTTCCGTTCCCTGTGGAGCCTGATCCTCTGGGGCGCGAGCCTGGGGCTCGTGGGCTTCGCGGGCCTCGCGCTCGTCGGGATAGGCCACCATCTGCCGGACGTCTTCGTGCTGTTCGCCAAGCCGATGCTGGTCTGCGCCACGGCCTGGTTCGCCCTGATGGTGCTGATGAACCGCCGCGGGCCGGCTCTGCTGACCCTGGCCGCCTGCGTGGGCCTGCTCGCCGCCCTCGTCCCTTACGCGACGCCTACGGGGGCGGCTCCCGAGGCGCGGGACCTGAGGCTCTATGTCTCGAACACCTGGGCGCGCAACGAGGACACCGACCGCCTAGCCGCCTCCATCCAGGTCTCGGATGCGGACGTGGTGGTGCTGATCGAACTGGGCGACGCCTCGGCGGCGGCCCTGGACGGTGTCCTGGCCGACTATCCGCATCGGGTGATCACGCGCCGGGTCGACCGGCCGTCGGGCGCGGCGCGTTCGGTGATCGCCTCGCGCTGGCCGGTGCGGCCGATCCAGGAGGAGATCATGGACGGCCTGCCGGTCGTGGCCGCAGAAGTCCGCACGCCCTCGGGTCCAATCCGCGTCTTCGGCCTGCACCTGACCCGGCCGTGGCCGTTCCAGCCCACGACCGGCCAGATCTGGCAGCTGGACCGCCTAACCGAGCGCCTGGGGCCCCAGCCGGCCCGGACTATCGTCGCCGGCGACTTCAACGCCCCGCCGCCCGGCCGCGCCCTGCGTCACGCCGTCGAGGCCACCGGCCTGGACCTCGTCTCCGGCGCGCACGGCACCTGGCCTTCGCCGGCGCCCGGACCGCTGCGGCTGGCTATCGACCACGTCATGGCCTCGCCGGACCTGCGGCCGCTGCACTCCGAGCTCGGAGCCTCCACCGGCTCGGACCACCACCCGGTGATCGTGGACCTGGACCTGCCCTAGAGCTTCCAGACCTTCGCCAGGCCGCCGGGGTCGCCCAGGGTGCGGACCACCTCTTCGCAGACCGCCTGGGCCCGATCGCGCAAGGCCACGGGTGGATTGACCACCACCATGGCGCAGCCGTTCATCTTCATCGGGTCGTGCAGGGGCCGAAGGCGCGCCTCGGCGACGAGGACCTTCTCCGCCCCGCCGGAGCGCAGCCGCCGCAGGAAACCGTCGAAGGTCTCCAGGTCCTTCAGCGGCGTCCAGATCGCCACGCACGGCGGCGGCGACTTGGCCTTCACGATGGCGGCGGCCGTATCGGCGGCGCGGTCATAGTCGTCGGACTTCTCGAACGGCGGATCGATCAGGACGAACAGCCGCCCGGCCTCCCGCGCCACCTCGCGCGCGGTGGCGTAGCCGTCGGCGCGGCGCGCCTCGGCCTTAACCCGCTTGGGCTCGGCCAGCCGCTTCAGCGTCGTCTCCAGCTGGCCATGGTCGTCGAGGCGCAGCTCGCAGGCGACGTAGCGGTCGCCCGGCCTCATCGCATCGACCGTCAGCCAAGGCGAGCCCGGATAGAAGCGCAGACCGCCGTCGGGATTCAGCCGCCGCACGGCCTCGGCCAGGGGCTGGAACGCCGCGCCGGGCTCGGCCTGCATCAGCCGCTGGACGCCGGCCTCGGCCTCCCTCGAGCGCTGCTGGTGGACGTCGGACAGGTCGTAGCGCCCCGCCCCGCCGTGGGTGTCCATGACCGTCAGGGGCCGGGCGTCGCGCATCAGCTCGGCCAGGATGTCGAGCAGGACCGCGTGCTTGACCAGATCCGCGAAGTTCCCGGCGTGAAAGGCGTGGCGATAGTTCATGGCCCCTCCTCGCCCCCGGCCCACGGCGCGTCAAGGAACCGGCCCGGCATGCGCCGCGTTCGGCTCGGGCCAGTCGGGAGCCGTCATGCCGTCCAGTCCTGCGATCGCCCCCGATGCCTGACGGGACCGCCGCCTTCGCCGCCATGGCGCCCGAGGTCCCCAAGGGCCTGACCTATTGCAGCGACGAGCTTCCCGGCATCCGCCGCAAGCGAGCCGGCAAGGGCTTCACCTACATCGACGCCAAGGGCCAGCGCGTCACCGACGAGAGGACGCTGGACCGCATCCGCGCCCTGGCCATTCCGCCGGCCTGGACCGACGTCTGGATCTGCACGCGCGCCACCGGCCACATCCAGGCGACTGGCCGGGACATCAAGGGCCGCAAGCAGTACCGCTATCACGCCGACTGGAGCAGCCATCGGTCCGAGGACAAGTTCGGCCGCATGGCCGAGTTCGCCCGCGCCCTGCCCCGCCTGCGCCGCCGCGTGGAGGAGGATCTGGGCAAGCGCGGGGTCAGCCGCGACAAGGTCCTGGCCACCACCGTCCGACTGCTGGAGCTGACGCTCATCCGGGTGGGCAACAAGGTCTACGCCAAGCAGAACCGCAGCTTCGGCCTGACCACCCTGCACAAGCGGCACCTGGAGGTCGATGGCTCGGCCCTGCGGTTCCACTTCCGCGGCAAGAGCGGCAAGGATCACGAGATCAGCCTGCGCGACCGGCGGCTGGCGCGGCTGATCCGCTCGCTGCAGGAGCTGCCCGGCCAGCAGGTCTTCAAGTACCGCGACGCCGACGGAGACCTGGTCCCCGTCACCTCCGACGAGGTCAACGCCTATATCCGCGAGGCCATGGGCGAGCGTTTCTCGGCGAAGGATTTCCGCACCTGGGCCGGAACCGTCTCGGCGGCCCGCGCCCTTCGCGACATGGAGCCGCCGACGTCCCAGACCGACGCCCGGCGCAAGATCACCCTTTGCTGCCGCGCGGTCTCGGGCCTGCTCGGCAACACCCCCACGGTGTGCCGCAGCGCCTATGTCCACCCGCGCGTGTTCGAACTGTTCGAGGCGGGCGAGTTGCCGTCCAGCCTGCCGGGTTCGGAGACCAAGGGCTTCGAACCCGCCCTGATCAAGCTGCTGGCCGCCGAGGCCGCCTAGACGACCTCGCCGTCCTCCTTCGTGAACTGCTCGGGCCGCCGCTCCAGGAGGTCGAAGACCCGCTCCGACGGACGGCACAGCGCCGCGCCCCTGGGCGTCACCACGATGGGGCGGTTCACCAGCACCGGCTCCTCGACCATGGCCTGGAGGATGGCGTCATCGTCGGCGCCGTCGAGCAGCTGGGGCCGAAGCGACCTGGCCTCCTTCTCGCGAAGGGCCTCGCGTGGAGCGATGCCCGCCTTTGCGAACAGGGTCTTGAGCTGGTCCATGGTCCAGCCCGTCTGCATGTACTCAACGACCTCCGGCTCGTATCCGGACGCCCGGATCATCTCGAGCGTGTTGCGCGACGTGCCGCAGCGCGGGTTGTGATGGATGGTGACGGGGAAGTCGGTCATGTGCGTTTCTCGTCCAGAAGCCAGCGGAACAGATAGGCGGCCAGGACCGCGCCCGCGAGCTGGGCGGCGATGAAGGCCGGGGCGGAGCTGGGCGCGATGCCGGCGAAGGTGTCCGACAGGGAGCGCGCGACGGTCACCGCCGGATTGGCGAAGGAGGTGGAGGCCGTGAACCAGTAGGCGGCGGTGATGTACAGGCCGACCATCGTGGGCGTCGCGTCCGGCCGGAATCTCAGGCAGCCGAGGATGACCCCCACCAGGCCGAAGGCGGCGACGCCCTCCGACAACGCCTGGGCCGGACCGTCGCGCAGCTTCGTCGACACCTGCAGGACCGGCTCGGCGAACATCAGGTGGGCCAGCCAGACGCCGAGCACCCCGCCGACGGCCTGAGCCGCCGCATAGGCCGCGGCCGGACGGGCCCTGATTTCCCCGCGCAGGGCGAACACCAGGGTCACCGCCGGATTGAAGTGGGCCCCGGACAGCGGCCCGAAGATCGTGATCAGGACGATCAGCCCCGCGCCGGTAGCGAGGGTGTTGGCCAGGAGCGCGATGGCCAAGTTCCCGCCCGCGAGCCGCTCGCCCATGACGCCGGAGCCCACCACCACCGCGAGCAGCAGGGCGGTCCCGAGCGCTTCGGCGGCGAGCCGCCGGATGGGACCGTATCCCTCGTGTCTCGGCGGCTCGAGGCTGGCGTCGGCGGCTGCGCTCATCGGATCAGCAACAGGCGGCTTCAGGCTGAGCCGCCGCCGTCGGGCAGCAGGCCATGGCCGCAGCGATCTCGAGGTCCGGCTGGTCCTCGCCGTAGACGGTCGACTCGCCGAAGGTGTGGAAGGTCTCCCACGACAGACCCGACGGGTCCTTGACCCAGCTCTTGTCCGAGCGCGCGTAGCAGCAGCAGGTCGCCGCCTCGTCCACGGTCGTCTCGCCCGCCGCCTTCAGGCGACCGGCCAAATCGGCCAGCTCCTCGCCCGTCTCGGCCTGGATGCCCAGGTGATCGACGCCGCCCGGGCGCCCCCGGTTGGAGATGGCGAAGTTCACGCGCGGGTCGTCAAGCATCCATTTGGCGTAATCGCCCTTGAGGACGGCGGGCTCGGCCCCGAACAGGGCCGAATAGAAACCGATCGACCGGTCGAGGTCTTCCACGGCGACGTGGACGTGCAGGCGTTTCATCAAGCGTTTCCTTGTGCAGGTTGGGGGCGGCAGCGGCCGGCCGCCTCGGCGACAGGACGGCAGACTTCGGCCCGGCCCTGGCAGCAGTCCTCCATGAGGTGGAGGATCAGCTCGCTCATGCCGGCGTAGTCGGCCGTGTAGACGATGGAGCGACCGTCCCGCCGCCGGGTCACCAGATTGGCCGCAACCAGCAGGTTGAGCTGAGCCGACAGAGTGTTCGCCGGGACGCCCGCCGCGCGCGCGATTTCGCCCGCCGGAAGGCCGCCTTCTCCCGCCCGCACCAGCATGCGGAAGACCGACAACCGGCCTTCCTGGGCCAGGGCGGAGAGACGCTGGACCGCTTCGTTCGTTTCCATATTTCTACGAATATGGAATCATTAGACGCGAGTCAACAGCCCTATCGACTCGTGACATATATTTAAGTTGAGCGAGCATCGTTCGCTCACTACAGGGCGCCTCCCCCGCCCATACGGGCCAACAAGAGGAGTCCCGCCATGGACCATCGTCTCTCGTCTCTGTTTCTGCGTCTCGGCGTGCTGTCGCTCATCGTCGGCGTCAGCCTCGGCATCTGGATGGGGGCCAACGAGAACTTCACCCTGCGGCCCGTCCACGCCCACATCAATCTGATCGGCTGGACCTCGATGATGCTGATCGGCCTGTTCTACCGCGCCATGCCGGCCGCGGCGGCAGGCTGGCTGCCCAAGGCCCAGTTGCTGCTGTTCGTCCTCGGCTTCGTGAGCATGATGACCGGCCTGGCGGCCATGCTGCTGGGCAACACCGCCCTGCTCCCGGCGCTCATGGCCGGCGAGATCATGACCGGCCTGGGCATCCTGCTGTTCGCCGTCATCCTCTTCCGCGCCACGGGCGGCAGGACGCCGGCGGCCGCCGCCTGAACTGACGCCGCGGCGGCTCGGGCCGCCGCGGCCGTTAACGACCTTCGGGAACGGGCCCGAAACGACGGCGCGCCAAGCTGGCGCGCATGTCGCGTCTTCCCCCGCCATGGAAACGCTGGTGGCTCAGGCGCCTCTCGCCGGGTGAGAAGGCCATCATCGCCTGCACCCTTCTTGCTCTTGGAGCCATTATCAATCCGTCCGGCGCGCAGCGCGCCCTGCAGGCCGGGACGGATGGACTTCAGGCCATGGCGGCCGATCTCGAGCGGGCGCCCGTCGCCCGGGTGCTGCCCGATCGCGCGCGTGATGGTCCTTCCAGTTCAGACCGCCTGATCGCAGGGCGCGCCGAGGTAGTGGATGGGGACACCCTCGACTTAGGGCAGGAACGCATCCGGCTGCAGGGCATCGACGCCTTCGAGCGCAGTCAGACCTGTTCCGGTCGTCCCTGCGGCGAGGCCGGCCGACAGGCCCTCCAGCGCCTGGTCGCCGGCCGTCAGGTGACCTGCGCGCCTATGGACACCGACCGCTATGGCCGCACGGTCGCACGCTGCAGTGCAGGCGGCCGCGACCTCGGGGCAGAGATGGTCCGCTCGGGCCACGCCCTGGCCTACGAGCAGTACTCGCGCGAGTACGTGGACGAGGAACGCGACGCTCGGACGGATAGCGCGGGCGCCTGGGCGTACGGGGATTTCATCGACCCGGCGGATTACCGCCGCGGCCGCTGATCAGGCCGCCTTGTCCCAGTTCAGGACCACCTTGCCGGACTTGCCGGACTTCATGGCCTCGAAGCCCTCGCGGTAGTTCTCGAACGGCATCTGGTGGGTGATGAGCGGCGTGAGGTCCAGGCCGGCCTTCAGCAGGCCCAGCATCTTGCGCCAGGTGGTGAACATCTCGCGGCCGTAGACGCCCTTGATGGTCAGGGCCTTGAGGATGATCTGGCCCCAGTCCGTCTCCATCGGCTTCGACGGAATTCCCAGCAGCGCCATGCCGCCGCCCATGATCAGGGTGTCGACGCACTGCTTGAAGGCGATCGGCGAGCCCGACATCTCCAGCGCCACGTCGAAGCCGACCTTCAGGCCCAGCTCCTTCATGACGTCGTGCAGGTCCTCGTTCATCGTGTTCACGGTGCGCACGCCCGGCGCGACCTTCTGGGCCAGCTCCAGGCGGAAGTCGTTGATGTCGGTGAGCACGACGGTGCGCGCGCCGGCGTGCCGCGCCACGGCGGCGGCCATCATGCCGATGGGCCCCGCGCCGGTGACCAGCACGTCTTCGCCGAGCAGGTCGAACTGCTGGGCCGTGTGCACGGCGTTGCCGAACGGATCGAGGATCGAGCCGATCTCATAGGGGACGTCGTCGGGCAGCTCGATGACGTTGAAGGCCGGCGCCACCACGTATTCGGCGAAGGCGCCCTGGCGGTTCACGCCGATGCCGCGCGTGTCGGGATCCAGGTGGAAGTGTCCCGCACGCGCAGCTTCGGAGTTCAGGTCGATGACGTGGCCCTCGGCCGAGACGCGCTGGCCGACCTTGAGGCGACGATCCACGTCCTTGCCGATCTCGACGATCTCCCCGGCGAACTCGTGGCCGGTGATCATCGGCACGGGCACGTTCTTCTGGGACCACTCGTCCCAGTTCCAGATGTGGATGTCGGTGCCGCACACGGCCGTGCGCTTGACGCGGATCAGCACGTCCTCGGGCCCGGGCTGGGGCACCGGCGCCTCGATCAGGTCGAGCCCGACCTCGGGCTTGGTCTTGGCCAGGGCCTTCATCGTCTGCGTCATGCGATCACTCCCAACTCACGTCCGGCTTGTTTGAACGCCTCGACCGTCCGGTCGATCTGCTCGAAGGTATGGGCCGCCGACATCTGCGTGCGGATGCGCGCCTGGCCGCGCGGCACGACCGGGAAGCTGAAGCCGATCACATAGACGCCGAGCTCCAGCATACGCGCGGCCATGTCCTGGGCCAGCTTGGCGTCGCCCAGCATGACCGGGATGATCGGGTGCTCGCCCTCCAGCAGGCTGAAGCCCGCCTCGCTCATGGCGGCGCGATAGCGGGCGGCGTTGGCGAACAGCTGGTCGCGGAGCCTGTCGCCCTCGGACCCTTGCGCGATGCGGATGGCCTCCAGGCTCGAGCCGCACACCGCCGGCGCGAGCGCATTGGAGAACAGATAAGGCCGTGCCCGCTGCTTCAGCAGGGCCACGACCTCGGACCTGGCGCAGATGAAGCCGCCCATGGCCCCGCCCAGCGCCTTGCCGAAGGTGCCGGTGACGAAGTCGACCTCGACCCCGTGGTGCGCGAACGAGCCCCGGCCCTGCGGGCCCAGGAAGCCGGTCGCGTGGCAGTCGTCGACCATGATCAGGGCGTCGTACTTGTCGGCCAGCGCCCGGATGTCCTTCAGCCTGGCGATGTAGCCGTCCATCGAAAACGCGCCGTCGGTGGCGATGATGATGTCGCGCGCGCCCGCCGCCCGGGCGGCCTTCAGCTGGCTTTCCAGCTCGTCCATGTCGGAGTTGGCGAACCGATAGCGCTTGGCCTTGCACAGCCGGACCCCGTCGATGATCGAGGCGTGGTTCAGGCTGTCGGAGACGATGGCGTCCTCCTCCCCGAACAACGGCTCGAAGATGCCGCCGTTGGCGTCGAAGGCGGCCGCGAACAGGATGGTGTCCTCGAAGCCGAGATAGTCGGCGATGGCCCGCTCCAGCTCCTTGTGGATCTCCAGCGTGCCGCAGATGAACCGCACCGACGCCGTGCCCGCGCCCCAGCGCTCCTGCGCCTGGATGCCCGCCTGCACGACCCGCTCATCGCCGGCCAGGCCGAGGTAGTTGTTGGCGCAGAAGTTGAGCACCTGCCGGCCGCCGACCGTGATCTCCGGCCCCTGCCGCGAAGCGATCACCCGCTCCGGCTTGGTCAGACCCTGCTGGTCGATCTCGTCGAGCGTGGAACGCACGCGGGCATAGAAGTCGGTCGGCATCCGGTCTCTCTCGATTGACCGGAGGCGGTTACGCCGAAACGGCGTATCTTTCCACCCGGGAGCGGGAGGAAGTCATCGCGCCGGCTCCTCGACCGGGCGGAAGGGCGATACGCGCACCCGGCCGTTGCAGGGATTGGCCTGGAAGGCGGCAGGGACGCTGCCGGTGTCTTCAGGCGGGCTGGCGCGGACGCGGGCGACGGCGCGGCAGGGCTCGGTCTCGCCGTCGATCTCCCCCGCGACGGCGGTCGTGTGGATGTCGAAGAAGGCCTGACCCTGCGGCGGCAGGGTCACCACTTCCGGCTCCTGGCCGTCGGCGTAATAGGGGCCCGGCTCACGCTCGATGCGCAAGTCGGTGCGAAGGGCGCCGTCTTCGCCCTGCAGGCTGAGGCCGGGATATCCCTGCAGGGTGCAGGCGACCGAGCCCTCGTTGCGGAAGGCAAAGGTGGCATGGCGCTGGCCCGCGCCCGCGTCACCGCCCACCTGGGACAGACTGAGCGCCGGGGATCGGCAGGGCGCGCCGGCGACGACGTCGGTCGCCTCGGCCCGCGGCTCGGCCTCGGCCGGATCCGGGGCCAGGACGCCGCCGCTTGTCGGTCGGACGCAACGGGCGATGATCTCGGCGCCGACGCGATCAGGGCCGAGCCGGCGCAGGGTTCCGACCTCCTGGCCCGCTTCCAGGGTCACCCACCACTCGAGGGTCTGACCGACCCAGCGCGACCCGGATACGGCCTCGGCCTGGTTCATCGGGAAGCTGGTCTGACCGAACACGAGGGTCATCTGGCCGTCGGGGCCATGGCGTGCCTCGGCGCCGGCCCCGCCCTCGCAGACATAGGTGATCGACTGCGGCTCGGCCGGCGCGGGCGGTGCGGCCGGCGGCGACTCGTCCGCCGGCTGGGTGCAGCCCGCGGCCAGCAGGCTCGCACAGATGATCGCCGTCGCCGTCCTCATCGTCGTCTCCGGATGCGCCCTTTCTTGGAGGCTAGCCCGGCCCGAAGCGTCCGTCACTCGCCTGTGCGCCGGCTGACGACGGCCGGACATGCGAAAAGCCCCGCGATTTCTCGCGGGGCTTTGTCGAATCTTGGGTGCGGGAGCAGGATTTGAACCTGCGACCTTCAGGTTATGAGCCTGACGAGCTACCGGGCTGCTCCATCCCGCGTCAAA
>CAMPGL010000009.1 GCA_946885435.1 uncultured Brevundimonas sp. | reverse complement strand
GATCGGTCCGGTGGCGCGCGCCACCGCGAGATCCGTGTCGACGACACGGAAGTCGGTCAGCTGCAGCGTAAGGCTGGAACCCGAGCCCTGCCGCAGCCCCAGTACGCCCGAGCCGGTGACGCGGCCGGCGTCCTCGCCCCGGCCGTCGGTGGCCTGGAAGCTCACGATGCGGGCGGTTTCCGCGTCGAGCTCGGAGCGAAGGGTCAGGCCTTCGAGCGTGAGGCCTGTGGCGCCGTCCTCGAAGCGGCCATCGGAGATGTTGAGATAGCCGTCCGCGCGCGGGGCGTTGATGCTGCCGGCCAGGGTGGCGCGGCCGTCGACCATGCCCGACAGGCTGCGCTCGCCCCCGCACACCAGGTCCCAGATCGAGCGGATCTGGCCCTGCAGCGGGCCCTCTCCTGAGAACGGCTCGGTGCGGTTCACGGCCAGCCGAAGTGGGGCCGCGCTGGCGGTGACGGGCAGGTTGAGGATCGCCTCCGAGCGCACCCCGCCGGCGTCGGCCGCTTCGGCCACGACCGAAAGGCGGTCGCCCTGGAGCTGGGCGCGGATCAGGGCGTCGATGTCCATGTCGGCCCCGGCGTCGCGGCTTCGCGCGTTCTCGAGCCTGGCGACCAGGGAGCCCGCGAGGTCTTCGCCCGCGCCGGCGAGGTCGATCTCGGCGGTCACCTGGCCCGCCAGATCAGGCGACAGCGAGCGCAGGTCGACGCCCTGCAGAGAGGCGCGGATGGAGGCGGCGTCAACGTCCTGACGCAGCTCACCCGCGAGCACCCCGCCGCCGACACCCAGGTCCAGCCGCACCACACGCCCGCCGTCTGCCAGGGCGATGACCGCAGGCGTGCGGGTCTGATAGGCCACCTCGCGCACCCGGCCCGACCCCTCCAGGGAGACCGTCTGTGCCTCGTCCGTGCGGGAATAGACGCCCGAGCCGTTGAAGGAGGCGGGGAAGGTCCCTCCCACGTCGGTCTGCAGGGTGAAGGGAAGGCGCGCGAGCGTGCCCTGCCCCTGAAGCCGCAGGGTTCGGATCGTGTAGCTCGACCCGGAGAAGCGAACGCCCTGGCCCGTGACGTCGACATAGGCCGCAGCGTCGCCGGGACCTTCCACCAGCCGCACGGAGCCCCGCGCGCTTCCGGCCGCGAGAAAGGCGCCGGGCCGCGCCTCGAAAGTGAGGTCCGCGCTCGACGGCGTACGGCCGCGCAGCGCGATGGAGCCCCGGGCCTCCACGCCTCCGGCGTCGAGATCGAGGTCAGTCAGGCGTACGCCGTCGTCGGCGATAGCGAAGAGGGAAGAAGCGCGGGCGGGGCCGTAGTTGCTGCCGCCCGTCAGGCTGATGCGGCCGTCGGAGGCGTCCGCGCCGCGGCGGAAGCTGAGGACGAGATGGGCGTCGGAGAGGCTGAGCGGCCCGGCCTCGAGGACATCGAAGTCAGCGGTGAGATCGAGGATGGGTCGGGCCAGGGTTCCGGTCAGCGCGCCTTCGCCGCTCGCGGCGCCGCCGATCTCGACAGGACCGATCCCGAACGGTCCGCGCGCCGACCAGTCCAGGGCGAGACGCAGGTCTCCGTCGCCCAGTCCGATCAGGCCGCTGGCGCCCAGCCGTCCGGCCGCGCCGCTGAGCGAAGCGCGGGATACGGCGATCCGCCCCTCGCCGATCGCCCCTTCGCCGGTCAGGTTCGGCGAGGCGCCCAGGAGGCGGTCGAGTTCGCCCCAACCGGTGCGCAGCCGGCGTCCCGCCGCCTCGAAGGACAAGGCCCAGAGACGGCCGCCGGACGCGTGGCTGGCGCGCCATTCCAGGTCCAGCGCGCCCGTCGCCTGCCGCCGCAGGGCCGAGACATCGGTGACCCGGGCCGAGCCTTCGGCGGCCAGCCGCCCGTTCAGACCGCGCGATCCCGTGGCATGGATATCGAGGGCGCCGCCATCGAGGTCGAAGCGTTCGATCAGGATGCGCGAGTCCGCAAGGCGGGCGCCGCGGATGAAGGCGGACGGGCTGCGTCCGAGCAGTCGCGCCAGGATCGAGGTCCCCGAGCCGCCCTGTCCCGCCAGCCGGCCCTCCAGGCCGATGCGCCCCCCGCGAGCCGTTATTTCGACCGGTCCGGACACCCTCTGCAGGCCGTAGCCGGCCATGGCGAAACGGTCCGCGGTGACGTCGCCCTCGAACGACCACCGCTGAGCATCGCCGCGCCAGAGGCCTTCGAGCGTCGCGGCCTGGGCCAGTCCCTGCCCGGCCAGACGGGTCAGGGACGGTGTCGAGGCCCGCAGGGTGATTCCCTCGCCGACCGAGGCTCCGGCGCGATCCACCGCGCCGCTGGCGAAGCCGCGGAAATTCTCCGACTGCAGGCTCCAGCCCACGCCATACTGGCCCGCCTCGCCGGCGATCGGCACCAGGGCCACGCCGAACCGCGCGGTCGGTCCGAGCCGAGCCGCAAAGGGCTCCAGCAGATCGGATCCCAGGAAGCTGATGTAGCCCGAGCCCCTCCCGCCCTCGGCCGAGAACCGGCCTTGGGCCCGGATCGGCACATATTCTCCCGAGCGCACCAGCACGTCGAAGGCCTGGGCCCGGACATCGGCCGTGGCGATGAAGGGCTGATCCGGCGAATAGCCCAACGCGCCGGCCAGGGGGCCGCCGCGGGCCTCGAAGGCGCGCGCCTCCAGCTCGCCGCCGATCAGGCCGCCGTCCGCGGCCGTCTCGAAGCGGGCCCTGAGGTAGTCGCCGGGCCGAGACAGGCTGGCGGCGTTGATGCGACCCTCCTTCTGGCCGCCGCGGTCCAGCCGGACCCCGCCGTCCAGCCGCCAGCGACCGTACTCCTCGCTGAAGCCCTCCAGGAGCTCGACCTGGGCCGAGAAGGCGTCGATCTCGATGGTCAGGGGCTGCGGCCCCGGGGGTTCGACACGCGGCTCCAGCTCGGGGCGGCGGATCAGGCGGATGGTCTCCGCCTCGATGGTCTCGGCGTGGAAGCGGCGCACCAGCAGCGGCCAGTAGGACCAGTCGACGCGCACGTCACGGGCCTCGAGCCAGACCCCCTGGGCGTCGGTGACGGTGACGCGCTCCAGGGTGAAGTCGTCCCAGAGGTCGCCGCTCAACCCCTCGACATTGATGCGGCCATAGCGGCCGAGGCTCTTGCCTGCCACGAAGCTGGTGACGAGGTCGCGGCCCGCGGGCGTCAGCACCGCCAGGCGTCCGGCCGTGGCGATCAGCAGGGCGAGCACGGCGATCACCGCCACCGAGGTCAGGGTCCAGAACAGCACGCCGCGCGCGCGGCGCTCGGCCTTCACCTCGGCTGCGGCCTCGGCGGCTTCGGTGTCAGGCTTGGGGCGGCGCCGGCTCAAAACGCCTGCCCAATGCTGACGTAGATCTGGAAGTCCGCGTCGCCGTCACGCGGGTTCAGCGGCAGGGCGATGTCGGCCCGGATCGGCCCGAAAGGCAGGTGGTACCGGACGCCGCCGCCGATGGCGTAGCGGATGTCGGAGAAGTCCGGCGCGGGCTCGCCGCCGATCGAGCCGGCGTCGACAAAGAGCGCCATGCCGAAGTTCCCGCCCAGGCGCCGGCGATATTCGAGGCTGGTCTCGAACAGCGACGAGCCGCCGACCGGGGTGCCGTTCGGGAAGCGGGGGCCCACCCCCTGGTATTCGAAGCCGCGCACCGAGCCGCCGCCGCCGGAATAGAAGCGCCGGTCGCTGGGGACCCGGTCGTCGCCGCCCAGGATCGAGCCCAGGCGCACGCGTCCGGCGATCACGGACTTGCCCTCGTCATCCAGGGGCACATAGGTCGTCACCTGGCCGACGGCGCGCAGGAAGGCGAGGCTGTCGTCGCCGGTCACGGCCGTGGGCTGGACGTCGACCGTCACCCGCCAGCCCTGGGTCGGGTCGAGAGGATCGTTGGAGTAGTCGAGGTTGGCGCCGCCCTGCAGGGTCAGGATCGCCAGATTGCGCTCCAGCGGCACGGGCGGGTCCACCAGGAAGCGCGGGTCCAGCTCGTCGTACTGGCCGCCTTCGATGGCCGCGCCGTACGAGAAATAGGAAGTCGGCGCGATGCGCTGCTGCAGGGCGAAGCTGGCGCCCAGGGCGCGCCGGTCGTAGGCGCGGGTGTCCTCGTCGACCGCATAGGCCTCGAGCGTCAGGGTGCGGCCGGCGCGGCGCCAGTGCGGCAGGCTGAGCGATACGGCCAGGCGGCTGTCGATCTCCGCGAGCCTGCCCTCGTAGCGCAGGGTGTCGGCCCGGCCGAACCGGTTCCGCCAGGTCCAGACCGCATCGACGCCGACGCCTTCGGAGGTCGAATAGCCGACGCCGGCCTCCAGCACGCGACTCGGCTGGTCGCTGAGCGCCACGACCACGGGCCTCAGGCCCTCGGCGGTCTCCTGCTCGGCCGGCGCCAGGGCGATGGACACGCTGTCGTAGACGCCCGTCTCGAGCAGGCGGCGCTCCAGCTCCGCCACGCTGTCGGGCCGATAGCGGTCGCCCGGCGTCCAGGGCGCGAGGCGTTCGACCCAGCGCGGATTGGTCCGGCCCTGGGTGTTCAGCAGCACGCCGTTCAGGCGGACTGGTTCGCCGGCGAGGATGCGATAGGTAGGCTGCAGGGTGGAGGCGGCGTGGTCGACGATGACGCGTCGGTCGCCCGCGACGGCGTCCGGATATCCCAGCTCCGACAGTCGGGCGATGACGCGGCCCTCGGCGGCGATGACATCGGCGGCCCGGCCGGGGTCCCCTTCCTCGATCTCGAGGGCCTGCAGCGCCTCGACGGCCACCTCCGGCTCGGGCGGCGGGTCGGTCCAGACCAGGTCCGGGTCGCTGACGAGGAAACGCGGTCCCGGCGTGATGCGGATCACCGGGACGGGCGGCGCTTCGCCTTCGATGTCGTCCTCGATGGTCGCGCCATAGTAGCCCTCGGACCGGAGCACGGCCATGGCGTCCTCGGCGGCGGCGCGGGCGCGGCGGCGGGCCTGGAAGCGGTTCGAGGGCGGGTCTTCGACCTCGCCGATGGCTTCCACGATGCGTTCGCGGAGGTCCTCTTCGAGCTCGCCGGCGACCTGGGCGCGCGGCTCAGCCAAGGCGACGGTGGCGCCCATGGCCGCCGCGAGGGCCAGGACGCTAATGACGGCAGGGCGAAACGACACGCGGCCCCTTCCCGAACAGCGACGCTTGGACACGGAACCCGGACGGACGCCTGCGGTTCCCGGCGGCTGGCTTGAACCCCGGGTCAGTAGAAGACGGTCTCGCTGTCGGGCTGGACGCTTTCCTCGCTCGGCCGCGCCTCGCCCATGTCGCCCGTGTCGGTGGCCGGGGGCGGCGGCGTCGTCGGGGTGGTGGCCTCTTCGGTCGGCTCGGGCTCGACCTCCTCGACCACGGGCTCCTCGATCGGCGGCGGCGGGGCGATGTCGTCCTCGCGCTCCGGGGCGCTCATGTCGCAGGCCGAAAGGCCAAGTCCAGCGGCGGCCAGGCCGGCGGCGATGAGAAGGGGTCTGCGCATGAAGTCACCTCGTCGTCCTCAGTCGATTTAGCCTGAAGGCGGGGTCGGGGAAAAGCCCGTCAGGCGGCCTGGGCCGCCGCCCGCGGTTCGGCGACCGCCTGGCCCAGGGCCGCAAACAGGCTCTCGGGATGGATCGGTTTGGTCAGGAAGGCGGTGACGCCGATCTGGGCCCAGGCCGCCCGATGGTGGTCCAGCGCATTGGCGGTGAGGGCGATGACCGGGGTCGCCGCGTTCGGGCCCTGTCCGGCGCGAATGCGGGTCACCGCCTGCAGGCCGTCCATGACGGGCATCTGCATGTCCATGAGGATGGCGTCGAACGGCTGAACATCGGCGGCCTCGACCGCCAGCGCCCCGTCCACCGCGAAGGTCAGCTCATAGCCGGCGGGTTCCAGCATCAGGGCCAGGATCCGTCGATTGACCTCGTGATCCTCGGCCACCAGCACGCGGCGTGAGCCGGACTGGGCGGCGGCGAAGACAGGCTCGGCATGGGCCGGCGACGCTCCCTGGGCCGCCGGGCGGTAGGGCGTCTCGAAGCGGAAGACGGATCCCTTGCCCTCATGCGGAACGAGGCGCAGGTCGCCGCCCATCAACTCGGCCAGCTTGCGGCTGATGGCCAGCCCCAGGCCGGTGCCGCCGTAACGACGGGTCGTGCCCGCATCCGCCTGTTCGAAATGGCCGAACAGCCGCTCGGCCATTTCGTCGGGCACGCCGCAGCCGGTGTCGCGGACCTCGAACCATAGTCGGTCACCGTCGCGGCCGGCCGACAGGGTGATCTCGCCGTGATCGGTGAATTTGACCGCGTTGGACAGCAGGTTCGACAGCACCTGCTGGAAACGCAGCGCGTCCGTTCGGATCCGTGCGGGCGTGCCGGGCGTGATGTGCAGGCGCATCTCGACGCCCTTGTCCTCGGCCTTGGCGCCCCAGAGGCGGGCCAGGCCCGTCAGGCGGTCCTCGAGGTCGAAGTCGGCGAGTTCGAGCTCCATCTTGCCCGCCTCGATCTTGGCGACGTCGAGCACATCGTTCAGCAGGCCCATCAGCACGTCGCCGGCGTTCAGCAGCATGTCGACCGGCTCGCGCTGGTCTCGTGTCAGCGGCGTCCGGCGCAGAAGGTGGCCCGCCGAGATCACCGCGTTCATGGGCGTGCGGATTTCGTGGCTGATGGTGGCCAGAAAATCGGACTTGGCCGCGCTCGCCCTCTCGGCGCGCACCCTGGCCTCCTCGGCCGCGTCATTGGCGTCTCGAAGCGCCTTGTTGGTCGACGACGACTGCCGGACCGCCACGATCAGGTGCGCGAGATACAGGATGCTGGCCAGGGCGACCACGACAGCCGAGGTGAAGGCGTAGCCCTTCACCACCAGGGTCACCAGCGGCAGGCCCAGGAAGTATAGCGCATGCGGAAGGGCGCCCGCGATCAGGATCGGCCGCACATGGTACATGTGCAGCGACACGTGCAGCAGGCCGCCGGCGATGGCCGTATAGGCGAACTGCTGGCCCACGCCGCCGCCGTAGGTCCAGGTGTAGGCCGAGATCGCCGAATAGACGGTGGTGTTCAGCGCCGCGACGCCGATGCAGGCCCACTTGCGGCCCCGGCTCGGCTCCTGGTCGGGGTTCTTGCGGACGGGCTTGAAGACCCACCAGTCGATCACCTGCGCCAGGCACATGGCGATGAACCAGACGATCGGCCATGGCCCCGGGACGAGCAGATAGGCCACACCGCCGAGGAACACCCCCAGCGCGAGCCTGGTTTTCAGCTCCTTGGCCCGCACATCGCCGACGATGGCGTAGCCGCTGCGTTGAGTCATTCCGCGTCTCCCCGCCGGAGACTGTATCCGGCGGGACGTTAAGGCCCGGTGACTGCTGTTTGCTAACGCAAATCCGGCCTAGAACGGGATGTCGTCGTCGAGCGGGAAGTCCTGCTTCGGACCGGACATGCGGGCCGGTCCGCCCCCGCCGCCGAAGTCGCCGTAGTCGTCGCCGCCCGAGGAGGCGCCGCCGCCCTCGCCGCGGCCGTCGAGCATGGTCAGTTCACCGCGGAAGCGCTGCAGCACGATCTCGGTCGAGTATTTCTCGACGCCGTTCTGCTCGTATTTGCGGGTCGCGAGCTGGCCCTCGATGTAAACCTTGGAGCCCTTCTTCAGGTAGTTTTCGGCGACCTTCACGAGGTTCTCGTTGAAGATCACGACCCGGTGCCACTCGGTCTTCTCCTTGCGCTCGCCCGAGGACTTGTCGCGCCAGGTTTCGGAGGTGGCGACGTTCAGGTTGGCCACCCGGTCACCGGAATTGAGGGTGCGGATCTCCGGGTCACGCCCGAGATTGCCCACCAGGATCACCTTGTTCACGCTGCCGGCCATTGCGGCACTCCTTCTTGTCTCGGCTCCACGCGTTCGGCGCGTAGCGATGTTCTATTTATGTTCTGGCCGGTCGCCCGGTCAATCAACCCTTACGAGCCGGCTTCCTGGCCCGTCTCTCCGGGTTCCGGAAGGGTCGTGCCTGGCGGAAGCTCGAAGGCGCCGGGAATCGCCAGCCGTCCGTCGTTGGTGCGACGTAGGGCCGTGAACCGCCCCCCGTCCAGCGATCTCGACAGCGCCACGCCCGATCCGTTGACGAACATGAACTGGTCGCCATAGGCGCCGACAACCTCGCGGCGCGTGCCGCCCATGCGCAGGAAGCGGACGCGCATCTCCTCCAGACGCGCGGCGCAGTTCTCCATGTTCGGCTGCGGGTCCGGCAGGGGATTGAAGCGGATCGTCCCGTCATCCAACTCCGCCACATGCCAGCAGGTGCCGCGCGGCCCGTCCGGGATCTGCACGCGCTCCGCGCAGGCCGACAGGGCGACCGCGCCGGCGGCCAGAAGCAGGAAAGTCAGACGCATCAACGGACCTCGCCGAGGGAGCAGTCCCGGCCCTGCTGGACCAGGGTGCGGAAGTTGTTGTTGTCCGAGGACTGTTCGACCCGGCCGGGCACCAGGCGCAGCGTCGTGCCGCCCCAGCGCCCGTAGGAGGCGCCGCCCAGCTGCTCGCAGCGGCCGGCGTAGAGCTGCTGGACGCAGGCGTTCAGGGTCAGTTCGCCCACCTCGCGCCATTCGCCGCCGGCATGTCGCAGGCAGCGCTGGGTCGGGCCGGCCACGGGCGTGGGCGTCGGCGCAGGCTGGACCACCGGCGCGGCCTCCGGCTCGTCCTCCACCAGCGCGGGCAGCTCCGGCGGCGGCGCGAACGGCACGGCGGTCAGCTGGCCGGAAGGATCGAGGCCGACGTCCAGCGCCTGGGACGCCACGCCGTTGCGCTGGGCGCATTCCGACAGGGTAGCCATCCCGACGAAGCGCCCGTCCACGAAGCAACGCAGCGACTGGTCGGGACCCACGGGCTGGGCGTCGGTGACGTCGAGCTGAAGGCCGCCCTTGGACGCCGGCGGCGCTTCAGGCGGCGCCTCCTCGCGTCCAGTCAGCAGCAGGGCGACCACCACCGCGGCCAGAACGGCGGCCGCGCCGCCGAGGATAAGCACCAGTCGATTGTCCGAAGCCATGCCGCATTCCGCACCGGTTGGGAGGCGGCAATAAGGCCGTCGGGGCCGCCCGCGTCAACCGCCGCCGGTGAGGCGGGACAGGGCCGCCTGATAGTTGGCGATCTGGGCCGTCATATAGGCCGGCGCCTGGCCCGTGATCTGAGCGGAGGCCGGCCGGTCCTTGTTGGCCAGTTCCCTGTAGGCCGCGCGCACCTGGCTCAGCGCCGCCTGGATCGCCTCCCCCGCCGACTTGATCCCCGCCTTGTCCGTAAGGTTGAGATCCGCCGGCAATTTCAGCGCGAAGACGCTGCGGCCGTCCGCCAGACCGTCGATCGGCCGGATCAGGGTCTGGGTCAGCCCGAGCGCCTCAAGGGCGTCCCGGCCGCCAGAGCCCGCCACGATCTCGACCGGCGTCCGGTCGTCGCGCGGCGTCACCTTGATGACGTCGCGGTCCTCCGACTTCGCCACCTCGGCCTTGAGACGGTTGTTGGAGGCGATCGCGATCTTGCGCGCCAGGCTGGCGAAGGTGTCGCGCGCCTCGATCGTGACAGGCCGCAGCCGCCCACCGCCCAGGTCCACGAAGAACTGGTCGCCGACCCGCGCCGAGGTGGCGTCCACGACCGACTTGGACGGCGTGAAGTCGATCTCGCCCTGGGGCAGGCCGAGCCGGTCCAGCACGCTGGCGCCGCCCGAAGCGACCGAGACCGCCACGGGGGCGACCAGGCCCCCCTGCCCTTCGAAGCTGCGGGTCCATTCCACGGCGCCGCTGTCGGCGTCGATGCGGCTGACGAAGCCCTTGGCGGTCTGCTTGTCGCCCGTACCGGCCAGATCGGTCTGGCCGGTGATCCAGACCTTGCCGCCTGAGACGGTCGCGGCCGCCGCGCCGTCAGCGCCCGCTCCGCCGACATAGGTCAGACGGTCCGACGCATCGGCCACCAGACTGTCGTCGAGGCGCGCCACGAAGGCGTCGGAGCCGCCGGAGTGGGCCGTGGTGACCGTTCCGGCCGCAAGCCCGGCGTTGCGCGTCGTCCCGGTCAGCAGAACGCGGCCCGCGTCGATCGCCACCCCCGAGATGGAGCCCGATATCTGTCCAAGGCTGCGTGTCTGGGTGAGCAGCGGCCCGCCAACCGCCTGGAGCTCGAAGCGACGCACGACCGCCTCGCCGTTTTCGACGCCGGCCGTGACGATGGCCCCATCCCTGACCGCGATGGCCGAGGCCGTGTCCTCTCCGGACGTTCCGAACTGGCGCGCGAAGGTAGAGTCACCCGCGGCGGTGAAACCCTGCACATAGCCGTCCCAGCCGCCTACCTGGCCGGCGCCGGTCATGGCCGAGCGCGCGCGGCCTGTGACATAGACGGAGCCGTCCTCGGCGAAGGCCACGCCGGTGGCCTCGTCTTCCAGATTGGCCCCGCGCCGCTGGGTCCACAGTTCGGACCCGCCGGCGTCGAAGACGGTGACGAAGCTGTCGCTCAGGGCCGGGTTGGCGCCGGCCGCGCCCTTGTCCAGCGCGCCGGTCACGGAGCCCGCTATGGCGACCTTGCCGTCGTCCGCGACGGCGATGGCGTTGGCCGAGGCCTCGTCGGCGGCGCCGAGGGTGCGGGTGAAGACCAGCTGCCCGGCGGAATCGTACTTCATCAGGACCGCGTCGCGCTCGCCCTTGATGGCCTGGCCATCGACCGTGGCGGTCGCCTCGGCCAGCACATAGAGCGAGCCTTCCGGCCCGGCGGCGCTGGCCTTGACCTTGGAGACACCCTGCACCGGCGCCTGCAGGCTGCGGCCGTCGACCCACAGAGTATCGCCGATCTGGGGCTCGGCCGCCGGCGCACCGGCGCCCGATACGCCCGTATCGCTGTTGAACTTCGTCAGTTCGGTCGCCCCGGTGAGGCCGGAGGTCTGCAGCACGAAGACGCCGTCGGACCGGTCCGGGGCCCCGAAGGACACCGTCTCGACCGAGACTCCCTTCACCCTCAGCCCCCACTGGTCAGCGCCGGCCGGGAGGGTCACGGTCTTGCCCCCCACCTCAAGGGTGCGTGGCTCGGCGGGCAGCTTCTCGCGCGCCAGCCGGGTCTGGACGCCGGCGGCCTCCAGCTTGCCGTTGATGTGGAGGATGACGTTGCTGAGCGTGCGCGGCGTGGAGCCCATCTCCGACAGGTCGATATCGACCGAGGCGTCGCCCGACAGCTTGCCGATGGTCATGGAGAACTTCACGTCCCCGGCGAAGGCCGCGGCCGCCACGTCCGGATCGCCGGAATGCAGCGGGCCGGTGACATAGGCGTTGTCGGGCCGGGCGACGCCCACCTTCGACTTGGCTTCCGAGGCGGCCGCGCCCTTGGCCAGTCGGATGGAATCGAAGGGGTCGCTGCTGAGAAACTCGGATATCTCGCTCAGACCGGCCTGGAAGGCTTTCTCCAGCCGGCCCGCCTCGCCGGAGGTGATCCCCTTGGTGTCGGCCCGGTTGACGAGGGCGTTCAGTGTGGTGAGGCCCTGATGCACGGCGAACAGGCGGCGATAGTCCTCGGCGGCGCCCTTGGCGTCGAGCTGGGGCGCGCGCAGGTCGATGAAGTCCCGTCCGCCCAGGGCGGCGCGGACCAGGGCGTCCGGCTCGGGCGCCGGGCCACCCCCTGACCAGGGGGCTGTCGGCGTCTTCGAAGCTGTGGACGAGCCGCCCAGGCCAAAGCTCGGGACCGGCGCGTAGCCGCCCCCGAACAGGCCCAGAAGATAGCTGTTGTTGATCAAGACCTCGCCGCCCCTCCACGCCCGGGAGAGTCGTCCCCGGGGCCTACGAAAGCCTTAAGCTTTGTCCCCAGCCGGACGAAAGCTGTTCAGGAAACCGCGCTTTCGCTCGCCTCCCGCGCGACTCGGACTAACGTGGGTATGCGGATGGAACGCACGCCGCGGGTTGAGCGTTGAGGCTCGGATCCCAGGAGGTCGGCATGACTTCGTTGCGTAACGCCTTGATGTACGTGCTTGCCCTGTACGGTCTCGCCCCGAAACCCGCTCCGCGCCGGCGGAGCTGGGTCCATATCGGGCCTGCCCACTAGATCGCGTCAGACGCGACCTAGTTGCGGAACAGGGACAGGATGATCTGCGGCGCCTGATTGGCGATCGACAACGCCTGCGCCCCCAGCTGTTGCTGCACCTGCAAGGCCTGAAGCCGCGCGCTCTCGCGCGCCAGGTCGGCGTCCACCAGATTGCCGATGCCCGTCTCCAGCGAGTCCATCAGCTTGGACACGAAGGTGTTGTGCTGCTCGATCTGCTTGGCCTGGGAGCCGATCTCGCCCAGGGCCGCGTTCACCTGGGTGATGGAGTCCTGCAGCGCCGTCAGGGCCGCCGTGGCGTTGGTCAGGGTGTTGATCGAGGAGGTGGCGGCCACCTCCAGGATCGCGCCGCCCAGCGACAGGTTCTTGGCCTGCAGGGTGATGAAGGAGTCCGCATCCGCATTGGCGATGAAGCGGATCGAGGCCACCGATCCGTCCAGGATGTTGGCTCCGTCGAACTCTGCGTTCGAGATGGCGTCACGGATCGACTTCACGATCGCCTTGTAGTCGGCGTTCAGGGCGTTGCGGGCGGCGGTGTCGAGCGAGGCGTCCTTGGCCGCGACCACCTTTTCCTTGAGCTGGTTCAGCAGGTCGGAGACCGTCTCGCCGGCGGCCAGCGCCACGTCCGTGATCGAGGTCGCCCGGTCCAGGCTCATCTTGACGGCGCCCAGCGCGCCCACGTCGGCGCGCTGGCCCTGGGCGATCGCCCAGACCGACGCGTTGTCCTTGGCGCCCTGAACCTTGAGGCCGGTGTTGACCCGACCCTGAACGTCGGCCAGCTGGTCGTTGGTCTTGTTCAGGTTCTGAAGCGCGATCAGCGCCGAAGTATTGGTGTGAACGCTGGTCGTCATGACCCGAGGTCCCCCGCGGTTTTGCGTGAGCGTCAGGCTATGAGGCGAGTCGTGAGCGTATGGTTAACGGCGCAGCAACGCATTGATCCGCGCGGGACGGACCCTGCGCGGCGCGAGAAACCCAGTGGGGATTTCGGCTCTAGGCGGTGGTGTCGATGACCTTCCCGCCCGAATAGGCGGGATCCGTCTTCAGCCTGAGCACCTCTTCTCGGGGGTACTGGCTGACGATCTCACCGGTGAGGCGGTCCACGTTCTTGTAGACAAATCCGGCGCCGGGTCCGCCCTCGATGATGAGGCGGTATCGGGCCAGGCGTTCGGCCTCTTCGGTGGCGCGGCGGCGGTCCGAAGTATCGGCGCCGGTCGCGGTCATGGTCATCGGGGCTACCGTCTGTGTCGAATACGCCCCCAGTCTTTTGACATCCGTGGACATCTCCAATGCGCCCTTCGGCGCCTCCTGAATCGGGCCTTAGCCGGCCCAGGGCGGGTCGGGGGCGGCGCGGACGCCGCCCCCTTCCGGCGTTAGCGGAACAGGCCGAGCAGGATCGAGCTCGACGAGTTCGCGATCGAAAGGGCCTGAACACCCAGCTGTTGCTTGGTCTGCAGGGCCTGCAGGCGGGCGCTCTCCTTCGCCAGGTCCGCATCCACCAGGTTGCCGACGCCGGCTTCCAGAGTGTCCTGCAGCTTGGAGACGAAGTTCAGGTGGGTCTCCAGCGACTTGGAGCCCGTGCCCAGACGGGCCAGCGAAGCCGAGACGTTGGCGATCGACGCGTCGATCTTCGTCAGGGCGGCGCTCGCGGTGGTCACCGTGTTGATGACTTCCGTCGTGGTGATCGTCACCTTGGAGCCCGAGAGCTTCAGCACTTCGGCCGCGACGTCGATCGTCGAGGAGCCGTCGGCGTTGGCCAGGGCCTTGAAGGTGGTGCCGCCCGACTTCAGCATGTTGACGCCGTTGAACTCGGCGTTCGAGACGACCTTGGCGATCTGGTCACGGATCGACTTGAAGTCTTCGTTCAGGGCGGTGCGGGCCGCGGTGTCGATGGAGGTGTCCTTCGCCGCCAGCGCCTTCTCCTTCAGCTGGATCAGCAGGTCGGAGATGGATTCACCGGCCGAGATGGCCACATCGACCGCCGACTGACCGCGTTGCAGCGAGTCCTTGACGGCGTTCAGAGAGGAGACCTCGGCGCGTTGCGACTGGGCGATGGCCCAGACGGCGCCGTTGTCCTTGGCGCTGTTCACCTTCCGGCCGGTGTTGATCCGGTCCTGGACGGTGGCGAGCTCCGCGTTGGTGCGTTGGAGGTTCTGCAGGGCGATCATGGCCCCGCTGTTCGTGTTAACGCTGTTCAGCGCCATGGCACGTGGTCCTTCTTTCAAGGTGTCCGGCGTCATTTTGACTACCGGGAGCGTTTTGCTCGGAGATCGAAGGAGCAAGCACCGGGCCATCGGGCGACATCAGGACGTCGCGCCACACGCTTGATTTTATTGTGGTACCTTGTGTTTACCCTGTCGACGGCTAGGCAGGATGTGCCGGGCGGCAGGCAAGCGGCAGAATTTGCCGGGTCAGATCCGGCCCACGACCTTGAGCACGGCCTCCGCGGCCGCCGCCGACGGATCAGGCTGGTCCCGCCCCATGAGATCGAGCGCTTCCGACTGACGCCGCACCTGGTCCGCGCGCAGCGCCGGGTCGCCCAGCCGGGCCAGGACGGCGGCCGCCAGGGCCTCGGGCGTGGCCTCGTCCTGGACGAACTCGGGCGCGATGCGGGCGTCGGCGGCGATGTTGAACAGGGTGATGTGCCGGGCCGACAGCATCGGCTTGATCAGGGCGTAGCTGAGCCCTGACAGGCGATAGGCGATGACCATGGGCGCGCCGGCCAGGGCCAGTTCGGTCGAGACGGTGCCGGAGCAGGCGAGCGCCACGGTCGCGGCCTTCATGGCGTCCTTCTTGGCCGCCTCGCCCTCGACCTGGATCGCCCGGAAGGGCCAGCCCGCCACCGCCGCCTTCGCCTGGGCGGCGACGGTGTCGGCGATGACCACGGCCAGGGCCACGTCGGGCTGCTCGGCGCGGACGCGCGCGGCCGACGCCTCGAACAGCGGCGTCATCCGCTCGATCTCGGACGGACGGCTGCCGGGCAGGATCAGCAGCAGCGGCTGATCGGCGGCCAGCCCGTGCGCCTGCCGGAATCGCGCCCCGTCAGCCTGGCTGAAGTCGATGGCGAGGCTCGGGTTGCCGACGAAGGTGGTGGGCAGGCCCGCCTTCTCGAACCAAGGCGGGTCGAAGGCGTGCAGCGTCAGCAGGTGATCCACCGCCTGGGCCAGGGTCTTCGCCCGCCCCGGGCGGGAGGCCCAGACCTGGGGTCCGACGTACTTGACCAGCTTCAGGCCCGGGAGGGCCTTACGCAGCTGCTTGGCCACCCGGATGGTGAAGCCCCAGCTGTCGATCAGCACCGCGACATCGGGCTGCTCCCGCTGCGCGAAGGCGACCGTATCGGCGACCCGCCGCCTGACCCGGCCATAGGCCTTCAGCCCCTCGATCCAGCCCAGCACGGACAGGTCGGAGATGTCGAAGGGGCTCTCGACGCCCTGGGCCGCCATCCGCGGCCCGCCGACCCCGACGATGCGAACCTCGTCGCCCAGCCGGGCCTTCAGAGCGCGCGCCAGGCCCGCGCCGAGCCCGTCGCCGGAGGATTCCGCAGCGACCAGCATCACGGTCAGCGGCCTGCTCACGCCTCGCCCCAGACGAACAGGCCCAGCCGGTCGGCCGCGGCGATGGTCGCCTCGCGGTCGATGACGATGAGGTCACCGGCCGGCCCGGCCACGCCCGCCAGCCCGGCCCGGGCGGCCAGCTCGATGGTGCGCGGCCCGATCACCGGCAGGTCGACCTTGCGCTCCTGGATGGGCTTGGGCGCCTTGGCCAGCACGCCCTGCGGCGCCCGGCCCCGAATGTCCGCGGGCAGGCCCGCGACGCGCTCCAGCATGGCGTCGGTGCCCTCCTGGGCCTCCACCGCCAGCACCAGGCCGTGCGAGACCACCGCGCCTTGGCCCACGTCCAGCTCGCCTACGGCGCGGGCCACGTGCAGGGCCTTGAGAAGGTCGGCCCTGTCCGCCTCGCGCGGGACGACCGCGCCCAGCGCCCCGGCCGGCAGAGTCTCCTGCCCGCCCAGGATGTCGTCGGCCCCTTCGACCGCGAAGCCGGAGTCCTCGAAGACCTTGAGCACCTGGCGCAGCAGGGCGTCGTCCCCCTTCTTGGCCGCCGAGACGATGCCGGGCAGCACGCGCATACCCTTCAGGTCGACCTTGAAGTTGGCGAAGTCCGGCCGCTTGACGATCCCGGCCAGGCAGACGCTCCGGCAGCCCGCGCGCTTCAGCGCGTCGACGCACTTGCCGAACTCGCCCAAGCCGATGTCCGCGCCCTCGAAGGCCGTCAGGTCCGCCTCGGCGAACCCTTTCA
The DNA here is from genome assembly GCA_946885435.1 of uncultured Brevundimonas sp. The sequence continues at coordinate 10,880 of CAMPGL010000009.1, read as the reverse complement.
GGCGCACCACGAAGACCGGCCGGTCCGTCTGGCGGCAACGCTCGGCCACCCGCAGCGGCAGGGCGCCGCCGCCGGCGATGAGGCCCAGCTTGTCCATCATGCTTCCGGCAGGCACAGCGGCCGCGAGCCGCCTTCGCGGATGAAGGCGATGATCTCGTGCGCCTCGGCGACATCGCCGGCGACGGCCTCGGCCCGCTCGAGTCGCTCGGAGAAGGCCCCCTCACCCTCGAACAGGTCGCGATAGAAGGCGAGCATGCGCTTGATGCGGTCGCGGTCGAAGCCTCGGCGTTTCAGCCCGACCATGTTCAGCCCGTGCAGCCGGGCGTGGTTGCCCCACACCGAGCCGTAGGGGATCACGTCCCGCGTCACGGCCGCCAGGCCGCCGACCATGGCCCCCTGCCCGACCCGGCCCCACTGGTGCACGGCGCACAGGCCGCCCAGGAAGACGCCGTCGCCGACGGTCACGTGTCCGCCCAGCGTCGCATTGTTGGCGAAAGTCACCCGGTCGCCCACGACCGAGTCATGGCCGACGTGCGCGCCGGTCATGAACATGCAGCTGGAGCCCACTCGCGTGACGCCCGAGCCCTGGACCGTGCCCCGGTTGAAGGTGCAGCCCTCGCGGATGAGGTTGTCGGACCCGATCACCAGCCGCGTCGGCTCGTCCTTGTAGCCGCCGTGCTGCGGCGGCCCGCCGAGGACCGAGAAGGGATGCACGACCGTGCGGGCGCCGATCTCCGTGTGCCCCGCGACCACCACGCTGGACAGCAGCCGCACGCCTTCGCCCAGGACAGCGTCCGCTCCGACCTGGCACCAGGGGCCGATCTCAACGCCCTCGCCCAGCTGAGCTGAGGGATCGACCAGGGCAGTGGGGTGGACGGCCACCGTCAGGCGCCTTCCTCGACCGTCACGGCCATGGCCATGAACTCGGCTTCGGCCGCCAGCTTGCCGTCGATGAAAGTCTCGCCGCGGAACTTGTAGGCGTCCTTGCGCGCGCGGGTGACCTCGACCTTCATGCGCAGCTGGTCGCCCGGGCGCGCCGGCCGGCGGAAGCGCACGCCGTCGATCGACATGAACATGATGACCTTGTTCGACACATCGACTTCCAGCGACTTGGACATCAAGAGCGCGCCGGTCTGGGCCATGGCCTCGACGATCAGCACGCCCGGCATCACCGGATCGATCGGAAAGTGGCCCTGGAAGAAGGGCTCGTTGAACGTGACGTTCTTCACCCCGGTGATCGAGGTGCTCGCCACATAGTCCTCGGCCCGGTCGATCAGCAGGAAGGGGTAGCGATGCGGAATGCGCCGCAGCACCTCGGCGTAGTCGATCGCCACGCCCGTCTGTTCCTGCTCAGCCATTCTCACCTCCTGCGCGACCCTGGGCCTGTTTGGCGAGCCACAGCGTCTCACGCAAGAAGCGCCTGAGCGGACGAGCCGGTTGCCCGCCCCAGGCCTCGCCGTCCGGCACGTCGTTGATGACCATCGAGGCCGCCGCGATCCGGGCCCGGGCGCCGATGTGGACATGGTCGGTCACGCCGGCCCGTCCGCCCAGGGCCGCGCCGTCGCCGATCACCACGCTGCCGGAGATGCCGGTATGGCCCGCCAAGACGCAGTGGCGGCCGATGCGGCTGTTGTGACCGACCTGGACGAGGTTATCGATCTTGGTCCCCTCGCCGATCACGGTGTCGTCGTAGGCGCCGCGGTCGATGCAGCTGTTGGCGCCGACGCTGACGCGATCCTGCAGGATCACCCGGCCCAGTTGCGGCACGTCCATCAGCCCCTCGGACGAGCCGGCCACGCCGAAGCCCGCCTCGCCGATTACGGTCCCGGCGCCGATGCGCACCCGATCCCCCGCCAGGCAGAAGCCGAGCGTCACGTTCGGCCCGATGTCGCCGTCGCGGCCGATGTGGACGCCGGGGCCGATGACCGTATTGGCCCCGACGCGCGTGCGGGCGCCGATGGCCGCGCCCGGGCCGATGACGACGCCCGGACCGACCACCACGCCCTCCTCGAGCACGGCGGTCGGATGAACCCCGGGCTCCGGGCCGAGCAGGCGCGGCGAGTGAAACAGGCGCGCGGCGCGCGACCATGCGGCCTGAGGCTCGGGCGTCACCAGGACGGCGACGCCTGCCGGAACCAGCTCGGCGTGCTTGGCGGCCACGAAGACAGCCCCCGCGGCGGTCGCGGTCAGGTCCTGGCGGTATTTGGGGTCGCCCAGAAAGGCGACGCCCCACTCACCGGCCTGGGCGAGCGGGGCGACGGTCTCGATGAGGGCGGACGGCTCGCCGCGGATCAGCTCCGCGCCGGTGGCCGTCGCCAGTTGGGCCAGGGACAGCGCCTGGGCGGACTCGAAGAATCGCGCGTCCGGCACGTCCCAGCCCTTAACCGACTACTGCTGCGGCAGCGGCATGCGGTCGAAGGTCAGGGTCTGCAGCTGACCGTTGAGCAGTTCGATGACCCGGTCGGTCACGTCCATCGCCGGGTTGGCGCCGAACATGGCCGCGCGATCCAGCAGCAGGCCGCAGCCGCGCTCCTGATAGACCTGGACCAGGATGGGATCCAGGCGCTGGGCGATCTGCGCGATCTGCTGCTGCTCGGTGTACTGCAGCTCGGCGGCGCGGGTCTGGGCCAGGCGCTCGAAGGCCTGGGCGCGTTGCTGCAGAGCGCCCGCGCGCTGCTGGAAGGCGTCGGCCGCCAGGGTGCCCTGCTGGCCCGATAGCGTGGTCGCTTCGGTCTCGATGGCCTGGGCTTCCGGCTGCAGCTCAGCCTGGACGGCGGCGTTCAGCTGCTCGAGGCGGGCGGCGACCGCCTGACCGACCATGGAGGTCACCAGCGCGCGCTGGTTGTTGTAGGTGCAGACGCCGGGAATGACCGGGCCCGGGTTGGACGGCTGGGCGGGCTGGGCCTGCGCCGTGCCGGCGATGACCAGCGCGGCGAGCGCGGCCGAGGCGATGGCGGGGATTTTCATAAGTTGGGTTCCCTAGAACTGGGTCGAGGTTGAGAAGCGGAAGGACTCGGTGCGGTCGTAGTCCTCGCGCAGGAAGATTTCCGAGATGTCGAAGCGGATCGGGCCGAGCGGCGAGCGCCAGTGGACGCTGATGCCAGCGGAAAGTCGTGGCGAAAGTTCGTCCACGATGTTCGGATCCGGGAAGCCCGTGGCGTCGATGCGATAGCGATCATCCAGCACGCCCAGGGTGCCGACGTCCATGAACAGCGAGGTCCGGATGCCGTATTCCTCGGGCAGGAAGTTCGGCACGGTCAGCTCGACGGTGCCGATGGCGTAGAAGTTGCCGCCGAGCGCGTCGCGGGTCAGCAGGTCGCGCGGGCCCATGCCGGCGGTCTCGAAGCCGCGGAAGGTGTTGCCGCCCTTGAAGAAGCGGTCGTTGATCCGCACCGGATCCCCGTTCCAGCCCGAGATGTAGCCGGCCGACACCTCGGTGCTGAGCACCAGGTCGCGGGTGAAGCCGTAGTACCAGGTCGCATTGGTCTCGGTGCGGACGTAGTTCACGTCCCCGCCGATGCCGGCGAGATCCTGCCACAGGGTCCCGCGCCAGCCGCGGGTCGGACGCAGCGGATCGTTGGTTCGGTTGACGCTCAGCGTGTAGCCGACCGCCGAGTTGGTGAAGGAGCCGACCTGCTCGCACAGCGCCCGCGAGCCGAAGCCCGGGCAATAGCCGTCGGGCACGATGATCTCGTCCGACTTCAAATTATAGCGCAGGTTGAGGCTGGTGTAGTTGTTGATCGGCCAGCCGAGCCGCACCCCGACGCCCGTCGAGGCCCAGTCGAAGGAGGATTCCTCCTCCAGGTCATACCGGTAGTGATAGACGTCGAAGCCCGCGCGCAGGTCACGGCCGAGGAATCGCGGCTCAGTGAAGCTGAACTGGGCCTGCTGACGCAGGGAGCCCCAAGACAGGCGGGCCACCAGGTTCTGGCCGCGGCCGCGGAAGTTCCGCTCGGTCACGCCCAGGTCGATGATGAAGGCGTCCACCGACGAGAAGCCGGCGCCGAAGGAGAGTTCGCCCGTCGGCTGTTCCTGGACCGCGACCTGCAGGACGGTGCGGTCGGGGGCCGAACCCGGGACTTCCTCGATGGTCACGTCCTCGAAGAACTGCAGGCCACGCAGGTTGTTGCGCGACCGGTCGACCAGGGCCTGGTTGAAGGCGTCGCCCTCGACCAGCATCATCTCGCGGCGGATCACCGGGTCGATGGTGCGGGTGTTGCCCACGATGTCGATCCGCTCGACGTAGACCCGCGGGCCTTCGTTGATCTGGAAGGTGATGTCGACGCGGTTGGTCTCGGGGTTCGGCGTCTCGATCGGACGGATGTCGACGAAGGCGTAGCCCGCCGCGCCCGCCGCGAAGGTCAGGGTGTCGACGGCTTCCTCGATCTGGTCGCTGCGGTAGAGGTCGCCTTCCTCGATCGGCAGCAGGGCGCGCAGGAACTCGGGGTTCAGCCGCTCGTTCTCGGTCTCGATCGTCAGCGCGCCGTACTCATAGCGCTCGCCCTCGTCGACCGTGACGGTGATGAGGAAGTCTTCCTGGTCCGGCGTCAGCTCGGCCACCGACGAAACCACGCGGAAATCGTAGTAGCCGCGGTTCGTATAGAAATCGCGCAGCTGCTCGCGGTCGTACTCGAGCCGGTCCGGGTCGTAGTTGTCGTTCGACGAGAAGAAGTTCCACCACTGGCTGCGCTCGGTGACCATCACGTCGCGCAGGTCGTTGTCCGAGAACTCCTCGTTGCCGAGGATCTGGATCGAGCGCACGCCGGTCGACACGCCCTCGTCGATCTCGAAGATCAGGTCGACGCGGTTCTGCTCCAGCTGAATCAGCTTGGGGGTCACCGTGGCGGCGATCCGGCCCGATCGGCGGTACAGCTCCACGATGCGCTGGACTTCGGCCTGGACGCGGGCGCGGGTGTAGACGCCGCGCGGCCGGATGGTGATCTCCTCGCGCAGGCGCTCCTCGTTGAGGGCGCTGTTCCCCTCGAACACGACCTGGTTGATGATCGGGTTCTCGACCACCTGCACCAGCAGGGTGCCGTTCGACTGCAGGCCGATCTGGACGTCCGAGAAGTGCTCCGTGCGGAACAGGGTGCGCACCGCCAGGTCGATGACGGCGTCGTCGACCGTGTCGCCGGGCTGGATCGGCAGATAGGACAGGATGGTGGTCGGATCGATCCGCTGGGCGCCCTGGACCTGGATGCGCGCGACCACGCCCTGGCGGACGTCCAGCGCCTCGGTCTGGATCTGCGGCTGCTCGACCGTCTGCTCGGCGGGCGCGGTGGGCTGGGGCGTCTCCTGCGCCAGCGCCGGTCCGGCCAGCATGGCGGACGCAGCCAGGGCGGTCAGGCTCGACTGAAGGACGAGGCGGGAGCGGTGCGACATAGAGGGGACCATCGGCGACGGGCGGAGGCGATTCACGAAGACCCGCCGAGGAAGGCGAAGAGGTTTAGCTTGTTGAGGTCGTTCCAGGTGGCGAACAACATCAATCCCACCAGCAAAGCAAGACCGACCCGGAACCCGGCTTCCTGGATTCCGGCGGCCAGCGGCCTGCGCGCCACGGCTTCATACGCGTAGAAGAGCAAGTGACCCCCGTCCAGAACCGGTATCGGTAGCAGATTGAGGAACCCGACTCCGACAGAAAGAAGGCCGGCGAGCGTCAGGAGCGAGAAAAACACGCTGCGGACGGCCTGACCGAAGGAATCCGCGCCGTCGGCGGCGGCTCCGGCGATGGCGCCCGAGGCCCGCGCGATGCCGATCGGGCCGGAAAGCTGGTCGCCGCTCTCGCGGCCGGTGAAGATTCGGCCGAGGTAGGTGATGCTGGTGTCCAGGATCGCCCCGGTCTGGCGGACGCCGGCCATGGCGGCGCCCGGCAGGGTGTAGTTGTGGCGGACGATGTCGCCTTCGGCCTGGCTGGGCGTCAGGCCGACGAAACCGATGCGCACCGTCGAATCGTCGAGCGGGCTGGTGACCTCGCGCACGCCCGGCGTCACGGTCAGGCGGGTTGGCTCGCCGGAGCGGTCCAGCTCGACCCGCACGGGCACGCCGGCTCGAAGGGAAATCAGCTGGGCGAACTCGCGCCAGTCGGTGACCGAACGGCCGTCGACCCGGGTCACCAGGTCGCCCGGCTGGAAGCCGGCCTCGGCGGCCGGGCTGTCCGGCTGCACCGCGCCCACGCGCGGCTTGATCATCAGCGTCTCGCCGAACGACAGGTTGACGATGGTGAAGATCAGGATGGCCAGGATGAAGTTCGAGACCGGCCCGGCCAGCACGATCAGCGCCCGCTGCCACACCGGCTTGAAGTGGAAATAGGCGCGCTCGGCGCCCGGACCTTCGCGCTCGACGATGTCGGCCTTGAGCGCCGCCAGGCCTTCACGGTCCGGCACGCCGGTGACGTCGAGATCGCCTGAGAACTTGACGTAGCCGCCCAGCGGCAGCGCCGCCAGCCGCCACTCCACGCCCGACCGGTCCTTCTTGGCCCACAGTGTCTTGCCGAAGCCGAGCGAAAAGCGGTCGATCTTCACGCCGAACGCCTTGGCCATCCAGAAGTGGCCCAGCTCGTGGATGGTGATGACAAGGGCCAGGACCGCCACGAAGGCGGCCAGCGTTCCCGCCGCGGACCCCAGAAAGTCGAGCATCAGGCCGAAAACCTCTTCCAGAGTCAGGCTGCGAGCGCCCGGCGGCCGACAGCTTCCTGGGCCAGTCGCCTCGCGCTCCGGTCCGCCTCGAGCGCGCTGCCCAGCGGATCGGCCTCAGTCCCCCCGAACGAACCGCCCTCGAACGTCTCGAGCGTCTCGGCCACCGTGGCCGCAATATCGAGAAAGCGGATGCGCCGGTCAAGAAAGGCCTGGACCGCCGCCTCGTTGGCCGCATTGAAGACGGCTGGCGCTGCGCCCCCGGCGATGAGGGCCTGGCGCGCGAGCCTGAGCATCGGGAACCGCGTCTCGTCGGGCGCCTCGAAGGTCAGGGAGCCGAGCGCGGCCAGATCCAGCTGCGGCGCCGGCCAGGCGATCCGCTCGGGCCAGGCGAGCGCGCAGGCGATCGGCGTGCGCATGTCTGGCGGCCCCAGCTGCGCCAGGGTCGAGCCGTCGGCGTATTCGACCAGGCTGTGAATGATCGACTGCGGATGGACCAGCACGGCGATCCGCCCGGCCTCGACGCCGAACAGATAGGCCGCCTCGATCATCTCCAGGCCCTTGTTGGCCATGGTGGCGCTGTCGACCGAGATCTTGGCGCCCATGCTCCAGTTGGGATGGGCCACGGCCTGTTCGGGCGTCACCGCGCGCATGTCGGCCAGCGAGGTCGTGCGGAACGGTCCGCCCGAAGCCGTCAGCACCAGCCGCGAGACGCGGTCGATATTGTGCGGCTCCAGAACCTGGAAGATGGCCGAATGCTCGGAATCGACAGGGATCACCCGGCCGCCGGCCGCCCGCGCCGTTTCGATCAGGGCGGGCCCGCAGCAGACCAGGCTTTCCTTGTTGGCCAGGGCCAGGGTCGCGCCCGACTTGGCCGCCGCCCAGGCGGGCTTGAGCCCGGCCGAGCCGACGATGGCCGCCATGATCCAGTCCGCGCCGCCCGACGCGGCGGCCTCCACGGCCTCATCGCCGCTGGCGGTCCGGACGCCTGAGCCTTCCAGCAGCCGGTCCAGTTCGCCCTTGAGGTCGTCCCGGCCGATCACGGCCAGCCGCGGGCGCCACCTCAGCGCCTGCTCCGCCAGCAGGCTCACATTGGCCCCGGCGGTCAGGGCCTCGATCTCGAAGGCGTCGCGTCCGCCCGCCTGATCCATCAGGTCGAGCGTCGAGGTTCCGACCGAGCCGGTAGAGCCCAGGACGGTGACGCGCCTGCGCCCGCTCATCCGACCAGCCCCCAGTCGATGAGGAACTTGATCACGGCGATGATGACCACCGCGAACATCAGGCCGTCGACCCGGTCGAGCAGGCCGCCGTGGCCCGGGATGATGGCGCCCGCGTCCTTCACGCCGAACCGCCGTTTCAGGGCCGACTCCCACAGATCGCCCGCCATGGTGGCCAGCGCCCCGGCCAGGCCCACCGCCGCCGCGCCCGCCAGGCTGACGCCCGCGAACGGGAAGCCCGCGTCGGCCAGCAGCCAGACCACGGCCGTGGCCGCGAGCATTCCGCCGAGCAGGCCGCCGGCGAAGCCGGACCAGGTCTTGTTGGGCGAGAACCGGGGCCACAGCTTGGGCCCCTTCAGCATGTTGCCGACCAGATAGGCCGCGATGTCCGCCGCCCAGGTCACCGAGAACAGCAGGATGGTCCAGCGCCCCCCGTCCGGCAGGTTCCTCAGCCAGACCAGCAGCACCATGGGCCAGCCGATATAGAGCACGCCATAGGCCGCATCGAGACCGGAGCCCTTGACCGCCCGGGCGAACAGGCTGGCCGCGATCGCGCCGAACACCAGAAGAACCAGGGCCGCCGAGAAGTCCCCGACATAGGCCGCGATCATGGCGCCGAGCACCGCGAACGCGACCGCCACGCCGATCAGGACGGGCGCGCGGCGCTCGCTGATCGCGCCCCACTCCATGGCCAGGATGCCGGCGGCCAGTCCCATCAGGATGATGAAGCCCCAGCCGCCGGCCCACAGCGCGATGATGGCCAGGGGCGCCAGCACGGCCGCCGAGGCCGCGCGCATGCCGATATCGCGGGCTTCCATCAGCCGGCGGCCCGCTCGGGCTCGCTCAGCCCGCCGAAGCGGCGGTCCCGGGTGCGGAACGCCTCGATGGCCTGGGCCAGGGGCTCTCGACCATAGTCGGGCCACAGCACGTCCTGGAACAGCAGCTCGGCGTAGGCCGCCTCCCACAGGAGGAAGTTCGACAGCCGCCGCTCGCCCGAGGTGCGCACGATCAGGTCGACCGGCGGCGCGCCTGCGGTGGACAGCAGGGACTCGAACCGCGCCTCGTCCAGCAGCGCCGGATCCTCGCCGCTCTCGGCGAAGCGGCGGGCGGCGGCCAGTATGTCGGCGCGGCCGCCGTAGTTGAAGGCGACCTGCAGCAGGAAGCGGTCGTTGTCGGCGGTCCTGGCCTCGGCGTTCTCGACGATGGCGCGGATATCGGCAGGCAGGCCGACGCGGCTGCCCGGAACCTTGAGGCGCACGCCCTCGCGCACCAGCCGCTCCAGGTCGCTTTCGACGTAGGCCCGCACCAGGCCCATCAGCTCGGAGACTTCTTCCGCCGGACGGCGCCAGTTCTCGGTCGAGAAGCCGAAGACCGTCAGGCACTGCAGTCCCAGGTCGGGCGCGGCTTCGACCGTCCGCTTCAGCGCCTGGACGCCCGCCCGGTGTCCCAGCGTCCGCGGCATGCCGCGCGCCTTCGCCCAGCGTCCGTTGCCGTCCATGATCAGGGCGACGTGGCGGGGGCCGGCGGTCGCATCAGCCAAGGCGCATGCCTCCACGACCGCTCGCCCCGGCGAATGCCGGGGCCCAGATCATATGGAAGAACCTCTGCCTGTTTCTCACTGCGTTTCGCGGGACAGCGCCGGCGCCTTGTCATCTGGGCCCCGGCATTCGCCGGGGTGAGCGGGTGAGAGCGTTAGACCACAGGTCCTAGACCTGCATGATCTCAACTTCCTTGGCTTTCAAGGCCTCGTCGATGCGCTTGATGGCGGCGTCGGTGTCCTTCTGGACCTCGGCCTCCATCTTCTTCTGTTCGTCCTGGCTGATCTCGCCGGCCTTCTCGGCCTTCTTCAGCTCGTCGTTGGCGTCGCGGCGCACGTTGCGCACGGCGATGCGCTGCTGCTCGGCGTACTTGCCGGCCAGCTTGGCGAGGTCCTTGCGGCGCTCCTCGGTCAGCGGCGGGATCGGGATGCGCAGGGTCTGGCCGTCGACGACGGGGTTCAGGCCCAGGCCCGCGCTGCGGATGGCCTTTTCGACGGCCACGACCACGCCCCGGTCCCAGACGTTGACGGTGATCATGCGCGGCTCGGGCACCGAGATAGCGGCCACCGCGTTCAGCGGCGACGTCGAGCCATAGGCCTCGACCTGGACCGGATCGAGCAGGCTGGCCGAGGCGCGGCCGGTGCGCAGACCGCCGAACTCGTCCTTCAGCGCGCTGACCGCCTTGTCCATCCGGTCGCGGAACGTCTTGAGGTCGGGCTTGGCCATGGATCGTGTCTCCCGGTTCTGTTCTTCTTAGACTTGGCCGCTGATGACGGTGAAGCACCCTTCGCCGTTCAGAACGCGGCGCAGCGAGCCCTCCTCGCGGATCGAGAAGACCACGATGGGGATGCCCGTGTCGCGCATCATCGCGATCGCCGAGGCGTCCATCACCCGCAGGTCCTTGGCCAGCACGTCCTGATACGACAGACGGTCATAGCGCGTGGCGGTCTTATCCTTCTTCGGATCGGCGGTGTAGACGCCGTCGACGCTGGTGCCCTTCAGAAGCGCGTCGCAACCCATCTCGGCGGCGCGCAGCGCGGCGCCGGAATCCGTCGTGAAGAACGGCGCGCCCACGCCGGCGGCGAAGATCACCACCCGGCCCTTTTCGAGGTGCCGCAGCGCGCGCCTGCGGATGTAGGGCTCGGCCACCGCATTCATGGTCAGGGCGCTCTGCACCCGGGTCTGGACGCCGATCTTCTCCAGCGCCGCCTGCATGGCCAGGGCGTTCATCACCGTGGCCAGCATGCCCATGTGGTCGGCCGTGGCCCGGTCCATGTCGCCGGCCGCCTTGGACAGGCCGCGGAAGATGTTCCCGCCGCCGATCACCAGGCACATCTCGACGCCGCTCTCGACCGCGCGCTTGATGGCGGAGGCCACGGTGTCGACCGTCTTCATGTCGATGCCATAGCCCTGATCGCCCATCAGGACCTCGCCCGACACCTTGAGCAGGACTCGCTTGAAGTTCAGTTCTGTCATCGGACGGTCCAGGCGCG